>JAFSPP010000065.1 GCA_017451425.1 Clostridia bacterium | reverse complement strand
TGGTATACCAGCTCCGGCCTCCAGATAGATTCCTTGTAGCCATTGGTGAACTCAAATTCCCCGTGTGTTACGCTGTCCCCGAAAAAGCACAGCGTGGGGTGTTCACCGTTTAAAATCTTTTCGGCGATTTTCAGCATTGTCGTCTCCTTGTTATGGCACACAAGGGCGGCGGCTGTGCCGCCGCCCTTGTGAATGGTAAGCGTTATTGGAAATTATTTCGTATTCTTTTTGGCGGCCTTGGCCTCTTCCTTGGCTTTTTTTGCTGCCAGCTTGGCCTGGTACTTGGCCTCTTCGTCCTCGAAGCGCAAGCCCTGTTTTTCGCACTTAGCCTTCAGCTCTTCGATACGCTTTTCCTCCGCGATTCGATCCTGTTCGATCTGTTCAAGCTCAGCCTTCTCCTCAGGGGAGATGTACACCTCGCCGCGGGCTTCGCATTCGGCCTTGCGGCGAGCGGTGAGCTCCTTATGGACGTTCGGAAGCAGGTTTTCTACCTTTAGGAAGACCATGATAATCGCCATAGCCACCAGCATAATCAGCGGGATTCCAATGTAGGCGAAGGAGATAAAGCCTTGCGTTGCAGGATTTTGGACATTGTAAACGCCTTCAGAGACAAGGCGGGGAGATTCATAGCCGGTGGTAGTCAAGCCAAGGTTGAAGATGCCTTGCCCAATTCCGACGGAAACCGTAGCGATGATTGTAAAAATGGAGGCGGTGAGTCCGTCTGCGCGAATACCCTTCTCATACTCGATATAATCCAGCGTGTCTGCCATTAAGGCACTGTACACATAGCTGGGCAGCCAGCCGATGGCGGAGAAGAAAGAGCCCACCAGCATGAGAGTCATATTATGTGAGAAGACCCAGCAAAGGACCTCTGCAGCGGCGGCAATCAGGAAGCCGACGATCATGACCTTCCGTTTGCCGAACTTCTTTACCAGGGGCCACAGCAGGAACACGCCAAAACCCAAAGGCGCCTTGCCTACGGCGGAGAGGATGGTTTGTGTGGTACCGTCGTTGTAGGTGCCCAGCACCCAGTTGCAAAAATAGGGCAGGGAGATCGTCATGATGTTGCTCATGATTTGGAAGGCCAGCATGAAAAGAATCATCAGCACCCAATACTTGTCGCCGAAGCAGACGGAGAGCTGTTCCCTGAAAGAGACCGTCTTCGTCTCTCCGGCGGATACAGCAGCCTCGGTCACGCGCTCCTTGGTGAAGAAGTACTCCAGCACGGTAAAAGGCAGGGCGATAGCCGCAATGATGATCATGGCGGTGAGCCACTTGTTGTAATCATAGCCAAGCACCGGCATCAGGATCATGGGGAACAGCAAGGATACAACAATACCGGGGATCATATTCACACCCATGTTGGTGAACAGGCTCAGGGCGTCGCGTTGACGAACATTGGTTGTGGAGAGCGGCACCATAAGGGTATGGCTCATGTTATAAATGGTGTACGCAAATGAGAAGAAAATGTTGTAGGTCAGCGCCACCAGCAGGAACTGCATCAGGCTATGCTCCCGGGGCACCAGAAACAGTAGAATTGTGGCAATGGTCATCAAAGGCGCGGAGATAAATATCCAGGGACGGGCCTTGCCCTGACGGGTGCGGGTCTTCTCAATAATCTGGCCCATGATGATGTTAGTTATGGCGTCAATGATTTTGGAGAGAATGGGGAACAACGTCAGAAATGCCGCCGCCCATGCAAAGGAATTGGTCAAATCCAGCACATCCGTGTAAAAGACGTTCAGATAGCTGATGAGCGTAACATTCAGGATCGCGGCACCCATAGGGCCAAAGAAATACCCCAGCCATTTCTCTCCTCCGCTTGTGTTGGCGGATTTGACATACGGGTCAAACTTAGGTGATGCGAATAATTTGGATCGTTCCAGAACTGCCATATTTCTCTCCTCCGTTATTCGTGTTGCCACGCAAGTTTTTCTTGCATTTTTCTCTATTGTCATTATAATAAATCATGAACACAATGTTCAATAGACAGATGTTTTTTCTTTGGCAGTTCCTGAACAAAAAGGTTGAAAATGTTGATAAAATCGGAGTTGGAGTAAAATATTATGAAAAACGAAGATACTCGAGTGCAGTATACGAAAAGAGTATTGAAGGATGCGCTGCTGAGAATTCTAAAAACCAAACCCATTTCCAAGGTCACTATCAAAGAACTCTGCGAAGAAGCCGGTCTGAACAGAGGTACTTTTTATCTGCACTACAATGAGCCAAACGATGTGCTTCGTGAAATCGAAATGGATTTTGTACAGGAAAAGCTGTCCTTCTTTGACCCCTACATGAAAAACGACAATCCCGATCAGCTGGCCAAACTCTTTGGAGCAATCATGCAAAACCAGGAATTGAGCCTTATCCTGTTTGGGCCGAATGGTGCCCAACAGTTTACCGAAAGAATTAAAACACTCATTCAGGAAAGCGTCCTAAACGATTGGCAAATCGAATTCCCTGATTATTCAAGAGACAACCTGGCATATGTGTTTGAGTTCGTCTTTCCAGGCGCCATGCGGTTGATTCTGAACTGGCTGGCTGGCAACACCACGCTATCCGCAAAGGAATTTGCTCATCGGCTGGACTGTCTCGGCCACTACTGCCATCTGGCAATCCGAGAGTTCCATTGAGCAAAAAATAAATAGAGGAAATGAACCACTCAAAGCGAAACAGGCCCGGAAAGCATTTCTGCTCTCCGGGCTTGTACCTTGCCTTTGCAACACCAACACCAATAATTTAGTTTTTGATTACTTCCTTATTAGGCCGCGGCAAAAAGAGTCGGGTTTTCTTTTTTTAATAAAGATTGTTCTTCTTCAGGAACTCAATTCCGTAGTTCGCGCAGCGCTTTGAGAAGTTCTGAACCAGGCAGTGGCCCGCCCACTTGATTGTGTGGATTTCGGTGCCCTTCGGAAGGGATTCCGAGAGTTTCTTCACCTTGCTCTTCGGAACGAAGAGGTCGAGTCCGCCCCAGACGAGCAGCACGGGCTGCTTTATTTTGTCCATATCCTCGTAATCGGGATGCGAGGCCTTGGAGCTCATATAGCAGAGACCCTTGCCGGTGTCCTTAAGCTTGAGCGAATCTGCGGCGAGTGAGACGTCGTACTTCGCGATGTAGCGCGGCGAAGCCGTAGCGATGAGAAGAACGAGTTTCACGAGCGTGTCATACGGCATGACATATTTCAGTGCCGTATCCATGATGGCTCCCATGGGTTTGCTCGCGAACATTACCGACATGGGTTTCGGTACATTGAACATGAACATAGGCGCGTAGAGCATGTATGCCGCAGCCTTTTCATAGTCGGTATTCGCGATGTCGAGAGTTACGGAACCGCCCATCGAGTGTCCGACAATAATCCACTTGCCGGGGTTCTTCTCCTTCGAGTCGAGCTCATCGAGGAGGGCGAGCAGGAGTTCAAGTCGTGGTACGTAGTTTATGCCCTTCGTCTCCCTTGTGGAGAATCCGAAGTCGGGAAGATCAACACGCACACAGCGAAAACCCGCTTTAGTATATCTCTCAACCAGTTCATCGTAAAATGTCGTGTTACAGCCAAAGCCGTGAATCATAAACATCTTACCCTTTTCTTTTCCTTTTGCGGGGTCTGTGCGGTAATGAATCTTGTAGTCGCCGTATGAGAAATATTCGCTGTTGGCAAACGGCCATCCCGCCATCTGTTTATTTTCTGCAAACTCAATGGTCTTTAAAAGTTTCATTTTCTTTCCCCTTTTATTACTCAGGCAATTATGCCGTTTCTCTTAAGGAATGCAAGGGATTCGTCACATACTTCCGGTGCGCAGTTCTGAACGAGGCAGTGACCGGCAATCGGTACAACAGTGACATCGGGATTATTAAGGGCTCCCTGAAACTTCCTTACAAATGAAGGCATGTTGAAGAGGTCCATCTTGCCCCAGAAGAGTTTGATCGGAAGATCAACCTTCGCCATATCCTCGTAGAGGCTGGGCTTTGCACGGGCCATCATATAGCACATGGCCGTGCCGCTCTTCGGAACAGTGAGGCCGTCCGCGAATTTCTTTGTGTCAAAGAGTGCGGAGTAGCGTACATCGACCGTCATGAGCATGATAACGGCCTTGACGACGGGGTCATGTGAGCACGCGGGGCCGAAGATTTTGTCCATGAGGTCACAGACAGGATCGAGCGTTACGAGATTCTTTACGAACTCAGGAGCATTGACGGCCGCCATGGGAGCATAGAGCAGGATACATGAGAACTTATTCCTATACTCGTTTGCGAGGTTCATGGAAATACCGCCGCCCATTGAGTGGCCCATTAAAATCCACTTGCCGGCAGGCACTCTGCCCGAATTGTCAACAAGTTCGAGGACATGCATAAGGAGCTGCTCACGCGGAATGGGAGCTACATCCTTGGTCTCACGGGTTGAGAAACCGCAATCCGGGACATCCGGGCGTACACAGATGAAGCCCTTCTTTGTGAGAATTTCAACCATCTCGTCCCAGAATCTGGAGTTGCAGGCAAATCCGTGAATCAAAAACATCTTACCGATGACGGGAACTCCCGCTGCGGGGAAATCAACCTGGTAATGGATGTTGTAGTCGCCCTCTTTATAGTAGCGGCTGTTTTCATAGGGCTTACAGTCAACGGGCTCGACTATAGTCTCGCGGGCTGTCTCCTGGAGCCATTTCCAGCCGTGCACACAGGCAACGCCGAGTGCGGAAACGGCAGCAGTTCCTCCGAGTGTAACTGCAACACCGAGTCTTGCAAAATTCTTTCTGTTCATACGAAAACCTCCCGATGTGTTTACGAACACGTTCATATAACATATATATTATACTTTATACCATTGTAAGATTACAAGAACTTCTGCAATTTAGCACTCTCTATCTTTAAGTGCTAAATATTTACAATTTGTTCACACATTTTGAAAATAAGGTGCTATAATATGACTTGTAAAAACCAAAAGGAGGTTTTAACTATGAGGAATTTCTTAACACTCTATGATCCTTTCAGAGAAATGGACAACTTCGAACGTCACTTCTTTGACTCTCCTTTCTTCGGCACATCCACTTCCACCATGGCAGGCTTCGGAACTGATATCACCGATGAAGGTGACTCATATAAGCTGACAGCCGATCTTCCCGGCTTCTCAAAGGACGACATCAAAATCGACATCAACGACAACACTCTCACCCTTTCGGCAGAGCGTCACTCCGAGTATGAGGAGAAAGAAAAGAAGGGCAAGTATATCAGAGTCGAGCGTTCTTACGGCTCGTACTCCCGTTCATTCGACCTGACCGGCATCAAGTCTGACGACATTACGGCCAGCTACGAAAACGGTGTCCTGACACTCGAACTCCCCAAGGAGGAAGATATCAAGCCTGTTTCCCGCAGACTTGAAATCAAATAGCATTAAAAATCCATAAACTCAAATGCGAAGGACCGGTGCCCTACGGCACCGGTCCTTTGTTATTGTTTTATTTAACCATTGCCCCATTTGAGGACATAAATCGCGACTTCGCGGCTGCCCCACTGGATGCATTCGTTATATGTGTCGAAATAGAGGTCTATTGTAATACCGCTGCCGTTGTATGCGAAGCCGCCCGTATCGGCCGCAATACAATATCCGTAAGTGTACTTGCCGTCTGTTGTTACGACATAGAGCTCAGAACCATAAGGGATCTGTCTCGGGTCTACCGCGACGTGACCGGACTGAGCGAGTCGGCCGGAGGCGGTGCCCTTGCCCGGAGTCGAGTAGTACGCAGTGGAGTAACCGACTATCGTGGTGATTACATTGGTCGGTATACCGTCCTTAAGCGGATAAGGCATAGGGATTGCCGAGAGCTGCGAACCGGTCACGAGCATCTTGACCTTGGTACCGGAGACAACAATCTTGTTGACTGCAGCTGAATCGACCTTCTCGGAGAGTTTTGTCGATTTCGCCACCTTGCCGTTTACCACCTTATCTCTGTAAACAACAGTCTTCGAGCCGTTCTTTCCCTCCTGTTCCACCTTGGTCTCACCCTTGTAGACATCAGCGGAGGTCTTATAAATTGTCTCATAGCGAATAGTCTCAACAGCCGTGCGCTCCTCGTAAGTTACGCGGTAGACATTGATTGAGTTACCCGCTTTGAGCTCGGTATTCATGGACGGGCTTACCTCATCCTCTGCACCGAGCTTGATGCCGAGTTTCGAAAGCACGTCAGAAACGGTTCCGGAGAGGAACTCTGCTTCAAGCTGCTTTCCGTCAACATAGACATCGACAGTAAAGGCTCTCGTTATTTTAATTGTCATATCGGCTACAAGGGGATCTGTCTCCTTGTAGTTCATCTTGTCGGCAGGCCTGCATTTGAGACCCGCTTCAGCGAGTGCGTCTGAAACAGTACCCGCAATCATGACTTCGTAGATTTCTCCGCCGTCATCGATTGTGATCGGAATCGCGCGCTTGACGATAAGCTTGTTACCCTTTCGCGCACTTTTTCCGACAAAGAAGTTCGAAGAATCCAGGCTATCTTTTTCCCCAAGGGTTACACCCGCCTGATCCAGAATCTTCTGGGCACTCTGTTCAGAAGTAGTGACCTTAATCACCGCGCCGTCCGCTTCCACATTTACCGTGTATGTCGACATGGCCGAAGCCAGAATCGTGCCCACGACAAAAATTGCCAGAAACAGCATTGCAAGGATGCGGCCGGAGGCCGGTGTAAAGGCACTGTACTTGCCTTCTGTTTTTACCATCCAAGATCTCCTTTGGCAAAACCCCGAAATTGATTTTGCGCGGTTATTATAGGTAATTATTTATATAATGTCAAATTTATAAGAGGGGTGTTTTTGTGCACCTTTACTAAAAAATTGTTAAAAATTACAAGTTGTAACTTTTTTATTTTTCCTATTTAGAAAAATACGGGTAAAAAGTTTGGGCATTTTATAAGAAAATGCCCAAGTAACCGATTTGTAACCGTTTTTGCCCGTTTTTCCGAGTTTTCGCCCCACCGGGCGATAGTTTTCCGCCTTTACAGAGTTGCTCTTATTCTCCGAGTTTCAAGTCGCCCTCTTTAATCCAGCCGAGTTTGCGCTCGACCTGACCGAAGACGAAAGTCAGGATTGCGGGAAGGACGACGGCGATTAAAACGAGGCCTGCCCAGTCAATGCCCGCGGGCGAGATTGCGGCGGCGCCGTTTGCAACGGCAGCCTCAGACGGATTGAGCCAGCCGGTGATTACACCGATAGGTCCGCAGAAACCGCAGGTGCCCATGCCGGAATTGATGGCAGCACCGTTCATCTGGAGCTTGAAGAGGCAGGTCGCTATCGGACCCGTAATCGCCGATGTCAAAATCGGCGCAATCCAGATTTTCGGATTCTTTATGATGTTCGGCATCTGAAGCATTGAGGTGCCTATACCCTGTGAAACAAGTCCGCCGACCTTATTCTCCTTATATGACATTACGGCAAAGCCGACCATCTGTGCACAGCAGCCTGCGACGGCGGCACCGCCGGCAAGACCGGTCAGTGACAAAGCAGCGCAGATGGCAGCTGACGAGATGGGAAGTGTAAGCGCAATACCGACAATTACGGAAACAAGTATGCCCATTATGAACGGCTGCTTTGTCGTAGCCCACATAATGATGTCGCCAACCCACATGGCCGCCTTGCCTATCGGTGCCGCAATGAGCATTGAAAGACCTACGCCTACGAGTATGGTGACAGTCGGAGTGACAAGTATGTCAATCTTGGTCTCTTTTGATACCGCCTTGCCGAACTCAGCGGCAATTATGGCAATGAAGAGTACAGCGAGCGGTCCGCCCGCTCCGCCTATGACATTGGCGGCATTACCTACGGCAGCGAGCGAGAAAAGTACCATGGGAGGTGCTTTCAGGGCAAAGCCGATTGCAACTGCCATTGCGGGACCCGCCATGGCCATTGCATATCCCGAAATATCCGTAAAGAATGAGAGCGCCGGGATCATTCCTATTGCCTTGAATATCGTTCCGATAAGAAGCGAGCAGAAGAGACCCTGTGCCATTGCGCCAAGGGCATCAATTCCGTATCTCTTACCCGAGATTACAATATCTTTCTTCTTGAGAAACGCTTTAAACTTTTCCATAAAGCTTCCCTCCCGTAAAATTTATAGATACATATTATTACAAAAACAGAACCTCTGCAAGTGCAGAGGTTCTGAAAATGTTATCTCTTTGAGAACTGAGGTGCACGACGGGCGCCTTTGAGACCGTACTTCTTTCTCTCCTTCATACGAGGATCTCTCGTAAGGAAGCCTGCCTTCTTGAGTTCGGGGCGAAGCTTCTCATCATACTGAACGAGAGCACGGGAAAGACCGTGACGGATAGCACCTGCCTGGCCGGAAACACCGCCGCCGTTTACACGGCATACGATGTCGAACTTCTCAGCGAGTCCGAGGAGCTCGAGGGGCTGGCGAACGATGAGCTTAAGTGTCTCAAGACCGAAGTACTCATCTATGTCTCTGTCGTTGATTGTGATTTTTCCGTTACCCGGATAAACGCGTACGCGGGCAACTGAACTCTTTCTGCGTCCTGTGCCGTAGAAATAAGGATTATCGTTATACATAAGTTCAAGCCCTCCTGTTAAAATTCACGTGCTACGGGGTTCTGTGCAGCATGCGGATGCTCAGCGCCTCTGTAGACACGAAGTCTCGTGAGAGCCTTTCTGCCAAGAGTTGTTGAAGGGAGCATACCCTTTACAGCCTTGGTGATGACAAACTCAGGATTTGTTTTCATGAGATCGGAATACTTCTTCTCTTTGAGGTTTCCGATATAGCCGGTGTGATGATAGTATTTCTTCTGCTCAAGCTTGTTGCCTGTAAGGACAACCTTTTCAGCGTTGATTACGATAACGTGGTCACCGCAGTCAGCGTGAGGAGCAAATGTAGGCTTATGCTTGCCGCGAAGAAGAGTGGCTGCCTCAGTAGCAACTGTACCGAGAGTCTTGCCCTCTGCGTCAAGGACATACCATGTACGGGTAATGTCTTCGGCCTTAGGCATAAATGTTGACATGACTTTTCCTCCATAGAATATTAATGTAACTTAAAGTGCCCGACTATAATAACACCCGCGTTTTTCATAGTCAACAACTTTTTGTCAAAAATTTTATTTAGAAAATGTAATCTCTCGTATTCTCTGTTTTTCTCTCGTTTTCTCCCGTTTTCTCACTTGCGAATTTCGTAAAAACGGGCAGACCAAAGGCTCCGCCCGGACTTGGCGGAGCCTTCGGCTTGAGGAGATAATTATTCAAAATAAAGGAGATATTAAAATGAAAAACTTTTCGTTGGGTATACTATACCCTATATCAGAGAAAAAGTCAACATAAACTTACAAAAGTTTTTAACATCTCCGTAAAAATATGTGCAAGGTGCACAATTACTCCTTGTGCCACTTTACACCCTGAGGCGTATCCTCAAGTATTATGCCCTGCGCTTTCAGATCATCGCGGATCTTGTCGGCAAGGGCGAAATCCTTGTTCTTACGGGCCTCGTTGCGTTCATTTATAAGTTTCTCGATGTCGAGATCGAGGGTCTCTTTCTTTCTGTTGTAGACAAGTCCCAGGACGCCGCAGAGCTCGTCAAATTCTTCGCTTGCATACTCGATAATATTCGAGGATGCGCCCTCCTTGAGAGCGATATTTATATCGCGGACGAGGTCGTAGATTGCGGCGAGAGCGTCTGCGGTGTTGAGGTCGTCATCCATAGCCTCAATAAACTCAGAGCGGTGGGCATCGAGTTTCTTCTTGAGCTCGAAGTCCTCCGGATTGTTCGCCCTTTTCGCATTCTCGGCAGCAAAGTCCAGGGCGTCGCGGCAGGTGTAAAGGCGCTGAAGTGCAGCCTTGCACTGCTCAATGACATCTACGCTGTAGTTTATCGGATTGCGATAATGCGAGGAGATCATGAGATAACGGATGGGCTCGTAGCCGTACTTCTCCGCGACGTCGCGTACGGTGAAGAAGTTTCCGAGTGACTTGGACATCTTTACGTTATCTACGTTGATGTAACCGTTGTGCATCCAGTAGTTTGCGAACGGAACACCGTTGCAGCACTCGGACTGGGCAATCTCATTCTCATGGTGCGGGAAGATGAGGTCCTGTCCGCCGCAGTGAATGTCAATTGTATTGCCGAGGAAGCGGCGGTTCATGGCGGAGCACTCTATGTGCCAGCCCGGGCGGCCCTGTCCCCACGGCGAATCCCAGGAGGGTTCACCGGGCTTTGCGGCCTTCCAGAGCGCAAAGTCCATGGGATCCTTCTTCAGCTCGCCGATATTTATACGGGCGCCCGCCTCGAGATCCTCAAGGGGCTGATGCGAGAGCTTGCCGTACTCGGGGAAAGTCTTGGTTGAGAAGTATACATCGCCGTTTTCAACAGCATATGCATGGCCCTCGTCAATGAGCGAGCTGATTATTTCGATTATCTCGTCAATGTTTTCAGTGGCCTTCGGATGGATGTCGGCGGGGCGGATGTTCATGCCGCGCGCGTCTGTCCAGTACTCCTCAATATACTTCTTGGAAACGGTGAGGTAATCAGTGCCCTCCTCGTTCGCCTTCTTGATTATCTTGTCGTCTATGTCGGTGAAGTTCTGAACAAAAGTAACTTTGTATCCGCGGTACTCAAGGTAGCGGCGGAGAACGTCAAATACGCAGAGCGGACGGGCATTTCCTATATGGATGTAGTTGTATACCGTAGGTCCGCAGGCATATATCTTGAACTCGCCCGGTGTAATAGGCTCAAGCTCTTCCTTACGTCTTGTAAGGGTTGAATACACTTTCATCTTTCTTCTCCTTTAAAGTGCTTACTTTTTCAGTTCATCTATCTGTCTCTGAAGTGAGGCAAGTTCGTTTCTGACAGGGTCAGGTACGTGAATCTGGTCGAGGTCGTCGACACGTACGCCGTCGCGGCGGACAATCTGTGCCGGGACGCCTACAGCCGTGCAGTTGTCGGGAATCTCGTCCAGCACAACCGCGCCGGCCGCGACATTGGAATTGTCGCCGACCCTGAAGGGGCCGAGGACCTTGGCGCCCGCTCCTATCATGACATTGTTGCCTATTGTCGGATGGCGCTTGCCCTTGTCCTTACCCGTACCGCCCAGGGTGACACCCTGGTAGATGGTGACGTCGTCGCCTATCTCCGTGGTCTCACCTATTACGACTCCGTGGCCGTGGTCTATGAAGAAGCGGTGGCCTATTGTGGCTGCGGGATGTATTTCAATTCCGGTCTTCTTTGCCGCGCGCTGTGAAATGGCACGGGCAATGAAGTAAAACTTTCTGTTCTGAAAATAGTGCGCAACTCTGTAGTACCAGATGGCATGAAGGCCCGGGTACAGAAGAAGCACCTCGGCAGTGCCGCGCGCTGCGGGGTCGCGCTCCTTTACGCATTTTACATCCTCATGAAGATATTCAAGCATTTTGAAAACAGGGTTCATATATTCCCTCCAAAGAAAAAAACAACGCCTCTGCCGCCATAAGGCGACGGAGGCGGGGTAACCGCGGTTCCACTCCGGTTTATAACTCATTAATGTAATAAGCTCCCGGGCGCACTTTCGCAAAACTCCTGCGGGAGAGGCTTACAGCCAACGGCCTCTCTTCTCTTGCGCAATCTGTTTCGTTACTCTTCCCGTTCAACGCTCTATTTAAATGTAAGGCTATTATAATCTTTTATTTTGAAAAGTCAATTACCTTGGTGCCCTGTATGACGTAGACAACGCCTGAGATGGCCGTGGCCGCAGCCATGAGCCAGAGAAGGACACTTGCAACAATCAGGCTTACCGATGCGACGGACTCAACACCGAAGTCAAAGCGTACAGAGAGAAGGAGCATGATGACTATGCTCGCGACCATCTGGATGGTCGTCTTGACCTTGCCCCACATGTTTGCGGGAATGACTATGCCGTCGCTGGCGGCGACAAGCCTCATCGAACTTACCGCAAACTCCCTGAAAAGGATGATGAAAAGAACCCAGATGTTACAGTAGCCGACAGCTATAAATCCGAGTATGGCTGCTGTGGTCAGCATCTTGTCCGCAAGCGGGTCGGCAAATTTGCCGAAGTTTGTGACAATGCCTCTTTTTCTCGCTATCTTGCCGTCAAAGAGATCGGTCAGCGAACCTATTATGAATATGACAAGCGCTATCGCGTAGTGATACGGAATGGCCTTGATCAGAAACACCGCAAGAAAAACCGGTGTCAGTATCATGCGCGAGATTGTAAGAATATTCGGGGTATTCATTAAACCTCTCCCAAAAGATCGTATTCGTTGAAATCGGTGACCTTTACATCGACAAAAGTGCCCGGTGTGAACGACTTGTCGGAGATGAAGTTTATCTTTCCGTCAATCTCGGGGGCGTCACGGAAGGTGCGTCCCTTATAGACGTCGGAATACGGGTCATAGCCGTCAACGATAATCTTCAGGGTCTTTCCGACCAACTTCTTATTATGTTCTAAAACTATACCATATTGGGAGTCCATTATCAACTCGCCGCGGTGAATTTTTTCGCTCTGTTCGACCTGATCGGGGAAGTCCGCCGCAGGCGTTCCCTCCTCCGGGGAATAGGCAAAACAGCCGAGGCGGTCAAACTCGATTTCCTTGACAAACTCGGCGAGTTCCGTGAAATTCTCCTCGGTTTCACCCGGGAAACCGGTCATGAAGGTCGTGCGGATACAGACATCCGGAATCTTCTCGCGGATGCGGTTTATGAGAGCAGTCAGCGACTCCCTGTCGCCGTGCCTGTTCATACGTTTCAAAATGTCGCCGTTACAGTGCTGAAGGGGCAGGTCGATGTAGTTGCACACCTTCTCCTCCCTCGCCATGACATCGAGGACGTCATCGGTCAGCCTGTCGGGATAGCAGTAGAGAATGCGTATCCAGACAAGTTCGTCTATCCTGCAGAGCTCTGTCAGCAGCTCGGCGAGTTTAGGCTCTCCGTAGAGGTCCTCGCCGTAGCGGGTGGTGTCCTGAGCTATGATGATGAGTTCTTTTACGCCGTCGGCGGCCAGGGCGCGTGCCTCTTCGACGCACTCCTCAAGAGGGCGGCTCCTCTGCGGGCCGCGTATGCCGGGGATTGCGCAGTAGGTGCAGCGGTTGGAACAGCCGTCTGCGACCTTCAGATACGCCCAGTATTCGGGCGTGGTCAGAAGACGCTGCCCGCAGAGGGGAAGCGCCTCCTTCTCGCCGATGGCGATGACGGGAGTCTCAGACTCCAGAGTCTGTTCAAGAATGTCAACGATATTGCCGTTGTTGCCTATGCCTACAACGGCGTCTATTTCGGGCATCTCGGCAAGGATTTCCTCCCTGTAGCGCTCGGCGAGGCAGCCGGTGACAATGATTTTGCTTATCTCGCCCGCCTCTTTCGAGTCGATCATCTCGAGAATATTGTCAATGGCCTCGCGCTTCGCGTCCTCGATGAAGCCGCATGTATTTATTATGACCGCGTCGCAGTCATATACTTCGCTTTTAATCTCGTGTCCGGCACTCTGAAGTTTCGCGAGCATGAGCTCCGCGTCAACCTGATTCTTCGGGCAGCCGAGAGATATCATTCCTACTTTAGCCATAGTTCCCTTCCCCTTTTGCGGCCGCGCTGTTTCGCTCAGGCGAGATAAAGGACCTGAGCGCCGTGTACCTTCGCGAATTCCTCCTCCGCGGCCTCCCGCGACGGGTCTTTCTCAAGGTAAACGTTGTAAAGTCTGCCGCCTTTTTCGGCCACAATGTCCGGTTCTGACGTGTGTTCGCCGGGCTTCCAGCAATAAGCCTTAAAGCCTCTTCTTCTGAGTTGTTCCGCGCATTCGATAATGTTCATACTTTCACCTCCGGATATCATAAAACAAACAAAAGTTCTGGGCCGCAAACTAATTATACACAAAAAGAGGGCCTTTTTCAAGGCCCTCTCAATTATTCAGTTACATAATACCCTGTGCGAGCATTGCGTCCGCAACCTTCTCGAAGCCCGCAATATTTGCGCCTGCGATGAGGTCGTAGCCGAGGCCGTATTTCTCCGCTGCAGCCACTGACTGGTTGTAGATGTTGACCATAATGTCGTGGAGCTTCGCGTCGACCTCCTCGGCAGTCCATGAAAGACGCTCGGAGTTCTGGCTCATCTCAAGGCCGGATACTGCGACGCCGCCGGCGTTTACTGCCTTTGAAGGAGCAACGATAAGACCGGCTTTAAGGAGAGTCTCAACAGCCGCCTCGGTTGTGGGCATGTTGGAGACCTCGATGTAGTACTTGGTGCCGTTTGCAATGATCTGCTCAGCCTCTTTTACGTCAACCTCGTTCTGTGTTGCGCAGGGTAAAGCTACATCGCCCTTGACACCCCAGGGCTTCTCGCCCGGGAAGAACTGTGCTCCGAATTTCTCGGCGTAGTCTTTAAGGCCGTTCTTGCCGACCGTACGCATCTCGAGTACGTAGTTGAGTTTCTCCTCGGTGGTGATGCCTTCGGGATCATATACATAACCGGCTGAACCGGAGAGTGTGACTGCCTTGCCGCCGAGTTCGGCGATCTTCTTGCAGGCGCCCCAGGCAACGTTGCCGTAACCGGAAACGATGAAGGTCTTGCCCGCTACTTCCTCGCCCTCGTGGCGAAGGAGTTCCTGTGTATAGTAAATTGCGCCGTAACCGGTGGCCTCCGGACGGATGAGAGATCCGCCGTAGCTCATGCCTTTACCCGTAAGTACGCCGTTTTCATAGGCGTCGCGGATGCGCTTGTACTGACCGAAGAGGAAGCCTATCTCGCGGCCTCCGACGCCGATGTCGCCTGCGGGCACGTCGACGCTCGGTCCGATATGGCGCTGAAGCTCAGTCATGAATGCCTGGCAGAAGCGCATAACCTCGGCGTCTGACTTGCCCTTGGGGTCGAAGTCGGAGCCGCCCTTACCGCCGCCCATGGGAAGGCTTGTGAGGGAGTTTTTGAAAACCTGCTCAAAACCGAGGAACCAGATGATTGAGGGATTTACGGTCGGATGGAAACGAAGACCGCCCTTGTAAGGGCCGATTGCAGAGTTGAACTGTACCCTGTAACCGCGGTTTACCTGAACCTTGCCTGCGTCATTGACCCATGCCACACGGAAGCTGATGAAACGCTCGGGGTTAGCCATACGGCCGAGGATATCGTTCGCCTCAATTTCGGGGCGCTGCTCGACAACCTTTTCAAGGGAGCCGAAAACCTCCTTAACCGTCTGAATAAACTCAGGCTTCTCACCGTCACGTGCTTCGACGCGTGCGATTACATCTGCAATGTATTCATTCATAATTCATTCGACCTTTCTTGCAAAAATATGGAAAAACTATACTACTTTAACGCGCTAAAGTCAATAGTTTTGCAAGTTAAAATTTCCGAACTTGCAAATTTGCTTCAAAGTGTCCTAAAAATTCCCTTTGCTTGTGTAATTATTGTATAAAAATTTGGTTTTTATGTTTAACAATTTGTCAATACCAATTAAAATGCCGTTGGTTTATAATGATAATGTCCTTTAACGGAAAACAAAATAAGGGAGGCAAAATTCAATGTTTTGGAAACTCAAAATCCTTAAATGGAGAGCAGAGGAAGTCGTTCTCTGCGCGCTCATGTACGCATGGGGCTGGATCTTCCCGGATCCGACAATTATAGATGGTCCCGGCGCTATCAAAAAGCTGCCCGCAGTAGTTAAGAAGAAGGGCAAGAAGAGCATCCTTGTCGTAACAGATAAGGGCCTCATGAGCCTCAACCTTCTTGACGGCCTTTTCAAGGCTCTCGACGAGCAGGGCATCAAATACGTTGTCTATGATGAGGTTCAGCCGAACCCGTCAGTTGAGAACGTAGAAGCCGGACTCCAGCTCTACAAGGACAACGGCTGCCAGGCTGTCATCGCAGTAGGCGGCGGTTCTCCGATGGACTGCGCAAAAGGTATCATCGCCCGTTATGCGAGACCTGAGCGCCCCGTCAAGAAGATGAAGGGCGTATTCATGGTATTCATGCCCGCAAGAAAGATGAACGGCCTTATTCCTCCGCCGCTTTACGCTGTTCCCACGACAGCCGGCACAGGTTCCGAGACCACAATCGCTGCGGTTATCACGGATACCCAGACCCACGACAAATTCCCGATTATGGACCCGTTCATTCGCGCACGCTATGCCGTACTCGACCCTGAACTCACAACCGGACTTCCGAAGAAGATCACTTCCACAACCGGTATGGACGCCATGACCCACGCTGTTGAGGGTTATACCAACATCTGGTACAACGACAAGAAGTTCAACACCTACGGACTTAAAGCCATCAAGCTCATCTTCGAGAACCTCGAGAAAGCTTACAATGACGGCGGCGACCTTGAAGCACGCGGAAATATGCTTCTCGCCTCCTACTATGCCGGCCTCTGCTTCACACGCGGCGGCGTTGGCTATGTTCACGGCATCGGCCACAGACTCGGCGGTAAATACGGCGTGCCTCACGGCCTTGCAATGTCCGTAATCCTTCCCCATGTCTTCTCAGACTGCTTCCTCGGCCCGGCTGTTGAGGATAAGCTCGCCGAAATCGCTGACTATGTCGGCATCACAGGCGCAAACGACAAGGAGAAGGCCCACAATTTCATAGCTGAGATCAGAGCTATGAACGAGCGCATGGACATCCCCACAGGCTTCGACTGCATCAAGGAAGAGGATATCCCCTGGATTGCAGAGCACTGCCTTGATGAGATCATGCCCACATATCCCGTAAAGGTTGTCTATACTCAGAAGGAAATTGAGAAATTCATCCGCGACGAGATAATGATCAAATAATTCACCTTAATAAAATGCGCCGTTGGTATTGTGCCGACGGCGCTTTTATTATATAATAAAGTATCTGTTTTAATATAATTTAAGGATACAGGTGAAACATTTTAAATGGACTATTCAATGACGAAAAGAGAATTCAAAAATGCCGTTGTGGCCAAACTCTCACACCTCTACGGCATCAAGCCCGACATAGCGGACAACATGCAGATTTACAAGGCTGTCTCCGCCATAGTCAAGGAAAAACTCACTGAGGGCACAAATGAGTTTATCGCCCGTACGAAGAAGGACAAGAAGTCCCGTACGGTCTACTATATGTGCATGGAGTTCCTCATGGGACGTTCCCTGAAGAACAACCTCTACAATCTCGGACTCGACAAGGTGGCCGCCGAAGCCCTTGAAAGCCTCGGCATCGACCTTGAAGACATATATGAATGTGAACCCGATGCCGGTCTCGGCAACGGCGGCCTCGGCCGTCTCGCGGCCTGCTATCTCGACGGTCTCGCAACCGGCGAGTACTCATCAATGGGCTACAGCATCCTCTACGAATGCGGTATGTTCAAGCAGAAGCTCATCGACGGCTGGCAGACGGAACTTCCCGACTACTGGCTCCCCGGCGGCGATGTATGGCTCACCGCAAAGGACGACCTCAAGGTCACCGTTGAATTCGGCGGAGACCTCGAGAGCAGCTGGCAGGACGGCTACTTCGTAACAAAGACAAACAACGCCATTTCCGTAATTGCCACACCGTACGACATGTACTGCCCCGGCAAGGACGGAAAGGGTTTCTCGCGTCTCCGCCTCTGGAAGGCTGACGCGCCCAACTTCGACATGACACTCTTCAACCAGGGTGACTATATCCGCGCGGTCGAGCAGCAGGCCATGGCAGATGTAATCTGCAAGGTCCTCTACCCCGCCGACAACCATCCCGAGGGCAAGAGCCTCCGTCTGCGTCAGCAGTACTTCCTCGTCTCCTCATCGATGCAGGACATAGTCCGCCGTCATCTCCGCCAGAACAAGAGCATTGACAGCATCCCTCAGAAGACCGCCATCCATATCAACGACACACACCCGACACTCGCCATCCCCGAGCTCATGCGTATCATCATGGATGAGTGCGGTTACAGCTGGGACGATGCCTGGACTCTCGTAACCCAGACATTCGCCTATACAAACCACACGGTCATGAAGGAGGCCCTCGAGTGCTGGCCCGAGGATATCATGATCACCCTCATACCGCGTATCTACCAGATTATCAAGGAGATAGACAACCGCTACCGCGCCTTTATTTGGGACGTCTACCACGACTCGGAGAAGGTTGAGAATATGGCCATCTGCTCAAACGGCATCGTCCGCATGGCCAACCTCTGCGTAGCAGTCTGCCACACGGTAAACGGTGTTTCGGCCCTCCACAGCGAGATCCTCAAGGACACCATATTCCACGACTTCTACAAGATCACTCCGAAGAAGTTCACGAACGTCACAAACGGTATCGCCCACAGACGCTGGCTCTGCCAGTCCAACCCCGAGCTTTCCGACTACATCACGAAGCTTATCGGCAAGGACTTCATCTACAACGGAGCGGAACTTGAAAAACTCAAAAAATATGCTGATGACGACAAGGTGCTTGAGCGCTTTGCCGAGATAAAGCACGACAACAAGGTCGCTTTCGCGAAGTACATCAAGGAGAAGCAGAGCATAGAAATCAATCCTGACTCGGTATTCGATGTCCAGGTCAAGCGTCTCCACGAGTACAAACGTCAGCTTATGAACGCACTCGACATAGTACTCAACTATCTCGAACTCAAGGACAACCCGAAAAAGGACTTCACTCCGAGGACATACATCTTCGGAGCAAAGGCGGCTGCCGGCTACTTCATGGCCAAGAAGATAATCAGCTTCATCTGCAACCTCGCCGAAGTCATAAACAACGACCCCGATATCAAGGGCAAGATCAAGATTGTCTACCTCGAGGACTACAACGTCTCTATGGCCGAGCATCTCATGCCGGCAGCCGACATCAGTGAGCAGATCTCACTCGCCGGCACCGAGGCCTCGGGTACCGGCAATATGAAGCTCATGATAAACGGTGCAATCACACTGGGCACACTTGACGGCGCGAATGTTGAAATTCACGACGCCGTAGGCGATGAGAATATCTTCATCTTCGGTATGAGAACACCTGAGGTCGCTGAACTTCAGTCACACTACGACTCGTACAGCTACTACAACCAGAACCCGCAGATCCGCCGTGTAATTGACTTCATCAACAACGGCATAAACGGTGTGGCATTCCCCGAGATAGCAAATGTCATCCATCTTGATCCCTACATGGTAATGGCGGACTTCACAGACTACCACAATGTCCGCTCAAAACTCATGGAGGCGTATAAGGACAAGAAGAGCTGGACACGTATGTCCCTCATCAACACGGCTTCAGCCGGCATCTTCGCCGCCGACAGGGCAATAGGCGAATATGCCGAGAACATCTGGCACGCAAGACCCGTAAAATAGTCTTTGAAAAAGGGAGGCAGCCATGCCTGAACACATTTTCAATTCAAGAGACAGAACCTACAAGAGTATATACGGTGCGGTAGCCGTCGGCGAGACGGTTACTTTCCGCCTGCTCCTGCCCATTGAATACGGCATACTCCCCATTGAAACGGCATCCCTTGTCGTACTCGACTCAGACGGCGTACACAACATGACATTTGAGCTGCGCAAGACCGGAGACACCTATCTGGGCTCCGCCTACTGGCAGGTCGACTACACTCCCCTCGTCCCGGGACTCTTCTGGTATCACTTTGAGTTCATGGCCGGGGGCTACACCCATCGCCTCTACAACGGACCCTACGGCACCGGTTATGTCGATGCCGAGGAGAACCCCTGGCAGCTCACCGTCTACTCCGGCGAGCAGGTGGTCTCCGACAAGTGGAAGGGCGGTATTATGTACCAGATCTTCCCCGACCGTTTCAGAAACTCCGGCAGCAAGAAGATGCTGCACAAGGAAGGCAGGCTCATACCCTGGGACTCGGAGCCCGAGTGGACCGAGGACAAGAGCACGGGACTCTGGAACACGGACTATTTCGGAGGAGACCTCAAGGGTATTGAGGAGAAACTCCCCTATCTCGCCTCGCTCGGGGTTGACATTATCTACTTAAACCCTATCTTCGAGGCCCATTCAAACCACAGATACAACACTGCCGACTATATGCACATAGACCCCGTGCTCGGACGTGAAGAGGACTTCATAGAACTCTGCTCCGCAGCACACAAGCTCGGCATGAAAATAATTCTCGACGGCGTGTTCTCACACACCGGCGACGACAGCATATACTTCAACAAATACAATCACTATGACTCCGTAGGCGCTTACCAGTCAAAGGACTCGCCGTACTTCTCATGGTACAAGTTCGAGACCTGGCCGAATATCTACCGCTCATGGTGGGGCATCCCGCTTCTCCCCGAAGTCATAGAGACAAATCCGTCATATGTCGATTTCATCACCGGCCCGGGCGGTGTCATTGAAAAATGGCTGAAACTCGGTGCCGACGGCTGGCGTCTCGACGTCGCCGACGAGCTCCCGGACGAATTTATCACCGCCATCAGAAACCGTATCAAGGCGGTGAAACCGGACGCCCTCCTGCTCGGCGAAGTCTGGGAGGACGCCTCAAATAAAACCGCTTACGGCGTACGCCGCAAGTATCTGCTCGGCACCGAGCTCGACTCGGTCATGAACTATCCCTTCAGGAAGGCGATAATCGAATTTGTCGCAAACGACAATGCCGAGGACTTCTTCGAGCAGATTCTCACAATCACGGAGAACTATCCGAAACAGATTACGGATTCCCTTATGAATCCGCTCGGCACGCACGACACCGTCCGCATCCTGACCCGCGTCGCGGGCTTCGACTGCGAGGACATGTCCACCGCCGAGCAGGCGGCCTTCAGACTCGACCCCGAGGCGCGTGAACGCGCGAAGGAACTTCTGAAAATCGCGGCTGTCCTGCAGTATACATTGCCCGGTTTCCCCTCTCTCTACTACGGAGATGAGGCAGGACTTGAAGGCGGCAAGGATCCCTTCTGCCGCAAGAGTTTCCCCTGGGGCAATGAAGACAAGGACCTGCTCGAGTTCTACAAGGAACTCGGCTCAGTCAGAAAGCACAAGTCCTACGTTCTCGCTGACGCGGACTTCGTGCCCGTCTCCGCCGCCGACGGCGTCATCTGCTACGAGCGCAGAAAGACCGACATCTACGGCGGAAGCTTCTCGCTCGTGGTTTTGGTCAACCGCGGCGACGAGCTCATAAACTACACCCTTCCCGACTATATGAAAGACGTCTCAACCGTCTTCGCAAGTGAAGGCGTCGTCACAGACACGGGACTCGTCCGTCTCCCCGCGCACAGTTATCTCATCATGGAGAATGTGCCCGTAATCAGGAAGGAGTACCGCAGAGGCTCAAGCATTTAACTCTTTATAAAAGAGTTTCATTATGATATAATCTTTTTGTATTTGTATTATTTTTAGTGAGGTTTTGAATATGGAAAAGAACAAAGTTAAGGTTTCTATCTGCGGAACTGATTACTACATCACCACAGAAGACGACCCCAAGTACGTCCTTGAACTCGCAAACGGCCTCGATGAGAGACTCACCAAGATTGTTCACGAGAACACCCGTCTCTCCATTACACAGGCTGCCATACTGGCATCTCTCGACTATGCCGACACAGCCAAGAAGGCCACTGACACGGCTGACAACCTCCGTGCCCAGATCAAAGAGTATCTCGAGGATTCCGCCCGTTATAAGATGGAAGCCGAAGTTGCGAAACGCGACGTTGAGCGCCTTGAAAAAGAGCTTGCTGCTCTCCGTGGCGGTTCAATGAAAACATTCTGATTCATATGACAAAACCGGTTGAGATTTTGGCCCCTGCCGGCAGTTTTGACGCCCTCGTCGCTGCCGTGAGATGCGGTGCAAACGCGGTCTACCTGGGTGTCGGCGACTTCAACGCGAGAAGAAACGCCGACAACTTCACCGAGAAGGAACTCAAGGAGGCAATAAACTATTGCCATGTCCGCAATGTCAAGGTCTATCTGACTTTGAACACCCTCGTCTTTGACGCCGAAGTTTCAGCTGCACTTGAACTTTTATCGTGCGTCTGCTCCCTGGGTGCAGACGCACTTATTGTTCAGGACCTCGGTCTTGCGAGGCTGATAAGGGAAGTGGCGCCGGACATGCCGCTTCACGCCTCGACACAGATGAGCGTCATGAATATCGAGGGCCTGAAAAAACTCGAGGAGCTCGGCTTCAAACGCGCCGTTTTGCCCAGGGAGCTGAGCTTTGAGGAGATTAAGGAACTGAAAGAGAACACCACGCTCGAACTTGAAGTCTTCGTGCATGGTGCTCTTTGCATGTGTGTCTCCGGACAGTGCTATCTCTCAGGCATGCTGGGCGGCCGCTCGGGCAACCGCGGTCTTTGCGCCCAGCCCTGCCGCCTGCCTTTTGAGGCGCCCGGCGGCACGGGTTTCGACCTGTCGCTCAAAGACCTCTCACTTATAGAACATCTGCCGGAGCTCGCCGGGCTCGGCATTGACTCATTCAAAATAGAGGGACGTATGAAGCGTCCGGAATATGTCGCGGCCGCCGTCTCGGCCTGCCGCGCGACAATTGACCGTGTCACGAAGGACAGACGCGACTCCGACCTTGTCGATTACTCCGGCATTGAGACTCAGAATGAGGCGCGTCTGAAAGAACAGCTGCGCACCGTCTTCTCCCGCTCGGGCTTTACCGACGGATATTACACGGGAAAGACAGGACGCTCAATGTTCGGCACGCGCCGCCACGAGGATGTCACGGCGGCAGCACCCGTACTCAGGGAACTGGCAAGGCTCTACGAGCGCGAACCGCAGACCATACCCATCTCATTCTCGCTCACTGCAGAGCTCCACAAGCCCCTCCTTGCCTCCGTCTCAACGGGAAAGGTAAACACCTTCGTAACCTCGTCATACAAGGTCCAGAAGGCCCAGAGCCACGCCACGGACGTCTCTAAAATCCGTGACCAGCTCCACAAGACCGGAGGCACGCCTTTCAAGGTCCAGGCGACCGACATAAAGGCGGATGAAAACGTCAATATACCTCTCTCGGAAATCAACAGTATCAGAAGACTCGCCCTTGAAAGCCTGGAGAAAAAACTGGCTGAAGGGCATAAGAAATCAACCTTCTTCAGCGAGTATAAAATCTCCATAGCGGACTACACCAAGACAGGCCTGCTGGAACTCGGCACGCACTCTGTCACATGGATGAAAAAGGACCCGGACGCAACCCGACCGAACGCTATCGTGAGGTTCTCCTCCGCCGATCAGATACCGGCAGACTTTTCAGGGTTTACAGAGAGTCCCGGCTACCGCGTAACCTCGATAATAATCCCTCTCTTCACAACAGAGGATAAATACTCCCGCATAAAGAAACTCGGCATACCCTACGGTGTCGAAATGCCGCGCGCCCTCTTCGGCCCGCAGCGTGAGATAAGAAAGAAACTGAAAGAGGCGAAGTCGCGCGGCGCCGCCTTCGCATACTGCGGCACACTTGACGCCGTAATGCTCGCAAAGCGGGCGGGCCTTCGCGTCATGGGCGCGCAGACTTTAAACATCTGCAACAGTTTCGCCCTCGCGGAGTATGAGGAACTGGGACTGCACTCCTCAGTCATCTCAACCGAACTCGAAATCGCAAAGATAAGCGCGCTTCGCACACCCGTGCCGCGCGGTATAGTCTCATACGGACAGATTCCCCTCATGCTCGTGCGAAACTGTCCCGTAAAAAACGGCCGCAACTGCCGCTCATGCAACAGCAGGCTCTGCCTGACCGACAGGAAGGGAATCCGTTTCCCCGTAACCTGTGAGGCAAACGGCGGCCGCGCTTCAGAGGTCTTAAACTCCAGGCCAATCTGGCTCGCGGACAGACAGGCCGACCTGAAGAGCCTCGACTTCCAGCTTCTGTACTTCTCGGTCGAGACTCCCGAGAAGGTTTCCGAAGTCTTAAAGGCCTTCCGTGACCGGAGCGAGCCTAAGGGCGAATTCACGCGCGGCCTCTACTACAGAGGAGTAGAATAGACAAAAGAAAAACTCCGGCAGGAATCCTGCCGGAGTTGTTTTTTATTAATTATTCAGCAGCTTTTGTCTCAGCCGTAGCGGGCTTTTCCTTAACAAGATACTTGATACCGAAAAGAACCGCAATCGTAAGCGCAGTACCGATTACAAGGCAGATGACAGCGTTCTGGATGAAGCCTGCGAGAATGAACATAACGAACGAGATGCCGGCCACGGTCAGGGCGTAAGGAATCTGTGTCGAAACGTGATTCAGGTGGTTGCACTGAGCACCCGCCGAGGACATGATTGTCGTATCGGAGATGGGTGAGCAGTGGTCGCCGCAAACAGCACCCGCGAGGCAGGCGGAAATGCCTATTGTACCGAGTACGGAGCCTACGGGGAAGATGGCGGTGACTATCGGGATGAGAATACCGAATGTACCCCACGATGTACCTGTCGCAAAAGCAAGAGCGCAGGCGATCACGAAGATAACTGCGGGAAGGAATGAATAGAGACTTCCCGAAGCACCCTCTACAACGGAGCCTACATACTCACGTGCCTCAAGGATACCTGTCATATTCTTAAGAGCTGTGGCGAGTGTGAGGATAAGCATTGCGGGTACCATGGCGATAAAGCCCTGGGGAACGCACTTCATTGCCTCTTTGAAAGTGAGCACCTTTCTGCAGACCATATAGATGATGGTGAATACAAGAGCCACAAAGGAAGCAAACGGAAGAGCGATTGTCGAGTCAGTATTTGAGAAAGCGTCTATGAATCCGAGATTCATCTTCTGTGTCGGATCGAAGACCCAATCGTCACCGACCATGCAGTTACCTACATATACAAGAGCATAAACGGAAACGGCAATGAGGAAGAGGATGGGAAGAACGAGATCGATTACCTTGCCCTTTTCATTCTGAACTTCCTCCTGCTCGCCCTCAAACACACCTGTTGTGAAGAGGTCGCCCTTCTCCTTGGCATTCTGCTCATGTATTGCCATTGAACCGTAGTCATATCCCATGATTGCGATGGTGATGATGAATACGAGTGTAAGAAGCGAATAATAGTTATACGGAATGGCCGTGATAAAGAGTCTGAGACCCTGGCCGTCTTCAGCGTAGCCCGAAACAGCGGCTGCCCATGATGAGATGGGAGCTATCATACATACCGGTGCAGCTGTGGCATCGATGATGTAGGCAAGTTTCGCACGTGAAATCTTCTTTGAATCCGTAACCGGTCTCATGACCGAACCTACCGTAAGGCAGTTGAAATAGTCATCAATGAAGATAATTACGCCGAGTGCGAATGTCGCGAGCATTGCGCCCGCCCTGGTCTTGATGTGGGTCTGTGCCCAGCGTCCGAAGGCAGCGGAGCCGCCCGACTTGTTGACGAGAGCGACAATCATGCCGAGGACTGCAAGGAATGCGAATATACCCGCATTTCCCGCAACCGCATCCGTGATACCGGCAGTGGTTATGTTACCGAGTGCCAGAATGGGATGGAATGAGGTTGTCATAAGACCACCGACGATTACGCCTATGAAGAGGGATGAATAAGCCTCTTTGGTGATAAGCGCAAGACAGATTGCAACGACAGGCGGAAGCAGTGCCCAGAGCGTTCCGCGCGCGTTCATAATACTTCCCGTGAATGTGCAGAGCACTATGAAAAGAATGATGAACGCAATCGCAATCACCGGGGTGACCGGAAACTTTTTCTTTTCAGCCATTTTAATTTCTCCTTTGCCAAAGTTTTTGCTGTTTCAGTTCCGGCCGGTCGAGCCGAAACCGCCGCGGTCTTCGCCGTCGAGGTGGTCAACCTCGACAAATTCAAGCTGCGGCTGATTTGACATTATCCGAAACTGGCAGATACGGTCATTCACGTGTATCTCCGTGTCACGCATGGCGAGTGCCGGCCAGAACCACTGGTCATTGTCACCGCAGTAAGTGGTGTCAATGACGCCCATGGAATTAGTCTGGATAACGCCGAAATTTTTGAATGTTGACGAACGCGGCACGACATGAGCCTCGTATCCTTCGGGCAGCTCTATTGCCACGCCTAAGGGTATGAGTTTCCACTCGCCCGCCTTCATCTTTATCTCCTCGGCGGCGCGCAGATCTATCCAGTCTGACTTGCCGTCGATATAGCAGAGCTTATCAATCTTATCTGTAAAGTATTTTACCTTTGCTTTCATATGACCAGGCCTCCGTTTACGCCCAGAACCTGTCCGGTGACAAAGCCCGAGCACTCATTGCAGAGGAAGTAAATGCTCTTAGCTACGTCGTCCGGAGACCCTATGGCCGAAAGAGGGGTCTCCTCTTTAAGCTCGTTCATGGTCTCCTCGGAATAACCGGAATTCATGTCAGTATCTATGACTCCGGGGGCCACACAGTTGACTCTGATGCCTGAAGGACCCACCTCTTTGGCGAGCGCCTTGGTCAGTCCGGCAAGGGCTGATTTGGTCATACTGTAGAGGACCTCACAGGAGGCTCCCGTCTCTCCCCACATGGATGAGACGTTCACAATGGCGCCGCCCTTCCTCGATATCATCGAGGGCAAAACGGCACGGCAGGTGTTGAATGCTCCCCTGACATTTGTGTCCATTAAAAAGTCATAGTCGGCGTCGGTCATATCCTGCAGGAGGCCGGACACGCAAACACCGGCATTGTTTACCAGGACATCGATGGGGCCGAGGTCAGCCTCAGCTGACCTCACCATCTCAGCGACCTGCGCCGGGTCGGCCACGTCCGCTCTGTAGGATTTTGCGACGCCGCCTTTTTTAATTATCTCGTCGACGACAGAAGCTGCCGCCTCTTCATTGTTTTTGAAGTTTACCGCAACGGCAAAGCCTTGCTCGGCAAAAACCTTCGCCGTGGCGGCGCCGATCCCCCTCGACGCGCCCGTGATTAAAACAGTCATGGCTTACGGGTTTGTTGTCTGTACGGGTACTGTTGTGCTGTTTGTTCCGGCAGGATCTGTTGATGCACCGCCCTGAGCCTCATTGCCTGAGAGCTCGTTCATGGCCTCCTGGCTGTCAACAAGCGTACCGTTTGTGAAGGTATTGCTGATTGCGTTAGCTGAAGGTACACCGAGTTTTACATCGTATGTGCCGCTTGTCAGGTTAGAAACCTCGACAACTGATGCGAGCTCACCGGTGGATTCGTTGAAGAAGAAGCTGTAGGCGTAGTTGTTCTCGACATCCATATACTCCTCATGGACATAGCCGGGAGCGTCATAGGTCTTATCGAGTTCCTTGGGAACGAATTCAAGCATACCGAAGATGAGTGCCTCATATGATGCGAGAACCGTCTTGATATCCTCAAGCTTGGCCTGAAGACCCTCTTTTGTTACAAGGGAATCAGTAAGCTCGAAATAGTAGTTGCCTTCAACATAGTAGATACGTCCGTCACCGGTCTTGATGAAGCTCGCGCCCTGTGAGAGCGAAATCTTCTCGTCCTGGCCGATGCAGGTGAACGTTACCATGGAGCCGTCTGACATAGCCTTCTGATAGTAGAAGTTACGGCTTGCGATGAGTTCAAGATAGGGCTTGATTCTCTTTCCCTCGAATGAGGAGAGATCAACCGATGTGCCGGCATTCTGTGTGCCGTCGTCAGCGTACTGGGGCTGTTTCTTCTCTTTCTTCTTGCAGCCCGCAAAGCTGAAGATCATGACAAGGATCATTAAAAGTGCAATTATTCTTTTCATGAAATATCCCTCGCTTTTGAAATAATCTATATCATTTCATCCTATTATATAATAAAATTTACCTATGTATGTTACCATATTACACCTTGCATTTCAAGAACATAGTGTGGTAATATGTTTAGGCACACAGCCGTGCTGGAATAGCTCAGTTGGTAGAGCAGCGCATTCGTAATGCGCAGGTCGCGTGTTCGAGTCACGTTTCCAGCTCCATAATTTTCCCAACGGAGGGATCCCCATGAAGATGGACAGAGCCCGCGTAGAGAATATCATCTCAAAGTACCTCGGCAGTATTTTCTTCTTCAACACCATTATAGACGTAAACGACGACTACTGTATTACGTTCTACGGCGAAGAAAAGTCAGTCGAGCGCACCTTTGCGGAATTTCTCGCCAAAGCGCGCGAACTGGTCCATCCTCTTTTTTTAAACAGGTTTGAGAGCGAAGTTACCGTCGAAAACCTCAAGACCTGCTACAGAGAGGGACGCAGCATTCGTGCAGAGGTTCTCATGCAAAACGGCGAGGACGGCCAGTATCACTGGTTCCGCGCGCGTATCATCCCCGTTGATGACGGCACCGGACACATGGTCTTCTTCCTCAATGCCCTCCTTGTCGACGACGTCGTCAAAAAGAACGAGGAGAACAGGTCCGAAATGTTCAACAAGGCCGTCATAGACCGCCTTCTCTACAACTATATACTTGTCTATGTCATAGACCTCTCAAACGGCATGAGCCGCCTGGTCTATTCAACAGAGGGCGATGATTACGATATATACGCCAAGGCCTTCAAGTCCCACCTGGACATGATGAAGGACCTCAAAGACACCTATGTCTCAGAGGACTTCATCCTCCCGTTTGAGCGCTTCATGGACTACGATTACATAAAGAAGCAGCTCGACTCCGACAAGGACAGGCTGGTGCTCATCTTCAGGGACAAGAACGGCACCGCTTTCGAGATGCTCGTCTCGAAGTACCCCGAGTACGAGGAGGACTATCCCCTCGTCATCTTCTCACTTAAGGAACTCAGTTAAATTAAAAACTCCCGGCAGCCGGCCGGGAGTTCTTTTTTTATTTTTTCATTGCAATCTTTTTCTTCAGGAGATCGGCATTCAGGGCAAACTTTATGGCGTTCGCCTCGGAGATGATTCCCCTGTCGAAAAGATCGTAGATGCTCGTGTCCATCGAGACCATGCCCTCGGCGGCCGAAGTCGCGATAATTGAGTCTATCTGATGAACCTTTGACTCACGGATCATATTGCGTATGGCGCTGTTTAAGTTCATGACCTCGAAGGCCGGAACAATAGAGCCGTCAACCGTGGGTATGAGCTGCTGCGAGACCACGCACTGAAGCAGCTGGGCCAGCTGCACGCGGATCTGCTGCTGCTGATTCGGCGGGAAGACGTCGATGACACGGTCAATCGTGTTCGAAGCGCCGACCGTGTGCAGCGTGGAGATGACGAGGTGGCCGGTCTCGGCAGCCGTCATGGCCGTCTTGATGGTCTCGTAGTCGCGCATCTCGCCGACGAGGATTACGTCGGGAGCCTGGCGCAGGCAGGCGCGCAGGGCGGAGACATAGTCCTCCGAGTCGGAGCCTATCTCGCGCTGCGAGATTACGCACTTGTCATTCCTGTGAAGATACTCGAGGGGCTCCTCGAGAGTGATTATATGTCCGTTCCTCGTCCTGTTTATACGGTCGATCATGCACGCGAGAGTCGTGGACTTACCGCCGCCGGCAGGGCCGGTGACGAGGACAAGTCCCTTCGTCTTCTCGGCTATCGACATGACGGACTCGGGTATGCCGAGGTCCTTGTAATTCGGGATATCGAAGGAGACGAGACGGATTACCGCGGCAAGCGTGCCGCGCTGTTTATAAGTACTTACACGGAAACGTGAGAGGCCGGAGATGGCGAGCGAGAAGTCGTCGTCACCGGTCTTTAAAAGTTTATCCATGGGGCGTCCCGCGGTGTCGTACATCTCCTCAACAAGGGAGCGTGCGTCAGCCACCTTGAGGGGCTCGTCACCCGTACCGTCAACGGGCATGATTATGCCCTTCACCTTATAGCTCAAAGGTAAAGCGGTAATAACGAAGATATCCGAGGCCTGCTGCTCCACAGCGCCGCGAAGTAATGTCAATAAATCCATTATGAATCACCGTCCCAGAGATGTATTTCGCCGTCGGCACTCCAGTCAGCGACATTTACGAGCTGCCATTTTTCAATGGTGAGCTCTCCGCCGCCGTAAAGCAGTTCCACCTGAAGTTCCTGGTTTTCGTCCATTTTCTGCGCGTATGCGAAGCGGCAGCCGTCACCCTCCATGGTGGCCGTGACGCCTATACCGGCGTCGTTTACGGCCGCGGCCGCGCCTGAAACGCTGCCGCTGTCCGCGATTATCTCGCGGATTTTGCCCTCGGTTATGACCGCCCTCGTGTCTGCGTCGTAATACGCCTTGACGTAGTCTGCGGACTTGTTTGCGAGTTTGTACTCATGGTTTGCGGTGATGAAGGTCAGCACCGCGAAGATTGTGAGGCAGAGGACCGAAAAGACCATTATGATACTGGCACTGCCTATGTTTATGCCGGAAGGCCTTCTTTCATTCTGTTCCATCAGTCCGCCTCCTTTCCTGCGCTCGCTGCGCAAACCATGGAAAAGAGTTCGTTGCCGACACGGTCGTAGACGACTATCTGCGCCTCGGAGAAGTACTCTTCAGTGTGCTCCTTTAAAGTCGCGCGGTAGGCGCCCTTGTACTCCTCGGCCATCGTCCAGTCCTTGTCATAGTAGACGGTGTAGACACCGTCGTAATCAGTGGCATAGGGGTAGACGGCCGAGAGGTCGGCACCGTCGAGTTTCTGCGCCTTGTAGCACTCGGCGAGGCTCTCGGCGGCAAAGCTCGCGTTTGTTATGTCGCGCGAAAGGTTGGTCTTTACCTTCGCACTCGAGAAAATCTTCATGCAGATTCCCGCCGAGAGCGAGAAGAACATGAGGACTATGATAAGCTCCATCAGGAAGAGGGATGACTTGGAGCGGGTTTTCATTTTCACGCCGCGTCACCTCCGATTCCGGAAGCCACGTGGAGAGTCACAAATGCGGTCTTGCCGCTCTCTCCCGTGCAGATAACCTTCAGAAGGTTATCATTCTGCACGAACTCAAGCTTTTCAGCCTCCACAATGAGAAGACCGTCAGCGGCCTTGAAGGGCTGTCCCTTCTCGACCATGATCTCCCTCACCGCGCCGTCCGCGCAGTAGATGTATGTGGTGTAGTCCAGGCCGCCCATCTGCTCATCGACAGCGAGGGCTTTGATACCGTCAACTTCGGCGATGTAGACCCTGCCGTCCTCATCGTAGTGGTTCACCTTGGCGGTGATATACGAGAGGCAGGTGCGCTCCTGGTATCTCTCTGTCATGACAGTCTGTGTGTCCTTGTACACGCCCGCTCCGCTCATTAGAACGAAGAGTACCGTGACGGCAAACACCGCCAAAAGAACCAATGTGAACAGGCTGTCTACGGTCATACTCACTCTCTTCATGGGGCATCCGCCTCCGCTTCTTCGAGTTCTATGACCTGCATGTCCGGCATGATGTTCGAGGCAAATGCCACATAGCCGATTGCATACTTATCCTTGTCATAGGTCAGGCCGTAATTCTCCTCCAGGTACTGCACGCTTGCGGGATAAGCACCCTCAAGGGCGTAGCAGGAGACAACCGCCTTGCGAAGATTCTCCTCAAGAACCTTCCTGCCCTCTGAGGCAGAGTTCCTCTCGGCACTACTTATGCCGTAGATGAAGAATCCGAAGACGGCCACAAAGAAAATTATGGCCATAAGGTGTCCTCTAAGGACTTCGGACACCGAACGTTTTCTGACTTTAGTTTCCATTTAAAAACCTCGTTGTCCTCAGCCTATGGTTGTCATTATGCTCATGAGCGGGAGCATTACCGAAAGAAGTATGATGCCTACGATAACCGACATGATGATAACAAGTGTCGGCTCAACTTTATTGATTACGGACTCGATGTTCTCGTCCACCTCTTCCTCGCTGCGGCGGGCAATCTCGTCCATTACCGTGTCGGCAGTACCTGTCTTGAAGCCTATGGAGAGCATGCGGCAGTACATGCTGCCGAAGATCTCCGCCTTCGCGACGGCGTCTACAAAAAGATCGCCGTTTTTAATATATTCGCGGCATTTCGCAATGCGGCCGAGCATGACCGGATTCTCGGTTATGCGCTCAACCATGTCGAGTGACTCCTCAGTGTCAAGACCGGAGGCGAGCGTCATGGCCATGCCGTTCGCGAAGCGCGCTGAGGCGATCTTCTTCGAGAGTTTTCTGTTTGATGTGACCTTACTCCAGAAGTTCGAGAACTTCAGGGCGAGGCTCGGCACGGCGCTTATTACGACGCCGACTATCGCGATGGCGACGACCACCGCGAGAATTACGGCGGCGTACCTCGTGACACCCGTGCCGAAGCGCATAATGCTTACGGCGAGAGGGCTCATCTCGGCACCGAGCTCCTTAAACACATCGTTGAATATCGGGAGCACCTTGGTGATGAGTACTCCGATTACAAGGAGAAGCATGAACATAAGCACAAGCGGATAGACAACCGCGCTCTTTATGCTGCGGGTTATCTGCACCTGACGCATATAGTATGCGGAGAGGGCCTTTAAAACCGCCTCAAGGCGACCCGTCTTTGAACCTATTTCAATCATCTCAACGAGATACTTCGGGAAGCAGCCGGCCTCCTCGAGAGCGACCTCGAGGCTCGTGCCTGCGTCCATCTTGTCGTAGAGGCCCTGGAGCATCTCCTTTAAGTCTTTGTCGGTCTCATCCTGAGCGAGCATGAAGAGTCCCTCGCCGAGCGAGATACCCGCCTTGAGGCAGAGAGAGAGCTCCATACAGAAGGAAGAGAGATAAGGTCCGTCAAGTTGTCTTGCCATTTCGTTTCTCCTTAGAATCAATAGTAGTACATTGCGGCGTAGCTGCCCTTCTGGGACCAGTCATACTTGTTGCCGCCGGTCGATGCAAATGTCGGGTCCATGAGTTTCCATGAATTGCCGTCAAATTGGATTATTCCGTTCACCCAGCCCGAGCCTTTGACATATACGCTTATCCAGGCGTGGTATGTGCCTCCGTTGACGTTGCCCACGCATACCCTGGTCGGAAGGCCCTGGGTTCTCAGCATGGCCGCCATCGTGGAAGCATAGTCAAAACAGATACCGGATTTCGAGGCCCAGACACTGTTCAGATTGGGTATATAGGCGGATGTCGATACCGATGAGGCCTTTTCGTAGTCATACTTGAAGTTGCCTACGACGTAGTTGTAGATGGCCTCTATCTTTGCGACCTCCGTGTCGCAGCCTCGCGTCAGCTCGGCCGCGTAGCCCACGCAGGGAGTGCCCGCGTTGTAGTTGCAGAATATGTTCGGCCTGTAGAACGCGGCCGTCGAGTAGGACAGCGAGACAGGAAGCGCGAGCGAGCCCGCAACCGCGTACTGGTTGCCTCCGTCATTCGCCAGAACCTTTATGTTGTAGGTTCCGTTGCCGTTTGTCAGCGGCAGGGTCTCCCATCCGGTAGAGAAGATCGGATATGTCGGAGTCGGACCTTCGGGGGTCGCTATCTGCACCCTGACATTCGAGTGGGCCCCGCTGTACTTAATCATAATATAACCGTCAGCGGAGTTCGAGTAATCTATTACAGTTCCGTCCGAGAAAGTCTCTGTCGCGGTGCCCGGCGCGGAGGTTCCTATAACCTGCGGCGGATAATATGAAGTTGACTTTGCCGTTGTCGCGGCAGTGGTCTTTGCCTGCGTCGTCTGCTGCTGTCCGCCGGAGCCCCGGCTTCCGCTTCCGCCGTTTCCTCCGCCGCCTCCGCCTTCCGAAGACTCGTCCTCGGAGGGCTCCTCGGTTGTGGCGTCAGTCGGCGCGACGGTTGTCGTCGTCGGCGCCGCGGTCGTCGGCGCGGGCTCCTCCTCCTTCTTGCATCCGAAGAGGAGAGCGGCCATCAGAAGAGCAACAAGCAAAAAGACCGTAAGTTTTCCGAATCTTTTCACTTTCATCAGATACCTCTTTAAAGCGTAAAAAAGCGATACACAATTATTATAATAGCAATAAAACTGAAAATAAAGTAT
>JAFSPP010000064.1 GCA_017451425.1 Clostridia bacterium | reverse complement strand
TTTAAATTTGTTTGCAAAGGAGTGGTTGCCATGATAACTTTTGATCCTTTGTGGAAGACAATGAAAAAGAAAAATGTGAGTCAATACAAACTGGTAAAAGAGTACGGTTTCAGCTTCGGGCAACTGGACAGATTCAGAAAAAATGCAAATGTAAATCTGCTGACTATCGATACTCTATGCAGGATTTTGGACTGCGACATAAGCGATGTAGTTGAATATAAAAAAGACTAACTCCCGGCCTGGAAACAAGCCGGGAGTTTTTGTTTTAATGCTATTTGTTGGAATCGATGATAAGTTTTGCAAGTTCGGCATCGCCGAAATCTACGACGGTCCATCCGGGAAGTACTTTGGGAGTGTTCTCCTTCAGGTTCCGGTTGAGCGGCTTTGCGAGCGCGTACGGATGTCCGTAAGCAGCCGTTCCATTGGAACTTAAGAAGTTGATCAGAACGTCCTCAGGCTGCTTTTCCAAAGCTGCGGTTTCTTCAAATACCTGCCACTTTGTTTCGGCATCATATTTGTAGCGGTCCTGGACGTACAGGGAGAATGTATCTTTCTCCTCCTTTGCATAGGTCAGGCTGCTGTCACCGTCAGGTGCCTCGGCCTGCTTTTCCCAGTCAATGTATATGCCGGACTTTACACCGAGGTTCGCGTCATCAGGATAGCGGCGGAACAGAACGATCTTGCCTCTGGCTTCTCCGAGAGTCGGAATGCTGTCAGTCAGGAGCCACATGTCCTTTGTCTCTGACTTGTCTATCAGATAGTGCAGAGTCTCTTCAAACTCAGCATCGCTCGTGTTCAGCTGCTCATGTTTGACCACAAAGATGATTGTCTCTGAAGGGTTCTCCTTCAGGAACGCCCCGCACTGCTTTGCGACATCTTCAAATGTCAGATGCGCGCTCCACGGGAAGACACCGTTTAAGCAGTGAAGGAAGCCGTGATAGTAAGTGAGGTTTTTCTCACCGTTTATCTCTTCGTAGCCCAGACGTGCGTCAATATACCTGTAGCCGTCGTAAAGCAGCGATGTAATGTCCTTGTCCTGGCATTTCGTCATAAGGCGCAGCTGACACTCGTCTGATGCTGCATCGTGTATACCCGGGATTGAAATATCGGACAGCAGCCTGTCATCATCAATACCCTTCATCCAGTCGGCCATTGAGGCATCGGTCTCAAATGAGCCGACCTTGTCGTGGAAGGCGGGATACACTTCGACAACGCAGCAGACGACAATGAGAAGTGCCGCAATTACCGCCAGAAGTACCTTTAAAACTTTCAAAAACTTCTTCATCTGTTCCTCGTTTCTATTTGTTTTTTACGAGTGAAATCGCCGCAAGGGCTGCCCAGAGCCAGGCGGTGTAAATGCCGGGGACGGTATCTACATCGTAGAGCTTAATGCCTGCCGTGTGAGTTACACATTCAAAGAAGCCCATGCCTGCCGAGAGGTATTTAAAGGGCGCCTTATCGATGATGCAGGGAATCACACTGGCAGCAAGCGCAGAGTCCGTAAGGGCAGTGTAAGCCAGGTCATCGGGTATTTTGCCTTTTATACCGAGCTTATTCAGGATAAGGTCAAAGTATCCTCCTGACCACTTGCTCTCATCCCAGGCATGGATGCAGGAGATGAAAAGAAGGAGCGCTGCCCACTTTCTGCTCTTTGACATATTCTCTCTTCTTATGAGAATTACGCCGCAGGCAATCGCAGTTACTAAAGCGTAAATCTCAAGGTATTTACTCAATAGTTTTTTCATTCTTTCGGTTCCTCTTTCTTCTCTTCCTTATCACCTTTTGAGAGGAAGTCTTTGAAGGCGACACCGACAATTGAGAGGTCTATTACGGTTGCACCTATAAGGATTGCAAGTGCACCCGGAAAATCAGCAATGTTTAAAATTTCAGGTCCCATTTTTCTGCCTCCTTATAACCAGTTGAGTGCGGCACCGACAATTATGCCGACAGCCACGAGCGCGCCGAGCACGCCTACTGCCTTTGCGGACTGTTTCGTTGTCGGACGGTCGTAAACATAGAATGCGGCTGAGAAGAACGGCAGGTAGCCGATGATCCAGAGAATCCACGGGCAGTTTCTCTGCCAGAATGACCACTCCCAGGTGAGTACGTTCGCATAGTTTAAGAAGCACTCAACCAGCACTGCGAGAGTTGTCAGAACACATGCGAAGAAGACGCGGTTGTTGATACCGAGGATCTTGGCTTTCTTGTCCTTCGGAAGCATGAGACAGGATGCGATACCCATTATGAAGAACATAAAGGATATTTCAATATTGTATCCTATGAGGATATTGAATGCAGAACCCTGTCCCGCAAGTCCAATGCCGTTAATGTCAGCGCCCGGAGGAGTTCCCCAGACGGGTGCATGGCCTGAGACGGCACAGATGTAGGAGTTCCAGATTTCGTTCCAGATGTCAACAAGCCAGAGCGCGGCACCGGCGAGAACAATCTTGGTATGTCCTTCGCTGAGTTCCTTGCTGACTATGTAGACAAAGATGAGCAGAATCGGAATGATGTACCATTGCATTGAGAGGTTCGGCTTGCGCAGAACTTCCCATGCAGCCTGTGTGAATTCGGAATAGTTCGGATTTGCGATCAGCAAAGTCTGCATAATAATTTCCCCTTTCTATTAAGTTTTTACGTACGTTGTAAACTTAAAGTCTACACCTTCAAAAGTGAATGTTTCAGATTCACTTTCAAGTTCCCAGTCAGGGTTTTCGTCGAGGTTCGGAAAGAACGTATCGGCTGGTTTCACCGCATCTATCTTGGTGATGTAGGCCCTCCTGCATTTTGAGAGGAGGTTCCTGTAAACGGAAGCGCCTCCGATGACGAACACGGGCTCCTCAAGATTGAGGGCCTCAAGTTCCTCAAAATTGTGGACCACTGTGACGCCTTCCTTCTCATAGTCCCTGCTCCTGGTCAGTACTACATTTGTCCTATTCGGGAGAGGCTCTCCGTTCGGGAAAGACTCAAGTGTCTTCCTGCCCATTACGACAGTTGATCCTTTTGTCATCTTCCGGAAGTATTTCATATCCTCCGGTATATGGAAGAGAAGGTCGTTGTCCTTTCCTATTCCCCAGTCCTTTGCGACGGCGACGATTATGTCCATCTTGTCTCCTTAAACGGCTATCGGGATATTCTTGACCTGAGGTCCTGCCTGATAGTCCTCAACGTGGAGGTCGTCCGTTGTGAAGTCATAGAAGTTCTTGACGTCCGGGTTGAGCCATACCTTGGGTGCGGGATATGTCTCACGGGTGATGAGTTCCTCGATTATCGGAACATGGCGGTCATAGATATGACAGTCAGCGATTACGTGAACAAGCTCACCGGGGATCATACCCGAAACCTGAGCCACCATCATGAGAAGGATGCTGTACTGAGCAACGTTCCAGTTGTTGGCGGCGAGGATATCCTGGCTTCTCTGGTTTAAGAGCATGTTGAGTACGAGGTTGCCGTCCTCGTCCTTCGTGACATTGTATGTGGCACTGTAGCAGCAGGGATCAAGAGCGCCTGTGGCGAGGTTCTTGTACTGATACATGTTTGTCATGATACGTCTTGAGAAGGGATTCTCCTTAAGCTGTTTGAGAACATAGTCCATCTGGTCGATCATCTCGCCCTTGTACATGAACTTCTCACCTATCGTGTAGCCGTATGCGGTACCGATTGTGCCATTCTCGTCTGCCCACTGGTCCCAGATATGTGTTGAGAGCTCAGAGATCTTGTTTGACTTCTTCTGGTAAATCCAGAGAATTTCATCCATTGCGCTCTTGAGACCGGTCTTTCTGAGCGTGAGAGCGGGGAACTCTTTTCTGAGGTCGTATCTGTTTATTACGGCAAACTTCTTTATGGTGTATGCCTTCTCACCTGTGTCCTCCCATACGGGGCGTACGATTTCGTCTTTTGTGTCGACGCCGTTTTCAAGAATGTCCTTGCACATCTTAATGAATAATTCGTCAGCGTAACTCATATTGCATTCTCCTTTCAATGAGTATATTCCTATGTATTCTACCATAAATTGTGGCAATAAAAAAGTGTCCACACAAGATTTTGTGGACACTTTTTGTTAGTATTTTCGCCTGAATTTTTGGGTATTTTGCCTTAAAGCTGTGAACGTATTATCTTGCCTGAGACCGTCTTCGGAAGTTCTTCCTTGAACTCGACTATTCTCGGATACTTGTACGGAGCGGTCTTTTTCTTGACGTACTGCTGAATCTCCTTCTTGAGTTCGTCAGTGGGTTCCGTACCCTTGACAAGAACAATTGAGGCCTTGACTACCTGGCCGCGGACCTCATCGGGAGCGGCTGAGACGCCGCACTCCAAAACGTAAGGGAGCTCCATGATGACGTTTTCAATCTCGAACGGACCGATACGGTAGCCGGAGGACTTGATTACGTCATCTGCGCGACCGACGTACCAGAAGAAGCCGTCCTCGTCCTTCCAGGCGAGGTCGCCGGTATGATAATAGCCGTCGTACCAGCACTCAGCCGTCTTGTCAGGTCCGCGGTAATAGCACATGAAGAGGCCGCAGGGCGCGCCTTCCTTAACGTTTACGCAGATCTCGCCGGTCTCACCGGGCTCAACTTCATTGCCCTCATGGTCAAGGAGATGGACATCGTAGATGGGAACCGGCTTGCCCATTGAACCTACCTTATGCGGCGCACCGATGAGGTTGCCTATCATAAGGGTGCCTTCGGACTGACCGAAGCCCTCCATTACAGAGAGACCCGTGAGCTTTTTCAGCTGGTGGAATACTTCAGGGTTAAGCGCCTCGCCCGCAATTGTCGCATGCTCTACAGAGGACAGGTCGTACTTTGTGAGATCCTCTTTTATCATCATTCTGTACATGGTCGGAGGTGCGCAGAATGTCGTTATATGATACTGAGCGAAGAGCGGCAGTATATCTGCTGCGTCAAAGCGGTCAAAGTCATATACGAATGTCGCCGCCTCGCAGAACCACTGGCCGTAGAGCTTACCCCAGAGGGACTTGGCCCAGCCCGTGTCTGAGATCGTGAGATGTAGACCGTCAGGGTCAACACAGTGCCAGTACTTGGCTGTGATAAAGTGACCCAGAGGGTACTTGTATGTGTGGAGAGCCATCTTCGGATAACCGGAGGTTCCGGATGTGAAGAACATGAGCATGGGGTCATCACCCTTAGGTGAGTTCTCATCGCGCTCCCACTCGTTTGAGAAGAGCATCCACTCGTCGTCAAATGAGCGCCAGCCCTCTTTCTTGCCGTTTACCGACAGCTTGATTTCAAGCGACGGTGAGTTCTTGGCGGCCGCGTCAACCTGATCGGTTACGTCGCCGTCGGCGGTACAAAGAATGGCCTTGACGCCGGCCGCATTGAAGCGGTACTCAAAGTCATGGACTTTGAGCTGATTCGTTGCGGGGATGGCAATTGCGCCTATCTTATGAAGACCGAGAATTGCAGGCCAAAACTCATAGTGGCGCTTTAAGACAAGCATTACCTTGTCAAAACGCTTGATACCGAGAGCAGTGAAGTAGTTTGCCGCCCTGTTTGAGAGTTCAGACATCTCCTTGAAGCTGAAGCGTCTCTCGTTCTTGTTTACATCGAGATGGAGCATGGCGAGCTTGTCGGGTTTTGTCCTTGCAAGTTCGTCAACTACATCGAACGCGAAGTTGAAGTTCTCGGGGTTTATGAAATCGACTTTTACGGGTGTTCTGTTCTCGTCCTTCTCGACCTTGACCCACTTCTTGTAGACACGGAGTTTCTGCTCCGCGCCGAGACGCTTGGGCTGTACGCCGACATGCGCTTCGACCGCACGGAGTTCGGGTGTAGGCTCACCTGAAGGATTGAGGACTATGGCGTAGAACTCACAGTTCTGGTTTTCAACCGCAATCATGCCGTGAGGCGTGCCCGAGTCGTAGTAGAGCGTGTCGCCGGCATGGAGTACCTCAACATGGTCGCCGACCTGAATTTTAAGCGCGCCGGAGAGAACTATGTCAATTTCCTGTCCGGTATGCGTAGTAAGCTCTATCGGCTTGTTCTGGGCCTCCTCGGTGTACTCCGCCTCCACGTAAAGCGGCTCGGAGATCCTGTTCCTGAAGGCTGCGGCAAGGTTGTAATAAGTCATGCCGTGCGCCTTTTCAATTTTCTGGCCCTCGCCCTTCTTCGTGTATACGAGTTTCGCAAGGTTCGGCGACTCACCTTCAATGAGGTCGGTGACATCTACGCCGAAGGTCTGGGCGCAGCGGTAGAGGAAGGCAAAGTTCAGGTCCTGTCTTCCCTCTTCACAGGAGATGTATTCCTCCTCGGAAACACCTGTCTGTTCCGCCATATACGCGGTTGTGTAGTTTTCGATTTCGCGAAGTTCGCGAATACGCCTCGCCATCTCGAGGATCTTGACATCGAGTCCTGCTGTTGGTGCTTTCATAGTATTCATACCTTTCCTTTTGACGGCTCGGGAAATAAAAAATCCCGAGAATGCCGTCGCATTCTCGGGACGATAATCTCTTACCGCGGTACCACCCGATTTGCCGGAAAAACCGACCACTTTCAGGCTCTGACAAGCCCTAATGCACTGACGTAGCCTACACGGGCGGGTTCTACTTGATTTCTCTTTCTTCCCGCCGGCTCAGGAGCTACAAACAAAGGTCCTCGTCCCCGGCTCACACCAGCCGCCGTCTCTCTCTTCACGCGGGTTCCTTTGTACTCTCCGTCAAAGCCTTTAATATTTGTATGTAAAGTTTATACACCGATTTAAGCTTCAAGTCAAGTCTTTTTTATTATGTCACTTACGGTCCTGACGAGATTCTCCGGGTTGACCGGCTTTGAAAGGAAGGCATCCATGCCGGAGGCATATGCCTTCTGCTTATCCTCATCAAAGGCATTGGCCGTGAGGGCGACTATGGGTATGCCGGCCAGTTCAATATGGTCGAGCGCGCGGATTGCGCGGGTAGCGGCATAGCCGTCCATCTTAGGCATCTGAATGTCCATAAGGATGAGGTCATAGTCGCCGGGATCGGCGTTCCTTACCTTTTCAAGGCATTCCTCGCCGTCACACGCCTCATCGATGATCACGCCGCACTCCTCCAGGAGTTCACGCGTAATCTCACGGTTGAGTTCGTTGTCCTCGACAACGAGAATGCGCTTGTCGCGCAGGTCAAACACCGGCTTACTGTAATCAACGGGGCCGTCGGTCTCCCCGTCCTCTTCAGTCTTTTCGGGAACATGTGCCTTGAAACGGAGCGTGGTCTTGGTACCCACTCCGAGTTCACTCTCAATTTCTATCGTACCGCCGAGCAGGTCAACAAGCCTCTTCGTAATCGACATTCCGAGACCCACGCCCTGGACACCGGACTCAGTCGTTGAATGTTCGCGTTCAAAGCTCTCATAGATGTGTTTTAAGAACTCCGGATTCATTCCGATACCGTTGTCCTCAATTGTAGCGACATAGTTTGCATAACCCGAGCTCTTGCAGGGAACCTCAGCGAAGACTATGTCAACCTTTCCGCCCGGTCTCGTATATTTGATCGAGTTTGTGACTATGTTCAGAAATATCTGATTGCAGTGAAGCACGTCGGCATACAGATACTCGTGAACGATGTCCTTATACTCCACATTTACGGTGATATTTCTCGCTGCGGCCATATTGGCGGTCATATCAACAATTGTTTCTCCGAAACTGTGTACATTTACGGTCTTCTCGTCAATAGTGATTTTTCCGGCCTCAATACTCGCCATATCAAGAACGTCGTTCAAAAGAGTGAGCATATGCTGTCCGGAAAGTTCTATCTTATCGAGATAGCCTTTGGCTGTCTCGGGGTCATCATCAAGTTTCTTCTTCGCGAGGGTTGCGAATCCCAGCACGGCATTCATAGGCGTGCGGATATCGTGCGACATATTGAACAGGAATGCTGTCTTTGCCTCGTTCGCGTCCTCGGTATGAGAAAGCGCCTCTTCGAGCATCAGCTTATGACGCATTTCCTTGCGTGTGGTCTCGTCTACATTCTTTACGCCTACGACACAGAGATAATTGTCCTTGAACCTGTCATCCGCGACGACTTTTACCTGATAATACTCAAGGCCGTTGGGTGTGACGAGCCTGGTGTCCACGATTGCTTCTCCGTGCTTTGTAAGTTCACGCATGAGGTTGAAAGTTGAGAGTTTATTGTAGAAGTCATTCCTGTCTTCCTCGTAAACATAGGTCTCGGCAAAGCGCATTATAGCCTCTGAAAATGTTCCGGCAGAGCTGTTGTATGCCTTGTCAAGAGACTCGACAAAAGGACCTTTTCTGAAGTCCGTATATGCTCCGTTTGAGAGATCGACAAGGCTGATTATCTCGTAGTTTTCCGTAAGAGCCCTTGCCACGGCATTCTGGTCCTGGTTCATCTGCTCGCGTATGACAACGGACACAAATACTATGCCTATGGTACAGCCGAGCGAAATGAGAGGAAGACCCGTTACAAACTGCCGAACTGCAAAGAATATTGCGGGGGCCAGGGTGAAGACGGCTATGGCATAGCAGACATTACGTCTGTACGGGACCTTCTCCATCAGGCCCACTCTCAGGGCCTTGACTGAGATCATGATAAGGTAAAGGAAGCCCAGTGACGCCTGTGCCAGATAAAGTTCCGCGGGCCGATAACTCATATTATCGGCGGTAAATACCGCACGATCCGTGAAGAAGGATGCAAGCGGCATAAATATGAGAATAAGTACGGGTATTGTAAGCGTAAGCTGCACCCAGCGTTTCTTAAGGGATGAAGGCTCCATTACCTGGAATGCGAAATATGCCCAGGCGTATTGCATCAGGGCCAGGCATATGAAGTACCCGGCTTTAATCGCAATTTTAATCCAGACAGCCACCGAAGGATCATGTTCGACTATTGCGGCGGCAAAATCGAACGCGCATATTCCCATCTGGAAGAGCAAAAGTTTAAATGTTCTCTGGTACCTTACCCCGTAGCTTCCGGACCAGCTTAAGATGAGCATGACCAGAATTATGCTGAAACATATTGCATCTACGAGGGCGTAGAGTGTTACGACACTTGTGTAAGCAACTGTAGTCAAAATACAGCCTCCTGAAAACTATAATTTACCTTATTATGATAACATATAGACTTCTTTCTTTAAATAATAAAGGCTCCCAAAATTGGGAGCCTTCGTTTGTTTATTTTGCGGTTACTTCTTCGGGAAGGTGAGTTCGAGGTTGATCCTGTAAGGGCTCTCACCTGTGTCGTCAAGGAAGAGGGCGTATGTGCCGTCGTGGAAGTAGTCGAAATGCGACAGTCTGTACGTGACGTCATAGGTGCCGCCGTTTGCGGGCAGGTTCCAGAGCACTGAGTCGAATGTCTTTGCCTCGCCGTCCGTTGCCGTGTCTTTCAGCGTTCCGTCAGGGAGGACTTCCATGAGGGCAAACCTCGGACTGATCTTTCTGTCCGCCGCAGTGTTGTTGGTAAAACGCACGGTAATCCAGGGTTCTGCCATCGTGAAGTCATACTCAATCACCTCAAAAGAGAATTCCGTCTCATCGGTGTTTGCGTATGTTATCTTCACGTCCTCCGGAACGGAGGCTGAAATCCTGCTGCCCGAGTATTCTCCGGCACCGTTATTGGATTCAAAGCTCTTTTTGGAACCGCTTGTACCGTCTGCGGTCTGCTCCGCGACGGATTCGGCGGAGTCGTTTTCGGCCTTCATGTTTCCGGCCTTGTTAAAGAGGTTGTTCAGTACCGGGAAGGCGACCGCCATAATAAGGACGAAGCAGGCAGCCAGGGCTACCCAGCGCTTTCTTCCCGGGTGTGCCGTCACGGTGCTGCTTTCTGCAGTAAAGCCTTCAGCCTCTTCAATATACTTTTCTTCAATATCAGTCATTGCGGAGAACAGATTCTCCGCTCTTCTCCTATTCATATCGCGATTTCCTCCTTTTCCAGGAAATCTTTAAGCGAGGCGCGGAGACGGAAAAGAGTCGTCGCGACATTGTTATCCGTGAGCGAGAGCTCGGAGGCGATGTCCGCGACAGAAGCGCCGTACCAGTAGCGCTTTACGAAAATGACGCGCTTCCTCTCGTCGAGTGACGCAAGGAACTCGTTTATGACGCGCGTCAGTTCACTGCCGTCAAGCGCCTTGTCCGGCGTCATTTCGTCGACGCCTTCGGAGAGGGCCGGCAGGGCTTCCTCAAGCTCCGACAGGAGCTTGTCACAGCCCTGTCCTCCCCGCCTCTCGGCGTGCTGCTTTCTGTATATATCTATGGATATATTCCTGGTGATTTTCGCAAGAAACACCTTAAGCTTAAGCGGTATCTGAGGCGGTATGACATTCCATGTGCGCACATAGGTGTCGGACTCAGCCTCCTCCGCATCCTCGTGGTTTCCGAGGATGTTGAAAGCTATGGTCAGAAGATAACTTCCGTATGCTTTTTTAGTTTCGGCGATGGCCTGTTCATTTCTGTCCAGATACATCTGCACTATCTGTCTGTCCAGCATTTTTCTTTTCCTTCTTGGTCTTTCTCTTTGCCTTCAGTTTCTTAATTATAACACAAATTGCAAAGAGAATGACACCCAATATCAGAAGATAAGGGATGTGGATTATAACCCAGGAGAAAAAGTTCGCAATGCCTGTGCCCACATTGTAGAAAGACTCCTTAAGGCCCGCTCCGATTCTCGCCCAAAAGCCTTCACCTGATACGACTTCGTGCTTCACCTCATTTACATCGATGCTGACAGTTGAATATTCGAGCTCGTTGTCATAGGTGTTCATGAGGCTCTGATAGTACTCTATCTGTGAGCGCACATTCGTCAGCCTGTCCTGAATTTCGAGGATTTCGGAGAGACCGTTTGCCTGCGAGAGGAGTTCGAGCAATGTATCCTGCTCGGTCCTTAAAGCCTTGAGATGGCTCTCGGTGTCAATATAGGATGCGGTGATGTCTTCGGATGTGATTGACTTCGATGTAACCGTCGCTGCACCGTCCATCTTTGCGAGGAACTCATCGAGCTTCTCGGTAGGGATTCTCACCGTCATTGAGGTATATGCATAGTTGTCATACTTTGTCTCGTGTGAGGCTTCAATGTAGCCGCCGAGTTCCGCTGTTGCCTTCCCTATGGCTTTAAGTGTCGCGGAATACTTCTCGGTCGAGAGATCAAGAGAAGCGTTTCTGATTATCTTGCGGTTGCCTGTGTAAGTGAGTTTGGGCGAATCGGCCTGTTCCGGTGCGCCGGAGAACGCCTTTGTCTCTGCTTTAATGTCTGCGGTTTCATTGAGTGAACCGTCCGCGGTATAGGTGCTTGCGGCACCATAGTCTTTTGCCTGCTTGCTGCCGCAGGCGCCGAAGGTAAGAAGGATTACGAATGCGGCAAGTATCGCCGCAGTTTTGCTCCAAAGTGTTTTTTTCATTGAAAAAACCGCCTTTCCTTGTTTGGATACACAAGAAAAGACGGATTGTTTTTCGTTATATTACAGGACAATTTCAAGGAGCCTTTCGGTCGCCCTGCCGTCGGGCTCGTCAAAGTTGAACTTCCGAAACTCCGCCAGTTTCGGTGACGGGGCTTTCCTCGCGTCCTTTATGGCGAAAATCAGTTCATCCTCTGTCTTTGCCACGGGTCCCGGGACATAGATCTCGTAATCAAAGTAGAAGTCGCGTGCGCCCTTGTAATAATCGAGGTCATAGGCATAGAAGACAATCGGTTTCTTCATGAGCGCGAAGTCCATACATATGGATGAGTAGTCCGTGACAAGCATGTCGGCGGCCATACAGAGTTCATTCACGAAAGGATAGTCCGTCACATCGAAGGCATTCTTCACCTGAGCACTCTCGTGCACCTGGGGATGAAGCCTGACAAGGATCTCGATGTCCTTCGGTTTGTCCGGACCGAGGTTTGCGTTTACCGCCCGTTTTATGCGCTCCGCATTGAAGTGCTTTAAGATGTCCTCATCATTTGCGGTGTCCTCCCTGAAAGTCGGCGCGTAGAGGACAATGTATTTGCCCTCCAGCTCGGGAAAGAGTTCAAGTAGGGTATCCCTCGCGGTTTTCCTGTTCTCCTCCGAGAAATAGAAGTCACCGTTCGGAGCGCCGACAGGATAAACCTTGTCGGGAGATACGCCGAAAGCACCGGCGTAAATCTCCTTTACGCCGACGGACGAGCAGGCCACATGCGTGAGCCGCCCGGCCTGCGCCGCTTCGCGGCGCCTCACTTTCGGCTCGACCTCAATATCAAAGCCGAACTTCTTGAAGGCACCCATGCCGTGCCAGAGCTGAACAATCCTTGTCTCCCTGTTCGGCTTTGCATAGGCAAGCGCCATGAAATTATCATTCAGGAAAATGTATTTAGCCCGGCCGAGACGAAAGGCGTCAATGGTGACAAAGCGCAGGGCTGAGAGCGGAGCCGAGAAGAGGCTCGTACGCTCGATTTTTATTATCTCAAATGACCCGAGTCTTGCTTCGACCTCACCGAGGCCGTCGGCAAAATGGGCGTTGTGCATTGACACAAGGCCCACCCTGTCACTCTTCACTTTAAATCTCGCTCCGAGATTGAAAAAGAGCGCATAGATATGGAAGATTAAGTCTTTCATAATATGCACTCCTTTCTTTACTTATTCCAATGCATTACGGTCTTGCCCAGGTGAAGGGTCGAGTCCGCATCAAAAGCCTTGTGGATGTCGGGTATGGTCCTGACATCAAAGGTCTCGCCGATCAAGGTCTCAAAGTAGTGAACCGACTGTTCATGGTCCTCGAGGAACCTGACGGTCTTTTCAAAGTCATCTCTTCCGGACCTTGAGGAACCGAAGAGACGAAGGCCCTTCTCAAGCACCATCCTGGTGTTTATCGGCACATTGTTTTCAGACACACCGCCTAAGGCTATTGTGCCCTCGGGGTTTATGTGATCTATCATCTGGTTGATGGCGGGTTCGCAGCCCGCTCCTCCGACGCACTCAAAACAGTGGTCAACCATGAAGTCCTCGGGTATGTCGTCGACATGCATCGTCTCATCAGCGAAGGTGAAATATGCAAGTTTGTCGTAATTGCGTCCGAAGACGTTTATCTTAAGGTCCGGGTAGAGTTTATCGAGCAGGACCGCGGTTATGAAACCGAGATTGCCGTCGCCCCAGATACCCACGCTGTTTCGCCTCGAATGCGCGGTTTTGTCAAAGCGCGAGATGATGTGCATGGACACGGAGATGAGCTCGGTGAAGGCCGCGACGTCGGGATTGACGTCGTCTGAAATCTTCACGAGCCTGTCCGGTGCCATGAGCACGACATCCTGCAGGAAGCCGTCAAAACCGCTCGAGCGGAACTTTGAGGAACGCAGGTAGTTCTCGGCGATTATATCGTCATACTCAGTCGGTGTGTTCGGTATACAGATAACGCGGTCGCCGGACCTGAAGGTGCCCGTCGTATCGAAGACAACTTCAGCCATGCACTCGTGAATGAGGGCCATGGGAAGCTTCTTCGCCAGCACCTCTTTTGAGCGCGCGCCCTGGTAGTAGCGCTGGTCGGCACGGCAGATTGACAGGTGCGAGGGGCGTACGAGCACTCCTCCTTCACTTAAGTCAATCTCGCCGTAGGTGACCTCTATCAGGCGCGGCGCCGTGAGCTGATAGATGGAATTAATCATTTGTCAGATCTCCTCCGAGCATTGTGGCCGCGACCTTGAGGTCGAACGGATAGGTTATCTTCATATTTGAAACTTCGCCCTCGACGAGATAAACCTTCTCGCCCTTCATGGCAAAGATCTTGCACGCGTCTGTCAGAATCTCCTTCTCCTCGTCTGTCAGGCTCTCATAGAGTTCCTTGAGTTTCTTTGCGTTGAAGCTCTGAGGAGTCTGGCCCTGGAAGAGAGTGGCTCTGTTGGGAATCTGGGAGATTACCTCGCCGTCCTTTGACTCGACAATCGTGTCGGTTGCGGGAACAACGGTGTCGGTTGCGCCGTACTTCTTCGCAGCCTCTATGTTCTCCTCGATAATCCTGTGTGTTACGAAAGGTCTTACGGCGTCATGTGTGACGATTATGGTGTCGTCATCGAGGCCGTAGTTCTTCTCTATGAATCTGATGGCGTTCATCAGTGTCTCGTTTCTCGTGGAGCCGCCCTCAATAACGGTAATGCGGTCCGTCTTTCCGAGAGACTTCTTTATCATGTTTTCCGTATGGGCAACCCAAGCCTTCGGAGTGAGTACAATTACGTGTTCAAACTCCGGGCATACGAAAAACTTCTCTATTGTGTGGATGATGATAGGCTGCTTTCCGAGCATGAGATACTGCTTGGGTGTCTCGGAATTTCCCATACGGGAGCCTATGCCACCGGCTAAAACTACTGCGAATGTCATCAGATTGTCCTCCATTTCAGGTCATATTTAAGCATTGACTGAATGTGTATTATTTTCAGTTTTGTATTTCTCTTCGAGTCCCTGGCCCAGACATGGTACACGATTGCGTCCGGGAAGAACAGTACCTTTCCGAGTTTTCCCATGGTCCGCGTTATGTCGCAGTCCTCAAAGTACATGAAGTACCTGTCGTCGAAGCCTCCGACCGAGCGGAACGCGTCACCGCGGAAGAACATGAAGCAGCCCGTGGCGTTTTTAATCTCAAAGGGCTTTGAGTAGTCCGCATCAAGCATCGCGTACCGCGAAAGAAGCCGGCCGGGCTCCTTTCCGCGCAGGCGGCTCGCCGCAAGGTACCAGATATGCGGCCTGCGCTTGCCCAGTATCTGGTCCCGGCCGTCCGGGAAGCAGATTCTCGGTGAAAGCTGTACAACCTCCGGATGCTCCTCGGAGTAGTTCACCATCATCAAAACTATGTCGTCCTCTATGACAACGTCCGGATTTACGACACAGTGGTAATCCGCCTTCCAGTCATCGAATACCTTCAGCATCTTGTTGTGCGCCCTGCCGAAGCCGATATTCTCATCAGACTCGTGAAGGAAGAAGCGCGGATTATCCGAGAATTTACTCTTCAGAAGCTCAACCGTGCCGTCAGTCGAACCGTTGTCAAAGACATAGAGACGGAAGTCGATATTGCTGTCTTTGACTGAATCAAGCAACGTAGCTGCGGCCTTTTCAATATACTTAACATTGTTGTATGTGACTATGCTCGCGGATACTTTAATCATCGGATTACGTCCTTTATAATACTTACTCTCCACTTTATTTTCTGCATGAGCGATGTAGGGTTTCCGGTCAGACTGTCACCGCTTCTGCGGTACAGAAGGTATGGAGTGTAAATGAATTTTACTTTACCCCTTCGCTCCGCATTGAGCCCGATCCACTGATCATGCATGGGAAGATTGTCCGGAAACGGCATAACAGCGTCCTTCAGCTCAGAGCTGAATGCCATGCAGCAGCCCATATAGGAGTTCTTTTTTATGTTTTTCAGGAAACCCGGCGCGCTGCCGTTGTGTTCAAAGAAGGATTCCTCAAGAACATTTAAATTTTCATCGGTTATTTTCGCATCGTGGAGTACGAGCAGTGCGCCGTCCTCAATCTCACTGACGCAGGCGGCGACCTTGCCCGGCAGCCACACATCGTCCTGGTCGGAAAGGAAGATTATGTCGCCCGTCGTCTGCGAAATCGCATACTCGAAATTTTTGATGACTCCCTTTCCCGGCCCCTCGACATAGCGGATACGCGGGTCGCCGATGCGGTCGACGACCGCCTTCGTGCCTCCCGACGGGTTGTCATCGGACACGATGACCTCGTCGTCGGCGCGAAGCTGCGTCAGAATTGAGCGAAGCTGCTCCTCTATGTACTTTTCTCCGTTGTACGCCGCTAGGGCAACCGAGACTTTCAAAGCACTGCTCCTTAAACAAAAATACCAAAATATTATACTACATTACGCGATTATTTACAATTGTATGGTAAATGAGTATAATCTGTATCGTATCAAGTACACGGAGGAAAGAAAATGTCAAAAGTTTATGCCAACATTTTCGTCCACGGCTATTGCGGCTGGGGCGACAAAGACGGACTTTCAGGCCTTATGCCGTGCTTCGGTGGCTTTCACAGACCCGGCATGGCGCAGTTCCTTTCACAAAACGGATATGAATCATATACCCCTTCGGTTGGTCCCTGGAATTCCGCGTGGGACCGCGCGTGCGAACTCTACGCGCAGATAGTCGGCGGCACCGTAGACTACGGCAAAGCCCACAGCGAGAAAAACGGGCACGCCCGATACGGCAGGACTTACGATGGCTATTTCAAAGACTGGGGCGAACCCGGCGTCCATGAGAAAATCAATCTCATAGGCCACTCCTTCGGAGGTCCCACAATAAGCCTGTTTGCGGATCTTTTAGATCGCGGATCGGAAGAGGAACGTGAGGCGACACCCGCAGATGAGCTCTCTCCGCTCTTTACCGGAGGCAATGCTCACCTCATAAACTCGATTACCACAATCTCCGGCACAAACAACGGCACAACGCTGGCCGATGCCGCGCGCGACCTGCACGTTGACAAGTTTGTCAACCGTCTCATACTCAGTGCTGCGAACACTCTGCTTAAGAAGACCGGACTGACGAAATACTATGATCCCCGCCTTGATTTCTGGGGAGATGACATTCTCAAAAAATACCATGCCTGCAGGCTGGACAACTCACTTATTGCGCAGAGTACGGCCCTTACGGCAGAGTTTAATGAAACCATAGGTATTTCAGATGAGATTTACTACTTCGCTTATCCCGCATGCAAATCACACAGGATACTTAAAACGCCTTTCCACGCCATGGAACTTAAAGCCTTCCCTCTGGCACACCTCGGGCAGCTCATCATCGGCTGGTATGGCACCCCGACACTGAAAAAAACGCTCGGCGTCGACAAAAACTGGTATCAGTCAGACGGCGTGGTAAACACCCTCAGCACCATGGCACCGAGGAACAAGCCCCGGGAGACCTGGACGGAAAACACCAAAGCTGTTCCGGGCAAATGGTACAATATGCCGCTTGAGCACAAGGACCATTTCTCATGGATGGGCTTCTTTGAAAAACACAGCGATTACGAAAAGTTTTTCCTGAATCTCTGTGATTTTCTCGCTAAACTTTAAAAAAATATTGACATTTGCACTTCACTGTGGTACTTTAAAGCAGTGAAGTGCACACTTTAAAGCGCTAAATTATCAAAAAAGGACGATTTATTATGAAACTCATGTCTGCTATCCTGCTCATATGCTTCTTCTCACTTATGATAGGTGTAGGCCTCTATACGAGGAAGCGTGCGACAGATGTAAACGGATTTGTACTCGGCAGCAGAAACGTAGGCCCCTGGCTTACCGCCTTCGCTTTCGGTACATCTTACTTCTCTGCCGTAATATTTGTAGGTTACGCAGGTCAGTTCGGTTGGAACTTCGGTCTCTCAAGCACCTGGGCAGGTCTCGGAAACGCCTTCATCGGTTCCCTCCTCGCCTGGAACATACTCGGAAGACGCACAAGGGTCATGACTCAGCACTACGACGCAAAGACCATGCCCGACTTCTTCGGCAAGAGATTTGACTCAAATGCTTTGAAAATTGCCGCTGCAATTATAGTATTTATATTCCTTATTCCGTACACTGCATCTCTCTACAACGGCCTCTCAAGCCTCTTCGGACTCGTATTTGACATTCCCTACTGGGCAGTCATCCTCGTAATGGCAGTTCTCACCGGTGTATATGTCATCTTCGGCGGCTACATGGCCACGGCAATCAACGACTTCATTCAGGGCATTATCATGCTCTTCGGTATTACAGCCGTCATCCTTGCCGTACTTAAGGCAAACGGCGGCCTTGTCGAGGCGACAAGAGCCCTTTCACAGATCTCCGGCGATGCCGGATGGGAAGGCGCATACTCGTCATTCCTCGGCCCCGATCCTTTGGCACTCCTCTTTGTCGTGCTCCTTACATCGCTCGGCACATGGGGCCTTCCCCAGATGGTCGGCAAGTTCTATGCCATCAAGAGTGAGAACGACATCCACAAGGGCACAATCATCTCAACATTCTTCGCAATCGTCGTTGCTGGCGGATGTTACTTCCTCGGCGGTTTCGGCCGTCTCTACAAGGATGCCGGCGTGGTCTTCAACCCCGCCACGGGCAAACCTCTCTTTGACACGATTGTCCCGGCAATGCTCTCAACACTTCCCAGTGTTATAATCGCAGTCGTAATAGTACTCGTACTCTCGGCTTCCATGTCAACACTCTCCTCTCTCGTACTTACATCCAGCTCGACGTTCACGCTCGATGTAATCAAGCCTCTTTCCAAGAAAGAGATGACAGAGAAGAAACAAGTGTTTATAATGAGATTGTTCATAGTATTCTTCATTGCGATCTCGGCGATTATCGCAGTCATCAAGGACGCACACCCTTCAGTCACCTTCATAGCTCAGATGATGGGTGTTTCATGGGGCGCTCTCGCAGGCTCATTCCTGGCTCCGTTCTTACTCTCGCTCTACTCAAAGAGTGTCACGAAGGCAGCCACGGCAGTCTGCTTCGTATGGGGCTGCGCCATAGCAGTCCTCCAGATGATTGTCTCCCTCGGCGGCGTTGATGTCACAGCCTGGGGCACGGTTCTCGGATACATCTTCAGGTCATCCATCAACTCCGGTGTTGTCGCAATGGTAGGCGGTCTCATCATCGTGCCGATAGTCAGCACGTTTACGAAGAAGCCGTCACAGAGCATCATCGACGATGCATTCTCAGCCTATGAACGTACGATCACGGTTAAGGCCAAGGACAGCCTCGGTTTTGAGGAGACAAAAAAGGTGGTTAAATGAGAATACTGGTTTTAAACGGACCGAATATCAATATGCTCGGCATAAGGGAGCCCGCCATCTACGGCGACGAGACCTATGACGACCTCTGCAAAAAAATAGAGCAATACTGCGCCGAAAAAAAGATTCAGGTTAAAATATACCAGTCCAATCACGAGGGCGATTTAGTCGATAAAATCCAGGCCGCGCACGGCAAGGCCGACGGAATCGTCATAAACGCGGCGGCGTACACCCACACGAGTATTGCGATACTCGACGCGCTTCGTGCAGTGAATATTCCGGCCGTCGAAGTCCATATCTCAAACACGGACGAACGCGATGAGTTTCGCAAACAATCCTACCTGTCCGCCGCCTGCTTCGACGAAGTCATCGGCGAGGGCACTACGGGATATCTGAGAGCGATAGACAAAATCGTCGCGGAAGTAAACAGACAGGCATAAAAAAGAAGCCCGGAAGGGCTTCTTTTTATTTTGTGAATTTCCACTTTACCTGTTCAAGTGTGCTGAGAAGATGAGCATCAAACTCCCTGTCGTCAATTGCGGCTTTCAGGATTTCGTACTCCTTATCTATGTCGGCATTGTCGGTACCGAGGCCTATCATACCGCCTATGTACCATACCTTCTTTATCATCTTCGCATGGTCTGCGAGCACCTGTTTTAAGAGAGCCTGATCATACTTCTTATCGCCGACAAAGGCCGCGACAGCGGCTATGGTCGGCACCCAGACGGTGTCAGAGCTTGCCAGCATGTCAACACACTGCTCATCCATGAAATAGCCGTGTTCTATTGAGTCTGCTCCGGCAGAGACGGCCATCTTTATGTTCTCCGCTCCGTTGACATGCGCCATGACGGAGAATCCCCTTCCGTGGGCATATCCCGTCATAAGGGAGACCTCCTCCTGTGTCAGGAACGGCTCAAAGTCGTTGCTGCCTCCGCAGAAGTCAACCACACCGGAGAGGATGAGCTTTATGAAATCCGCGCCCTCGCGCTCAGCCTCATCCACCAGAGACTTGTATTCATCAAAGTCCTTAAAACTCTTTCCGAGGAATGAGCCGTAACAGCCCTCCTTGTAGATGGCGAACACGGGAGTCCTGTAGTCTATTCCGAGTTCCTCTGCTATAGGCTTCGCACGGAGGGAAACTCCGCGGCTGTCGCCGCCGTCACGCAAAAACGTGACGCCCGCGTCCTTGTACGCGGTGAGTTTCGCCCTTATCTGCTCATCGGAGAGTTCCTTTTCGGGGAGAGCAATATGAACATGTAAGTCTGCTGAATAATTCATTTCTTTCCCCTTAAGAGTTATAGCCGTCGGGATTCTTTGACTGCCAGTTCCAGGACGACTCACACATGTCGTCAAGACCGAGCTCCGCTGTCCAGCCGAGCTCATTCTTCGCCTTGTCGGCGTTGCAGTAGCAGGTCGCTATGTCGCCGGGGCGGCGGAATTTAATCTCATACGGCAGTGTCTTGCCGCAGGCCTTCTCATAGGCGTGCAGGACGTCGAGGACGCTGTAGCCGTTGCCCGTGCCGAGGTTGTAGATGCTTACACCCGAGCCGGGTTCAATCTTTTTAAGCGCCTTCACATGGCCGCGGGCAAGGTCCACGACGTGGATATAGTCGCGCACGCCCGTGCCGTCCGGCGTATCGTAGTCATTTCCGAATACACCGAGTGCCTCCCTCTTGCCTATCGCGACCTGCGCGATGTAAGGCACGAGGTTGTTCGGAATACCCTTCGGGTCCTCGCCGATAAGGCCGCTCTCGTGCGCGCCTATCGGATTGAAATATCTTAAAATGACGACGTTCCACTCCGGATCCGAAGTGTGAAGGTCTGTCAGGATCTGCTCTATCATCGACTTTGTCCAGCCGTAGGGATTTGTGGGGCTGCCCTTCGGACAGTCCTCTGTTATGGGTATAAACGCGGGGTCGCCGTAAACCGTGGCGGATGAGGAGAATATTATGTTCTTTACGCCGTGAGCGCGCATTACATTGCAGAGGTTAAGCGTACCGGTAATATTGTTCTGATAGTATTCCAGAGGCTTTTCCACCGACTCGCCGACCGCCTTTAAGCCGGCAAAGTGAATAACCGCATCTATCTTCTCGGATGAGAAAACCTTCTCAAGAGCGTCGACATCGAGTATGTCCGCCTTGTAGAACTTCACCTTTTTGCCCGTGATCTTTTCAACTCTCTCAAGTGCAACTTCAGAGGAGTTTGAGAGATTATCCAGGACTACTACATCGTAGCCCTCATTCAGGAGTTCAACGCATGTATGGCTGCCGATATATCCGGCACCGCCCGTACAGAGTATGGTCATATGAGACCTCCGTTTCTTATAGTGAAAAACCGACCTGAAGGCCAGGTCGGTTTTTTCCCGATAATATTTAAGCTTTCTTTTCCTTGATCTTGCCTACAACAAAGATGATAAGGCAAGCGCCTACGAGGGCGATAAGGATTGCCGGAATGAAGCTGCCGGGAGCAGCAAAGCCCTTACCTGTAACCTTGCCTATAATTAAAAGGAAGATTGAGCCGAGAGCGGAGCCGCCGAGACCGTAGAGAAGGTTCTGCCAGAGAGGCATATCAACTTTCATGATCTTCTCTGCAAGCCAGCCTGCAATGATACCGCCTAAAATTGTGAATATAAAACCGAATCCTGGAAACATAAAATTGTCCTCCTATATTAAGATAGGTTCATTATACCACAAAATTACATATCGTCAAAAGCATCTTTCATTTTTTCGAATATTGTACGTTTTTTATTGGCTGATTCAGAGTAACCCGTGGCATCATTTTTCGGCTTGTCGATGTATTCGGCATCGAACTGGGCGAGGAGCTCTTTCTGATGCTCCGTGACCTTCTTCGGTACATCGACTATTACGGTGACGTACTGGTCGCCGCGGATGTTCGGGTTGTTTACATTTACTATGCCGCGCTCACGAAGCCTGAAGCGTGTTCCGGACTGCGTGCCGGCGGGCATATTGTACTTGACCTTGCCGTCAAGCGTAGGTACGTAGATTTCGGCACCCAGGACCGCCATCGAATAGGTAATGCGTACATTGCAGAAAACATCGTAGCCGTCACGCTCGAAGATGGGATGAGGCTTGATGTTCGGAATGACGTAGAGGTCACCCTGAGGTCCTCCGTTCGCACCGTAGTTACCCTGGCCGCGGATGGTGAAGGCATTGCCCACGTCGATACCGGCGGGGACCTTGACCTCCATGGTAGCGGTGCGGCGTATCATGCCGACGCCCTTACAGCGCGGGCAGGGATCCTTGACGATCTTACCCTTGCCGTCGCACTTCGGGCAGGGTTTGGTGGACTGGAATACGCCGAAAGGCGTGCGTGACTGCGTTGTGACCTGACCGGAGCCGTGGCACTCGGAGCAGGTCTCCGTGCCCGTGCCCTCCTTGCAGCCTGAACCGTGACACACGTCACAGGGTTCAATGCGCAGGAAGTCTATGGTCTTCTTGCAGCCCTTCGCAGCCTCCTCGAAGGTGAGGTTTACGCGGGCTTCGATATTGGAGCCGCGGCGAGGCGCGTTAGGATTCGCGGAACGTCCGCCGAATCCGCCGAAGCCGCTGCCGAAACCGCCGAAGCCGCCGCCGAAGATACTCGAGAAGATATCGCCGAGATCACCGAAGTCGGCATATCCGCCGCCTCCGGCGCCGCCACCGAAGCCGTTAGGATCAACACCGGCATGGCCGAAGCGGTCATAACGGGATTTCTTGTCGGGGTCCGACAGAATCTCGTACGCTTCGTTTACCTCTTTGAAATGCTTCTCGGCTTCGGCATCACCCGGATTGAGGTCCGGGTGATACTGCTTGGCCTTTTTCCTGTATGCTTTTTTTATCTCGTCCTCGGACGCGGATTTATCCACGCCCAGGACCTCATAAAAATCTCTCTTATCAGCCATCTGAATTTAATTCCTTTTAGTCAACGTCTGTGAATTTAACGTCCTCGGCACCGTTGTCAGGTGCTGCACCGCCGGCAAACTGGCTGGGATCGAATCCTGCAGCCTGCGGGTCGCCCTGAGGTGCGTTTGCCTTGTAGAGTTTCTCGGAGACATCGTAGAACTTCTTCTGGAGTTCTTCCTGACGGCTCTTGATGAGGTTCATGTCCTCACCCTTCAATGCTTCCTTCAGGTTGTCGATGAGCTTCTCGAGTTCCTCTTTGTCGGATGCCTCAAACTTGTCGGCCTCGTCGACGAGGATCTTCTCGCACTGGAATACCATCTGGTCAGCTGCGTTTCTGGTGTCGACATCCTCACGGCGCTGCTTGTCCTCTGCGGCAAACTTCTCTGCCTCCTGGACTGCCTTCTCAATGTCCTCCTTAGACATGTTGGAAGAAGCCGTGATGGAGATTGACTGCTCCTTGCCTGTACCGAGATCCTTAGCGGATACATGTACGATACCGTTGGCGTCTATATCGAATGTTACTTCAATCTGAGGTGTTCCGCGGCGTGCCGGAAGAATACCGTCAAGATGGAAGAGGCCTATCTGCTTGTTGTCCTTTGCGAACTCACGCTCACCCTGAAGAACGTTTACTTCAACGGATGTCTGGTTGTCGGCAGCCGTGGAGAAGATCTGGCTCTTCTTTGTGGGGATTGTGGTGTTACGCTCGATGATCTTTGTGGAGATACCGCCGAGTGTCTCAATACCGAGGGACAGCGGAGTTACATCGAGGAGAAGGAGACCCTTTACATCGCCGCCGAGTACACCGCCCTGAAGGGCTGCGCCCATGGCTACGCACTCATCCGGGTTGATGCCCTTGAAGGGTTCCTTGCCGATGAATTTCTGAACTGCTTCCTGTACAGCCGGGATTCTTGAAGAACCGCCGACCATGAGGACCTTGTCTATCTCAGAAGTCTTGAGACCTGAGTCGGACATGGCCTGACGTACGGGACCCATTGTGCTCTCAACGAGGTCTGCGGTGAGTTCGTTGAACTTAGCGCGTGTGAGAGTCATCTCAAGGTGCTTGGGGCCGTTTGCGTCAGCAGTGATGAACGGAAGCGAGATGTTCGATGTAGTTACGCCGGAAAGCTCAATCTTGGCCTTTTCGGCAGCTTCCTTGAGACGCTGCATTGCCATCTTGTCGCCCTTGAGGTCGATGCCTTCGGACTTCTTGAACTCCTCAGCCATCCAGTCGATTACTCTCTGGTCGAAGTCGTCGCCGCCCAGACGGTTGTTACCGGCTGTCGCGAGAACTTCCTGAACGCCGTCGCCCATCTCGATGATGGATACATCGAATGTACCGCCGCCGAGGTCGTAGACCATGATCTTCTGGTCCTCGCCCTTGTCTATGCCGTAAGCAAGCGCTGCGGCTGTGGGCTCGTTGATAATTCTCTTGACCTCAAGGCCCGCAATCTTACCTGCGTCCTTTGTGGCCTGACGCTGTGCGTCCGTGAAGTATGCGGGAACAGTGATAACAGCCTCTGTTACCTTGTCGCCGAGATAAGCTTCTGCATCAGCCTTAAGCTTCTGAAGAATCATCGCGGAAATCTCCTGCGGGGTATACTTCTTGCCGTCAATATTTACTTTGTAGTCAGAACCCATCTGACGTTTGATTGATGACACTGTTCTGTCGGGATTTGTGATAGCCTGGCGCTTTGCCACCTGGCCTACCATACGCTCGCCGTCCTTGCCGAATGCTACAACCGAAGGGGTTGTTCTTGCGCCTTCAGCGTTTGCGATAACAACTGCTTCACCGCCCTCAATGACGGATACGCATGAGTTTGTTGTACCAAGGTCAATACCTACTATTTTAGCCATAATTCTTTACCTCCATATGTCAGTTTGCAACCTTAACCATTGCAGGTCGCAGTATTTTTTCATTAATTTTATAACCCTTCTGGAAAACCTCCGCGACGGTGTTTGCCTCGAGGGACTCATCATCCACGTGCATTACTGCGTTGTGGATGTTGGGGTCAAACTGATCTCCCGGTTCACCGAAGGTCTCAACTCCGTAGTTCTTAAACACATCCGTAAGCTGAGTGTGTGTCATCTCGACACCCTTCCTGAAATCTTCCAGGCTTGACTCCTCTGTGGAGAGTGCCCGGTCGAAGTTATCAAGTACCGGAAGTAAGTCCGCAAAGACCGTGGCCTTCGCGTTGGTGAAGGATTCCCCCTTCTCTTTTATTGTGCGCTTCCTGAAATTGTCGTACTCGGCTGCAAGCCTCATGTACGCCTCCTTCTGAGCGGCGAGTTCGGCGACAAACTTTTCTTCAGCAGTCTGTTCTGCCGTTTTCTCTTCGGCTGTCTCTTCAGCCGGCTGTTCTTCAACTTTTTCCTTCGGAGCCTTTTCCTCCTCCGGAGTGTTGTTATCAACTGTCTTCTTCGCCACTTGAGCTTTCCTCCTCATATACGTCTGACAGGAATTTGCTGATAATGTCAGTTAAATATTTTATGCTCGGAACGAGCTTGGAATAATTCATTCTTGTCGGGCCGATTATTCCTATTGCGCCCGTGGCATTATCGCCTATCTTGTACTTCGAGATAATCATGCTCGAGTTTTCAAGTTCCTTGTACCTGTTCTCGGAACCTATGCGGATTTCAATATCCGAGTCGCTGTCGCCCGAGCCCGAGACCAGCATTCCGAGCGGCTCCTCCTTGTGGAGGAAGTCGAGGAGCTGTCCCGCATTGTCGTTGTACTCCTTGTAACCGAGGAGATTCGACTGGCCGGAGAGATTGACCTCCGAGACCGAAGCGGCCTCAACGAGGTCGGATATGGTCACGAGGAGCGGCGACATGGAGAGTGCCTTTGCGCCGAGACTCGCGACGAGGGTCTGGATCATGACCGTGTTGACATCCGAGAGCGGTGTTCCGAAAAAGTTCTTGCGGACGATGTCTGAAAACGCGTCCTGAAGGTCAGCGGTTATCGGGACATCCGTCCTGCAGGCCTTGCTCTTTAAAATACCGGTCGAGGTGAGCAGAACAATCATTGCCATCTTCGGACTTACGGGCACCATTTCAATGTTCTTTATGAAAGCGTGCTCATCAGAAGGTGTCGTGGAGATTGCCGCGAAGTTCGTGAAGTCCACGAGGGTCTCGCCCGCCGCCTGGAGCAGCTGCTCCGGGTCGCCCGACCTGTAGTCAAGTCCGGACTCTATGCGTCTGCGCTCATTCTCCTCAAGTTCCGCGGGCTTCATGAGGTTGTCGACATAATAGCGATAACCCGCCTGCGTGGGAACTCGTCCTGCCGAGGTATGGGGCTGGGTTATAAAGCCCTGTGCCGTAAGCTCGGCCATCTCGTTGCGGATGGTGGCAGATGACACATCAAGACCGGCTATACTCTGCAAGGCCTTGGAACCTACGGGTTCCCCGGTCTCTATGTACTGTTCAACAATAGCCGCCAGAATCTTTTGGCGTCTCTGTGGGAGCATCCGTTACCACCCCGAGTGATAAATTTTAGCACTCATTAGTCCCGAGTGCTAATTTCATATATAATGTACCACCCGAAATGCCCGATGTCAACACATTTTTTAAAAAAATTAGCACTCCTTTCCGGAGTGCTGATTTTACTGGCTTCTTCTGGAGAAAACAAGTTCTTCCCCGGCGATTGTTATAAGGTCGGCGGAGCTGAGTTCATAGGTTCTGCCCGGCTCGACGGGCTGGCCGTTGAGGAGCGTCCCGCTCCGTGAATTCAGGTCGGCCAGGTAGTATTTTCCCCGGGCAAGAGTGATACTCGCATGCTCCGCCTCCATCTCCCCGTCGCCGGGGAAGGCAATACTGCAGCGGCTCTCGTCGCTGCCTATTATGTCCGGTCCGAACATGAGCGGATACTCCGCTCCCGTACTTCGGACCGCAATTACGAATATGCCCTCAGGCAAAACGGCCTCCCTCTCGAAATCAAAGATATCGTCTCCCTTTCCGGAGAACAGACTCTCCTTCAGCTTTTTGAAAGTCTGCCCCTTCTCCCTGCTCTTCTTCTCCGGCTTTTCCTTCTTCTCTTTCTTCTCCTTTTTCTTTTTCTCTTTCGGAGCCTTGGGCTTTGGCATCTCCTTCTCACCTTCGGGTCTCTCCCTTCCCACCATTTCTTTTATTACATTTACAATACAGCTCTCAAACTCAAACAGGCTGTGAGATTCAAAATGCGAGTGGCTGGTCGGTACGACCGGCAGCACGAGCGCTCCCACCTCGGGATTTATAAAAGCGAAGGCAAAGTTGAGTATGACCTCGCCGCGCGGGATCATAAAGCTGTCCGTTCTGCCTATTATTCTCTCATACTGTTTTGTAAAGAACCCCGCATTGAGCAGGTTGTAATCCTCTTCAAACATTTCCAGATATTCCCTGAGCGGGACCAAGTTTGAAATTGGTATTAATATATTATTATTTTCCATACCTATTGGTATTACCCCTTCGATTTCGTTCTCCCTGAGCATCGACCGGGTGAATTCATCAATCTTTTCAAAAGGTTCGGGCTCATATACGAGCATGTTGATATTTGACAATTCCCTGCTGAACATATAAAACCTCCGTTACTTCATTTCTTCTTTCAGTTCCTTTATACCGCGCGCGGCATATTTGCGCGCGGTATCCGCCGACTTGCCCAGCCTGTCTCCCACCTCCGCATAGGGCTGCGCATATCCGTAGTGACAGATCGCGGCGACGGCATGGTGAAGCGGGATGGACCTGAGGGCCTCGTCGAGCTCCTTCCCCAGCTCATCGCGCAGGAACCGGGCCTCTACCGAGTCCGGTTCTTCTTCCTCGTTTATCGCGGACTTCTCCTCGGCGCGGACCGCCCGCGCCAGTTCCCGCTTCATCTTCGCCGCGACAATGGAATTGGTGCGGAAGAGAAAGGCCGAGAGTTTTCCCTCATCGTCAAAGCTCACGCCCCGGAGCATCTTCTCATAGAGGCAGAGAAAAGTCTCCTGGACACAGTCCTCCGCCAGGTGCTCGTCTTCGAGCCGGTTCTTTGCGTCGAAGAAGAGCGCCCGCCTGTATTTCCTGAAAATCTCCTCCAAGGGCATCACCTCTTTTACAAGGGTTTCCCACTATCTTAAAACAATTTTTTCCGAAAATCTCGATTTAGGTATGAATGGTCGATTTTCGCGTATGAGCGGTATGCTATCTCATTTTGATGTGTCATATATTTGCATTATTGCGGGCTTATTCTTATGCTTTAAATATCCTTTCCGGGAGGGGGAACGTGTAAATCACATCAAAAAGGAGAAGTGATATGTTAAGAGTATGTATATTCTCTGAGAACAGGAAGATGGAAGCGGGGCTTCGCAAGATTGTCCAGAGCTATATCTACGAGAACCTGATTTCCGTGGATATAAAAGTTTTCAGGGACATAAAAATGCTTTTGAAAAGTGATATCTCTGATGCTATACTGTTTATCAATGACAGTGAAGAAAGAAGTGCCGTGAAGACAGCGCAGATTCTGCGTGAACATGACCACAGCGAAAAGATCGTCATAATCACCGACAGCATTGACCACGTCTATGACGCCTTCAAAGTGGACGCCTTCCGCGTCATACGCATGCCTGTCGCAAAGGCAGACATTTTTGAAGCCATAAACAGCTTCTGGAAAATGAAATTTTCAAAGAAGGTTATCCTCGTCAAGAACGGCGCCCAGCGCATAACCCTTTCTGCGAGTGACATTATCTATGTAATGTCGATGAACAGAGATACGATAATCGTCACGAAGACGGAGAATATCAACACCACCGTTTCCCTGTTCCAGGTGGCGGCGCAGCTGCCCGAAGAGACTTTCTTCACCTGTCACAGATCGTACATCATAAACCTCATGAACATCCGCACCGTAACCACGGGGATAACTTCGGTGCGCATGTCAAACGGCGACGAGATTCCGATAAGCAGACGCCGCAAGACCGAGTTTATGAATGCGCGTGAGGCATATATCGACAGAAACATCTACATCATCAATTAAACCGAGGTTTCGTTATGAATTATGAGGATGCAATCAATTACATAGAAGGCCGTGCCGTCTTCGGCTCACGGCCCGGGTTCGAGCGTATAAACGCCCTGCTTGAGGCGATCGGCCATCCGGAGAAAGGACAGAAATACGTGCACGTAGCCGGAACAAACGGCAAAGGTTCAGTCTGTACGGCGACGGCAAACATACTCACGGCAGCAGGCTACAGGACAGGCCTTTTCACCTCTCCATTTGTATCTGACTTCCGTGAGAGAATACAAATAGATGGCGAATACATCGAAAAAGACGCGCTCTGCAGACTCACCGAACGTGTAAAAGCGATAGTCGACGAACTCGACGCGGACGGCAATTCGCCCACCGAGTTTGAGGTCATAACCGCAATTGCCTTTCTCTACTATCTCGAGAAGCAGTGCGATGCAGTCGTCCTCGAAGTCGGCCTCGGAGGCCTGCTCGACTCAACAAACGTAATTGATACTCCTCTTGTCTCGGCAATTGTTTCCCTGTCATTCGACCATATGGGAGTTTTAGGCAACAGCATTGAGGAGATTGCCGCGCAGAAGGCCGGCATCATAAAAGAAGGTGGCATAACCGTCTCTGCCCCTCATCAGCCGGAAGCGGCCCTGAAAGTCCTTGAAAAGACCGCAGAGGAGAAACACAATGAATTCATTGTCGCGAATCCCGAAGAAATAGAAGTTCTCTCCGAAGACATATTCGGAAAGGCGATTTCATACAGAGGCCTCAATATGACCCTGCCCCTTGTGGGCCCTCACCAGACCGACAATCTCTCTGTCACATTCGCAATTGTCGACGTCCTGAGAAGAAAGGGCTTTGAGATTTCGGACGAGGCCATCTGCGCGGGTGTCGGAAAGACGACCCTTCCCGCGCGTACCGAAGTCCTCTCAAAAGACCCGCTCATCATCCTGGATGGCGGCCACAATGCCGACGGAGCAAGGGCATTGCAAAAAGTCCTTGAAAACTTTGTCCGTGAGGACAAGACTCTCGTCATCGGAGTCATGGCGGACAAGGAAGTCGATGAGGTCCTGGCGCAGCTCGCTCCCCTCGCAAAGCGCGTAGTTACGACAACTCCGTCCAACGGCAGAGCCATGGCGGCAGAGGATTTACAGGAGAGAGCGAAGGCATTTTGTGCCGAAATAGCCTCCGAACCGGATCCCTGTAAAGCATTTGACCTTGCCAGAAGCCTCTTAAAACCCGGCGAAGCCCTTATAGTATGCGGTTCTCTGTACCTCGCAGGTGATGTGAGAGAGCATATTATAGACTCATGCGGTTGACATAAATCCCATACGGGTTTATAATCTTCACATCTTCAGGGCGGGGTGCAATTCCCCACCGGCGGTTACAGTCCGCGCGCCGCAAGGCATGAACCGGTGAAATTCCGGTACCGACGGTTAAAGTCCGGATGAAAGAAGATTGTCAATGACAACCCGGCGCCCTGCATTTGCAGGGCGCTTATTTATTCCCGGAAGAAATAAAAAAACGAAAGAAGCAAAGAAAATGAAAAACACAAGGAAAATCGTTTCAATCGGTGTAATGGCGGCTGTGGCTATGGTCCTCCAGTTTGTCGAGTTCTCCATCCCCATCATCCCCTCATTCATCAAACTCGATTTCTCGGACATCCCCGAGCTCATCATCGCCTTCGCATATGGCCCGCTCTCAGGCTGTATCGTAGCTCTTCTCAAGAACCTCATCCACATGCCTCTCTCGAGTTCGGCATTCATAGGTGAGCTCTCAAACTTCCTGCTCGCATGCTGCTTCGTAGTACCCGCAGGTCTCATCTACAAGAAGAACAAGACCAAGAAGGGTGCCCTCATAGGTTCCCTCGTCGGTGCCGCAGTTATGGGCATCTGCAGTTTCCCGCTCAACTACTTCCTCATCTATCCGCTGTACATGAACGTACTCGGTTTCCCGTATGAGGCAATAGTCGGCATGTATCAGGCAATTCTTCCGGCAGCTGACACTCTCGTAAAAGATCTTTTGATTTTCAACGTACCGTTCACCATCGTAAAAGGTCTCATCTGCGCTGCAGTGACATTCCTCATCTACAAACGTCTCTCCCCCATCCTCAAAAAGAGTTGACAACAGACCTTTTCAGTTATAGAATACTTACGAACTGAATATTACTTATCAAGAGTGACGTAAGGGACAGGCCCATTGACGTCCGGCAACCTGGGGAAACTTAAGGTGCCAAATCCTGCGGTGCAAACCGAAAGATAAGGTTTTTAAAGACCTTCGGTGCGCCGAAGGGCTCTTGTTTTGGAGGAAACCATGAATCATCTTTTTACATCTGAATCCGTCACTAAAGGTCATCCCGACAAAGTCTGTGACCAGTTAAGTGACGCCATCCTCGACGCAATGCTCAGAGAGGACAAAAACGCACGTGTCGCATGCGAGACAACCGCATGTGCCAACAAGGTCATGATTATGGGTGAGATTACGACCACAGCCAAAGCTGACCTTGAAAAAATCGCCAGAGAGACCATACTCAGCATCGGCTACAACAAGGACGAATATGACTTCAACGGCGCAAACTGCGACATAGAAATCAATATCAACAAGCAGTCACCTGACATCGCCATGGGTGTTGACGCCTCCCTCGAAATCAAGGAAGGTGATAAGGACACATATAACTTAAACGGTGCAGGTGACCAGGGTATC
>JAFSPP010000063.1 GCA_017451425.1 Clostridia bacterium | reverse complement strand
GAAAATAACTTTACAACGCTCAGCTTTTTGTACAATAATGCGTACGCCGCGGAGGGTGTGGCCGTCTGCGGCTCGCGAGGCTGGTTCTTTGACGACGAGTCGCCGCAGTCGGAACTTGTCATAAAGCGCGAATGCGGCCGCATTCGCACCTCCCTGGAGGCGGCGTCCGCCCTCGGGCTCCCGCCAATCCTGTTCCTGCACTATCCTCCGATTACGCAGGACAGGATCTGTGAACCGATAATGGAGGTAATTACATCGTCCGGGGCAAAGAGGTGCTTCTACGCGCACCTCCACGGAAATGCCATAAACTACGCTTTCCGCGGCGAATATGAAGGTGTGAAATTTGACCTTGTATCGGCCGATTCACTTGAGTTTGTGCCGAAACTCATAGTCGCGTAAATTTTAGGTGGAAAAAACAGAATCATTCTGTTATAATTATTAGGCTTTTATATTGAATCAATTATATAGTTCCAAAAGGAGAGGCTTTAAAATGGCTTTAAATTCAGCAAAAGAGATTGAGACCAACGTCCATGAACTTGAGATAGGCGTTGACGCAAAAACCTGGGAGGACGCTATTGACCAGGCTTACGAGAAGAACAAGAAGAACCTTCAGCTCCCCGGCTTCCGCAAGGGCAAGGCTCCGAAGGCCATGATTTTCAAGCAGTACGGCAAAGAGGCCTTCTACAATGACGCGATAGACATCGTTTTCCCTGACGCTGTAGATGCAGCTGTAGAGGAAGCAGGTCTCGAACTCGTTGACCAGCCCTATGACGGCGCAGTCAAGGAGATAAATGAGAACGGCATCACATTCACAATCAAGGTAACCGTAAAGCCGGATGTCAAAGTCGGCAAGTACAAGGGACTTAAAGTTTCCTGCTGCCCGTACGATGTAAGTGATGAAGAGGTAGAGGCTCAGCTCAACATGATGCGCGAGCGTTCCGCCCGTTTCGTCGAGGTTGACCGCAAGGCCAAGGACGGCGACATGACAATCATCGACTTCTGCGGCACCGTTGACGGTGTTGAGTTCGAAGGCGGCAAGGCTGAGGAGTATGAGCTTGAACTCGGTTCAGGTTCCTTCATCCCGGGCTTTGAGGAGCAGGTTGTCGGCCATAAGGCAGGCGAGGAGTTCGATGTCAACGTAACCTTCCCCGAGGAGTATGTTGAGAATCTCGCCGGCAAGGACGCTGTATTCGCAATCAAACTTCACTCAGTAAAAGAGAAGGAACTCCCCGAACTCGATGACGAGTTTGCAAAGGATGTTTCCGAATTCGATACACTTGACGAACTCAAGGCTGACACAAAGAAGAGCCTTGAGGAGCACAAGAAAGAGCACTCAGACCAGGAAGTTGAGGAAGGTCTTGCTACAGAGCTTGCTGCCCTCGTTGAGGGTGAGATCCCCGAAGTCATGTATGAGCACGAGATTGACGATGCCATTCAGAACTTCGCTTACCAGATTCAGCAGGCAGGTATGGACCCCGACACTTACCTTCAGTACACAGGCATGACAATCGATGATCTCCGTGCCCAGTTCCGTGAGCGCGCAGAGACACAGGTTAAGTGCAGACTTGCCCTCGACAAGATTGCCGAGCTTGAAAAGGTTGAGGTAACCGAGGACGACATCAAGGCCCGCTATGACGAGATGGTCAAGATGTATGAGGTAGAGCTCTCCGTAGTCGAGAACGCTTTCCCGAAGGAGCAGATGGAGAAGGATCTCAAGGGCCAGAAGGCGCTTGACCTCGTAAAGGCCGCTGCCAAGATCACGGTTGAAGGTGAGCACGACCACGACCATGCTGAGAAAAAGGCACCGGCAAAGAAGGCTGCCCCGAAGAAAGCCCCTGCAAAGAAGTCGGCTGCCAAAAAGGAAGATAAAGAATAATCAACAGGCGACGGGGGCAACGCCTCACGTCGCCGTTTATTTTCACGGAGGTAAAAGATATGCCATTAGTACCTTATGTTATTGAACAGACCAACAGAGGCGAGCGTCAGTATGACATCTATTCCCGCCTTCTTGAAGACCGCATTATAGTTTTGTCTGACCAGGTAAATGACCAGACAGCGAGCCTTGTCGTAGCCCAGCTTCTCTACCTTGAGAGCCAGGACGCCGAGAAGGATATCAGCCTCTACATCAACAGCCCGGGCGGATCAATCTCATCCGGTTTCGCCATCTATGACACAATGAACTATATCAAGTGCGATGTATCTACCATCTGTGTCGGCATGGCTGCCTCGATGGGCGCCTTCCTGCTTTCTGCAGGCGCAAAGGGCAAGCGCTTCGCGCTTCCGAATTCCGAGATACTCATTCACCAGCCGCTCATCGGCGGTGAGCACGGTGTAACGGGTCAGGCGACCGAGATTAAAATCGTTGCCGACAACATTATCAAGACCCGTGAAAAGCTCAACAGAATCCTTGCCGAGAATACCGGCAAGTCAATTGAGCAGGTTGCGCTCGACACAGAGCGTGATAACTATATGACCGCTGAGGAGGCCCTTGAGTACGGCCTCATCGACAAGGTTATAACTAAGAGATAAGGGGTGTTGCCCTGTGGCAAAAACGAATGACCCGAAACAGATACGCTGCGCATTCTGCGGCCGTACCCAGGATGAGGTCTATAAACTCATCGCCGGTCCGGGCGTTTACATCTGCGACGAGTGTGTTGAACTCTGTGCAGATGCACTGACCGAGGACAGCGCGCCGAAGACCAAGGCTTCAATGCCTTCGACCGGAAAGCCCCTGCCGAAGCCGACCGAGATCAAAGCCGTACTCGACGAGTACGTAATCGGTCAGGAACAGGCGAAGGTGGCGCTTTCCGTCGCAGTTTACAATCACTATAAAAGAATCTTCTACGGCGACGAGGTCGGCGTGGAACTTCAGAAGAGCAACGTGCTCCTGCTCGGCCCTACGGGCGTGGGCAAGACGCTGCTTGCCCAGACACTCGCCCGTATGCTTGATGTCCCGTTCGCAATAGCTGACGCCACGACTCTCACTGAGGCCGGCTATGTCGGTGAAGACGTTGAGAATATTCTTCTCCGACTCATCCAGGCTGCCGACTATGACGTTGAGCGCGCTGAACGCGGAATCATCTACGTCGACGAGATAGACAAGATAGGAAGGAAGTCAGAGAACCCCTCAATCACCCGTGACGTATCGGGCGAGGGCGTTCAGCAGGCGCTTCTCAAAATACTTGAAGGCACCGTCTCCAACGTTCCGCCGCAGGGCGGCAGAAAGCACCCTCAGCAGGAGTTTATCCAGGTCAACACCAAGGATATCCTCTTTATCTGCGGCGGCGCTTTCGACGGCATAGAGAAAATCGTCGAGAAGCGTGTGGGCCAGGGCTCAATGGGCTTCGGTGCCGACATCAAGACAAAGAAGGAGATGGACCTCTCCGAGGCCATGTCCCTCGTCATTCCGCAGGACCTTGTAAAATACGGTCTTATCCCCGAAATCGTCGGTCGTATTCCGGTAATTACCGCTCTCTCCGATCTCGATGAGGATGCCCTCGTACGAATTCTGAAGGAGCCCAAGAACTCACTTCTTAAGCAGTATCAGGAGCTATTTAAGATGGACGGGGTGGAGCTCGAGTTCGAAGATGATGCTCTCGTCGCCATGGCGAAGCAGACACTCGAGAAGAAGACAGGTGCCCGCGGACTTCGCGGGGTCATGGAGAATATTCTCCAGCCGGTGATGTTTACATCGCCCTCCGACACCAAGGTTGAAAAGATAGTAATAACGAAGAAATGCGTTGACGGAGAAGAGGAACCGAAGGTTATTCGCAACGCGAATAAGAAGGCTCCCGAGCCGCTCCTTATCAAAGGCTCCGATAACGGCTCCAGGAAACGCGCCTGAGGATTGATATGGAAGAAAACATGCAACTTGTACCTACCGTCGCTCTGCGCGGACTCGTTGTATTTCCGGGCATGGTGCTCCACTTTGATGCGGGACGTGAAAAGTCCATAAACGCCGTACGTGAGGCCATGGAGACCGGTGATGACCTTTTCCTGGTCGCACAGCGCGACACTGCTACGGAGGACCCCACATTTGCGGATGTCTACAAGATGGGTGTCCTTGCCAAGGTCCGCCAGATAATAGGTATTCCCGAATCAAACAGCATAAGAGTAATAGTCGAAGGCATTTGTCGAGCCACCGTCAAGCGCGGCGTGGAGGACGACAAATGTCTTTACGCGCTTGTCGAGAGAAAACCCGAGAAGGGCTTTGCGAAAAACCGCAAGGAGTACGCGGAGGCCCTCGTCCGCAAGACGAGAGAGATTTTCGACAGCTATGCGCGTTTCACTCCGAAGATGTCCCCGGACGTCATGCTCCGTGTTATAGCGGATGATAAACCCGGAGCAATTGCCGACTACATCGCTTCCGTCATAGCCATACCGTATACGGAAAAGCAGAAGATACTCGATGAGACTCATCCCATTACGCGTCTTGAAAAGATGTGTGAGACCCTGACCTCCGAGATTCAGATGATGGAACTCGAGGATAAGATTGCCGCAAAGGTTGAGCAGGCTGTCGATGACAACCAGCGTGAATACTATCTGCGCGAGCAGATAAGGGCTCTCTCCGAGGAACTCGACGGTGCGGATTCGGCAGACGAGATAGAGGAGTATAAACAGAAGATAAACTCAATTGAGCATATAAGCTCCAAGTCCCGCGAGAAACTTCTCAAGGAGTGCTCCCGTCTTCAGAAGATGGGTAACGGTTCTCCCGCGGAGGCGACTGTCTCAAGAAACTATCTTGATACGGTAATTAATCTCCCCTGGGACAAGGAGACAAAGGATAAACTCGACCTCAAACACGCGAGGAAGGTCCTCGATGCGGACCACTACGGCCTCGATGCCGTAAAGGACCGCATAATCGAGCTCCTCGCCGTGCGCAGGCTCAATCCCGATATCAAGGGACAGATAATCTGTCTTGCAGGCCCTCCGGGCGTGGGCAAGACATCGATTGCCAAGTCCCTTGCCGATGCCATGGGCAGGAGCTATGCGCGCGTGTCGCTCGGCGGCATTCACGACGAGGCCGAAATACGCGGCCATCGCCGGACATACATAGGCTCAATGCCCGGCCGCGTCATGGCCGCGATAGCGGATGCGGGCACCCGCAATCCGCTCATTCTCTTTGACGAGATCGACAAACTTGCCGCCGACATAAAAGGCGACCCCGCTTCGGCGATGCTTGAGGTTTTGGACCCTGAGCAGAACAAGGCATTTGTTGACCACTTCATAGAGATACCGTTTGACCTCTCAAACGTCCTGTTTATAACAACCGCGAACGATAAGGGCAATATTCCGACCCCTCTTCTCGACAGGATGGAAGTAATAGACCTTTACAGCTACACTGCTGAGGAGAAATTCCACATAGCGAAGAGGCATCTGGTGCCCAAGGCACTCGCAAGACACGGTATTGATAAGAAACAGCTCAAAATTTCGGATTCCGCCATAAACGAGCTCATTTCCTCATACACGAGGGAGGCCGGCGTGAGAAATCTCGAGCGTGAGATAAACAATATCTGCAGAAAGACTGCCCTTGAGATAGTCTCGAAAAAGGGTTATTCAACCACCGTTTACGCCAAGGACCTCAAAGATCTCCTCGGTGCGCCCAAGTTCAAGGAGAAAGTAAAACTTAAGGACGAAGTAGGCGTCGTAAACGGCCTTGCATGGACTGCCGTAGGCGGTGAGATGCTCAAGGTCGAGACGGCCGTCATGCCCGGCAAGGGCAATGTCGAGCTCACCGGCTCACTCGGCGATATCATGAAGGAGTCCGCAAAGGCTGCAGTCAGCTTCCTCAGAGCAAATACGAAGAAGTACGGCATTGCGCCTGATTTCTATAAAGAAAACGATATTCACATTCACGTACCCGAGGGCGCCGTGCCGAAAGACGGACCGTCAGCGGGTGTGACGATGGCTACGTCACTTCTCTCCGCGCTGACGGGCAGAAAAGTAAACGGCCACGTCGCCATGACGGGCGAAATAAGCCTGACGGGCAACGTCATGCCCATAGGCGGCCTGAGGGAGAAGACGATGGCGGCCTACAAGGCAGGCATAAAGACCGTCGTTATCCCGAAGGAGAACATGCCCGATCTCGACGATGTAGTCGATGTTGTAAAGAAGAACATTGAGTTTGTCCCCGCGGCAAAACTCGACGATGTTTTCAAGGTGGCTCTTTTATGAACTACAACAACGTAAACTATGAACTCTCCGCAGGAAAGTTCGAACAGCTTCCGAAGTGTACGATGCCCGAGATAGTTTTCTCGGGCCGTTCCAATGTGGGCAAGTCGTCGCTGATAAACAAACTGCTTAACAGAAAAAATCTCGCCCGCGTGAGCTCACAGCCGGGCAAGACAATCACAATCAATTTCTATAAGGCGGATACGGCGAGACTTGTTGACCTGCCCGGATACGGCTACGCAAAGCACGGCTTTGACGAGCGCAACAGGTGGGGTCAGATGATAGAGCAGTACTTTCAGTCGGACCGCGACATAAGGCTTGTCGTACAGCTTGTAGACATGCGTCACAAGCCGACACAGGACGATCTTGTAATGCTTGATTTCCTTTATCAGACGGGCATGCCTTTCATTGTCGCCCTGACTAAATCCGATAAGCTCAACAAGACCGAGTATACTGCCAATCTTGCAATGCACGAAGAGACGCTGGCTGAGTTTGAACCCATAGCCATAGTGCCCTTCTCAGCGGTAAAAGGTGAGGGTACGGACGATGTAAAAGCCCTCATAGATGAGGCTATATTGTCAAGATAACTAAAATCTCCGCACATCCTTGGGCACTTTAACACTTTACTATGTGATTATCTCGTGTTAAAGTGTTAAAGCGGAGGTGTTATTCATGGCCATGAAAGGCATAAATGACGAAAACATCAATTTCCTTTACGACTGTATACTTGAACTCAAGGATAAAGAGGAGGTCTCAAAGTTCTTTGAGGACCTCTGCACTGTAAACGAACTCAAGTCTCTGTCCCAGAGGCTTGTAGTGGCAAAAATGCTCACACAGCACTGTGTCTATTCCGACATAGTCGCAAAGACGGGGGCTTCAACAGCCACAATTTCACGCGTCAACCGTTCACTCGCATACGGAGCGGGCGGATATGACGACATATTTGAAAGACTCGATAAGAAGGCAAAGAAATAATGAGCAGGGTTGTACGAATGATTTCGGTCTCCGGAGAACTGACGGTAATCGCCATCGATTCCACCGACATCGTCCGTGAGGCACACAGAATTCACAATACAACCAATGTATGTTCGGCCGCTCTGGGACGTCTGCTGACCGCAGCGTCACTCATGGGAGCCACCTTAAAGGGCGAGGATAACTCCGTTACCCTGCGCCTCAACGGTGACGGACCGGCCGGCGTCGTGATTGCCGTATCAGACTTTGAGGGAAACGTGCGTGGGTATATTTCTGACCCACGCGTTTCTTTGCCCTTGAACGGACACGGCAAGCTGGATGTCGCCGGCGCAGTGGGCAGGACCGGAAGCCTCACCGTAATGAAGGATCTCGGTCTGAAGGAGCCATACGTTGGTCAGGTACCTATAGTCTCCGGCGAAATCGCCGAAGACCTGACCAGCTATTTCGCGATCTCCGAGCAGCTGCCCTCGGTCTGCGCCCTCGGCGTGCTCTGCGCCCCTCAGACCGAAGAGATAATAACGGCGGGAGGCTTCATCATCCAGCTCCTGCCCACGGCCACTGACGAGACCATCGACATGGTCGAGCGCGGCCTCTCTGACCTTCCGGCCGTCACGACCATGCTGACCGACGGTCTCTCACCTGAAGAGATCTGCAGAAAAGCCCTTCCGGACTTTGAACTCGAGCTTCTCGATGAGTCCGAAACGGCCTATCGCTGCAACTGTTCGAAGCAGCGCGTCGAGAAGGCCCTCCTCAGTATGGGCACTGAGGAACTGACAGGTCTTCTCGAGGATGAAAAGACAGAGGTATCCTGTCATTTCTGCGATAAAAATACACTTTCACGAGGTCCGATATCGAACAGCTTTTAAGGTCCTCAAAGGCTTAAAAAATTGTCAAAAATTGCTTGACATATCTATATTATTGTTGTATATTATACAAGCCGCGAATACGTGGTATTTGGTGCGGGAGCATAGCTCAGCTGGGAGAGCATCTGCCTTACAAGCAGAGGGTCACAGGTTCGAGCCCTGTTGTTCCCACCACCCTTATAAATGGCGAGGGAAAATGGCCCGGTAGTTCAGCTGGTTAGAACGCTAGCCTG
>JAFSPP010000062.1 GCA_017451425.1 Clostridia bacterium | reverse complement strand
CATGAACTTCTGCAGGCATAAGACGAAGAAGCCGCTGTTTTATATTGGCGTGCCGGTCATTATTGCGATACATGCCCTTGTGCTGGCGTTCTGTTATCATAAAGGTCTGATATGAAAAAAGAAAAGACGCAGCGTTTTACGCTGCGCCTTTTTATTTTGTCAGTTTTTCGGAATATACCAGTAGGAGTGGAATCCCGAAAGATAGGTGAGTGCGTTGAATACATTGAAGTAATCACCGAATCCCATACTTATACACATGGCACCCATAGTACCGAGTATTACAAGTTTCGGAACAAACAGGAATATGATGAAAGGAATAAATCCGAAGACGATATTCGGAAGAAGACTCATGAAGATGAATCTGCCTTTGGTCATATCCTCAGGTCCCACAACAAAGAGCATGCCCTTTGAGAGATTGGTGAAAAGCCATACCTCTTCCTTAAAGCATGAGGCGTGCAGTATTTCGTGAGGGAACATTGTAATCAGGGCGATAATCATGCCGATAAGTACGGCAGATGAGCCGGGAGTGTAGTGCTCGCCGGCACGGACAATCATTATGATAAACAGGATGATCAGGAGAATTATCGCGCCGACATTTGCAATTACGGCAAACTTTTTGTGTTCCGGCTCGCGAAACGGCAAATAGCCTTCGGGATGTTCTCTCTGCGGTAATGTACTTTCATCACCGCTGTATTTGCCTTTATATTTCAGTTTCATGACAGTTCAGCATAGCGGGCAAGCAGATCGTCGTAGAACTTGAAGGTGTCTTCCACGGTCTCGCCCATACCTATCCAGGAGAGGTGGTCAAAGTTCTGTCTTGTGGGAAGGTTGTACCAGATACCTTTCTTGAAGTCCTGGCTGAAGGATTCCGCATCTTCGCTCGGGAAGCAGAAGGGGGCCTTCTGGCCGGGTACGTTTACGAATCCGTCGTTATATGTCCACTCATCAAGATTCCAGTGGTAGTTGTCTGCAAGGTACTGTGATCCCCACTTGCTGCAGAGGATTGCGGGTACTTTGCTTATGAAGTTCGCATCTTTGTTTATGATACGGCAGCCGCGTTTCTCATCATAGTGGGTGCGGTCACCGCTGTGCGCAAAGAAGTAGGTGTCGGGTGACGGAGGGCCCATCTTCTTGCATATTTCCTGTATGCACTCAAGCTTCATCTCATGTCCGATTGAGTCGAAGAAGTTCTTGTGGAAGCGGTTTACCTGCTTCTGAATTTTAAACGGACCGCGGAGATGGTTTTCCGTACGCTCGTACTGGTTGTCCATCATGTTCCACTCGTCCATATAGAAGTCATAGTAGCGGGCAACTTTGGAATTGCCGAATACAGAGCAGATCATGAGGCAGAGCTGGGAGATGATGACAACGCCGGGTTTTCTCAGCCACGAAGCGAATGTTGTGCCGTTGTTAACACCCGTGAGGGTTGATGCACAGTGAATCTTCTGCGGCTTGTTTTCAAGGAAGAGCGGGGAGAGGTCATCAGGGTCCGTACCTTTTCTCTCGGTCTTACTGCCGTTTGCGATGAGGTCGCAGAATGCGAGTACTGTGGGACCTCCGAACGAGTGTCCGACTACATTGATCATCTCGTGCGGGCCTTTTTCGCCCCAGTCTTTTATGATGCCGGGATAGGTGCGACCGTATCTGTTGTGTCCGTATGTCTCTGAGTGGACCTTTCCGTAGTCTACGGTTCCGCCCATTATGATTGCCCAGAGTTCACAGGCGCGGTCCCAGGCTGAGTTCCAGGGTCCCATGGAAGGTGCGTATACTTCGTATCCTTCACTTCTTAAATGCTCAAGGACGTTTCTCTTCTTAAGTATGCCCCAGTAGGGTACATATTTGTTGATACCGTCCTGTTCGCCCCAACCCATGAATCCGTGAAAGAACAGGGTAGGATAGTTTACATTGCCCATTGGTTTCTTTTCTCCTTTATTTGTTTGTATGTTCAAGGGTCATTTGAGGAGATATGCCGATGAGACGGGAAATTCGAAATATGTGTCAGGATAAGGCTCATCCTCAAGACAGAAATGCCACCATTCGCAGTCGATCGGGGCAAATCCGTTCCTTACCATGACTCTCTGCAGATTCATGCGGTTTTCGAATTGCTCGTCCGTAATACCCTTAAAATCCGGATGTGAAAGCTCGCCGAAAAAGTCAAAAGGGCCGCCCATGTCGACTTCTTTTCCGATCTCCATATCGAGGAGAGTGAGGTCTATTGCGCTGCCTCTGCTGTGACTTGACTTTTTTGCGATGTAGCCGCCCGAGAACAGTTCCTGTTTCTGAAGGTCCGGATAGAAGTACGGCTTCATCCGGATGTCCTGGTCCTCTATGCCCCAGAGGACGAACTGCCTGACGGCGCGTGCGGGGCGATAGGCGTCAAAGACTTTCAGCCGTAAGCCCTGCACGGCGAACTCATTTGAGACGGATTTCAGAGCCCGTGCAGCCTCCTTTGTGAGGAGGGCGCAGGGCTCTTCGTATCCGTCAATGCGTTCGCCTATGAAGTTATAAGTTGAGTAGTAGCGGATCTCCTGGATAATGTGCGGCACATAATCGGCGAGCAGCACAAATCCGGAAGGATCCATAGTCAGGTTCTCGCGATAGTCGGAACTCATTTAACTTCGATCTTGGCTCCTTTTGCGTTCTTGCGGACTGACTCAACACCGTTCTTGCAGCTGGCAAGTTTTGTGTAGCCTTCGCCTGTGGCGATAATCTGGCCGTTCCTTGCCTTGAGGCGGAAACGGAATTCACCCTTCTTGTCCTTATAGATTTCGAACTTGGGGTTTGCTTCTTTCTTGAACTTGTCGGCTGTCTGATCCTCAACAGCTGCGATGGGAGCGTTTGCGATTACGCTTGCGATACCATTTTTAGCCGTGGCGGCGCTTGCGTAAATCTGGCTTGTTGCGATAGGCTCGCCGTTGCCGGCGATGAGATTGAACTTGAAGCCTTTCTTAGCTTCTGATAATACGAATTTTCCCATTTCTTTTCCTCCTGAAAAATTTGCGTTTCGCTAATGGCCAAAAAAGCCTACACCTAATTTTAACAAAGAGAGCAAAAAAATAAAAGACGGGATTTTATTATTTTAGGACATACCTGCATTTTTTCTGATTTTGTGGTATATTACTCATATGGGGTGAAAGGAATGAAAAAATACCTCGAAGCCATTGTTAATTTCGCGCTGTACGGCGGCCTGACTTCAGAGCAGTACCACGATATCGTTCCGCAAAAACGCAATGAGAACAAGAAGCGCCTGAAAACCTTCTCGCTCATCGGCGTAATCGGATTCGGTGCGGTTGCGATTTTGAACCTGGTAACGAACGGATTTGCCGCGTCAAACCAGATCTTCTATGGTATTACCGCTGCGGCAATGGCAATTATTTATCTGCTTGTGAGCTATGTCGTGCCTAAACACGAAAAACTGGTAATGCCGCTCACCTATTTTTTCATTGCAATACTCAATTTCTTCGCGATTTCGGTTGCTCTTCTGCACCCGGAACTCCCCGCCGTGTCCATATTTGTCTTCCTTCTGGCGGTACCGCTTCTCTTTGTGGATAAACCCATACGTATGATGAACATCATCATCTTTATAGGTGTGGCTTTCTGCATCATTACAAGACATGAGAAGGCGCCTGAAATAGCGGAAGTTGACGTGTGGAATATGGTGACATTCGGATTTGTCACGATTGTCGTAAACCTGTTCCTTATGAAATTCAAAATCAAGGCTCTCTATGAGTCCAAGATGGTTGTTTACCTGAGTGAAACCGATGTCCTCACGGGACTCAAGAACAGAAACCAGTTTGAGAAGATGCTGCAGAATTATCAGCATGCATTCGAGAATAATCTTATCTGCATTTACGCCGACGTAAACGGTCTGCACGAGCTCAACAATACTAAGGGCCATGAGGAGGGCGACAAGATGCTTGTCTTTGTCGCGAGGAGCCTCATGGACAAGTTCGGTTCGCTCGATGCCTTCCGTGTCGGAGGCGATGAGTTCATAATCTTCCAGTGTGACAGGGACAAAGATGCCACGCATTCACACATCGATGAACTGAATGAGAAGTTCAAAGAGAACAACTATCATGTTTCTTTCGGTGTTGTTGAGGCGACGGAGAAAGGCAGTGTTGAGATGGAGTCCCTGGTAAAGGACGCCGAAAAAGAGATGTACGATGCCAAGCGTCGTTACTATGAGGAAAGCGGACTTACACATGACAGAAGAAGAAACAGAGAAGGGGTTAACAAGTCATGAAAAAGTTTATGCTCTGGTTTTCCGGTATCGCAATTACGGTAATCACCGGAATTATGGATTTCGTATTTTTTCCGAGGATTGAGCGTGACACAGAAGGAATCAAGGCCTTCGACATGAACAGTTTCGGTTACAAGTACGAGCAGGCTCAGAAGTTTTTAGACCTCATTGACGATGAGGGAAGAGAGCTCTATCTGAAAAAGCAGCTTCCGCTCGATACTGTTTATCCGGTCCTTTACACTACGTTCTTTGAGCTCGCTTTTGAAAAGCTTCAGGGAAAAAAGAAGCCTCTTATAGCGCTGCCGCTTATGCTCTATGTTTTTGATAACCTTGAAAATATCTGCAGCGTAAAGATGCTCAGGGACCGCAGGACCACACCGAAGCTTGCGAGGTTTGCATCGACAATGACTCTCTGTAAGTCGCTTACAATGTACACGATCTTCGGACTTCTCGGATGGTTCTTCTATAAGTACAGAAAAGAAAAGTAAATGAAAATTAAAGCCGCAACCATTTGGTTGCGGCTTTTTTTATGTTGTTTTATACGTTTATCTCCGAGTCGGAAACAGCTGTATTGCCGTATTTCTCATGATACTTTTCAAGGAAGGCATCCACCTGCTCCGCTGAGCGGCCGATATAGTCCTTGGGGTCAAGCAGGCTGTTCATCTCATCCTCGGTCATGCAGAACGCGCCGGTGGCGGCCAGACGCGAGACGAGGTCACAGGAGCCGCCGTCTTTCATCTGCCTTGTGGCTTCCATTGAGCAGCGGCGGATGATCTCGTGGAGCTCCTGGCGGTTGCCGCCACGGCGGACGGCCTCCATCATCAGGTTCTCCGTAGCGAGGAACGGAAGGTACTCGCGAAGTTCCCTGTCGACGATTTTTTCATTTACGTGAAGACCTGCAGTAATGTTCCGGGCGAGGCGTAAAATCGCGTCTGCGCAGAGGAAGCCCTCAGGCAGGGAAATGCGGCGGTTTGCCGAGTCGTCGAGTGTGCGCTCGAGCCACTGTGTCGAGGCGACAGCCGAGGCATTTGCGGCATCGGCAATGAGGTAACGGCCGAGGGAGCAGATGCGCTCGGAGCGCATCGGATTACGCTTATACGGCATTGCCGATGAGCCTATCTGGCTGTCCTCGAAGGGTTCCTCGAGCTGACGGTCATGCTGGAGCAGGCGGATATCCGTTGCCATGCGGCAGCAGCTCTGCGCAACGGCTGACAGGGCATTTAAGATGCGGCTGTCGAGTTTTCTGGGATATGTCTGTCCGCAGACATCTATGAGGCTGTTAAAGCCGAATGCGGCGCAGAGGCGCCTGTTGAGTTCGTCTATCTTGCTGCCGTCGCCCTCAAAGAGGTCGAGGAGACTGGCTTCGGTGCCTGTGGCACCGCGGCAGCCGAGAAAACGGATGTGATCAATTACAAAGTCTATCTCTTCAACATCTGTCAGGATGTCCTGCATCCAGAGTGTTGCGCGCTTGCCGACAGAGACCGGCTGAGCGGGCTGATAGTGCGTGTAGCCGAGTGTCGGCGTCGCACGGTACTCCTTCGCGAAAGCCGCGAGATTTGCGGTAACCGCGAGCAGGGAGTTCCTTATGTACTGAAGAGCTTCCCTGTAAATGATTATGTCCGCATTGTCAGTGACATAGCAGCTTGTGGCTCCGAGATGGATGATGCCCGCGGCATCCGGCGCGGCTGCGCCGTAGGCATAGACATGCGCCATGACATCGTGGCGGACCTCTTTTTCGCGTTTGGCGGCGAGGGCAAAGTCTATGTCGCTTATGTGCGCCTCGAGCTCGTCAACCTGGGCCTTTGTGACCGGCAGGCCGAGTTCGCTCTCTGCACGTGCGAGCTCAGTCCAGAGCTTCCGCCATGTCTCGATACGAGTGCGATGCGAAAAGAGTTTCAGCATCTCATCGGATGCATATCGGGAAGAAAGCGGAGATTCGTATTTGTCGTACATAACTGTACCTCCGGGAGTTAGTTGTGCTCTCTGAGTCTGCGCATTACTTCAGCGTAGGCGTCCTCGACGCCGCCGAGGTCTCTGCGGAAACGGTCCTTATCAAGTTTTTCACCTGTCTTGCTGTCCCAGAGACGGCAGGTGTCGGGGCTTATCTCGTCCGCGAGGACGATTGTGCCGTCTGACAGACGGCCGAATTCTATTTTGAAGTCAACGAGCGTGATGCCGCATTCTGCCCAGAATGCGGAGAGAACTTCGTTGACCTTGAAAGCATACTTTGTGATGGTGTCGAGCTCCTCTTTTGTCGCAAGCCTGATTGCGAGGACGTGATAGGAGTTGATGAGCGGGTCACCGAGGTCGTCGTTCTTGTAGGAGAATTCAAGTGTCGGAGAGGCAAATTTTTCGCCTTCGGGAACGCCGTAATTCTTTGAGAAAGAGCCGGCGGCTATGTTCCTGATGATTACTTCGAGAGGTACTATTTCAACCTTCTTTACGAGTGTCTCACGCTCTGAGAGTTCCTCGACAAAGTGCGTAGGTACGCCTTCCTTTTCGAGTTTCTGCATGAGGAAGTTGCTCATCTGATTGTTGATGACACCCTTGCCGACAATGGTACCCTTCTTGATACCGTTGAAAGCGGTTGCGTCATCCTTGTAGTCGACGATAAGGAGTTCCGGATCGTCGGTCTTGTAGACTTTCTTTGCTTTTCCTTCGTAGAGTTGTTCGAGTTTCTGCATGATTTCTCCTCCTGAAAAAATATGGACGCTATCCGGGAATGACCCCGAATAACGTCTCCTTTGGTGGACCATGTGGGGATCGAACCCATGACCTCCAGATTGCGAACCTGGCGCTCTCCCAGCTGAGCTAATGGCCCGTGTTGAGCACGCAGACGGCGTGCTGTGGTCGAGGCGAAGGGATTCGAACCCCCGACCCTCTGGTCCCAAACCAGATGCGCTAGCCAAACTGCGCTACGCCTCGATACTTTGAGCGCAAGGTGTATTATAGCAAAGTGGTTTTTTATTGTCAATGATTGTAAAATAGAGTATAATCTTATTGTTTATTCTACTTTAATATATATTACTTAAGTTGAGGTAAAAATATGGCAGAAAGAGAAAGATACCAGCCGAAGCACAGCGGCGGCAAGAAGAAAGGCCCGAGCAGGGCGGTCCGCAGGGCCGTTTCCGTAATACTCGCGCTGCTTCTCATTGCCGCAGTTGTGGTAGTTGCGGTAAAGGTTATCCACAAGGGCGGCGGCAAGTCCGAAAAGACTACCAAGGCCCCGGAAAAGACGACCGAAGAGGTAACACTCGGACCGAACGATGTAGCTGCCGAAGCCAAGGTGCTCTCTACGGGTGACGTAATCATCCACAAGATGCTTCTTGACGCTTCCCAGGACTGGAGCGGCGACAAGAGTTACGACTTCAACAAGCACTTCCGTGCCGTCAAGGACGAGATATCGGCCGCTGATTACTCGGTTGTAAACCTTGAGGTCACACTCGGCGAGGCTCCGTACAAGACCTATCCGACATTCAAGTCTCCCGACAGCGTTGCGGAGGCCATGAAGAACGCGGGCTTCAAATGCTTCGTCATGGCAAACAACCACTGCTACGACAACAGCTTTGAAGGTCTTAAGAGAACGGTTTCCGTAGTTGACGCACTCGGTGTTGACCATACCGGAACGAGAAATGACCTCGCTCAGAAGAAGTATGTCATCGCAGATGTCAACGGCATCAAGATAGGCATCGTAAACTATGCCGAGGAGACGGTTTCTTCAACAGGCAGGAAGGCTTTAAACGGCATCCTCCTCAGCGCTGAAGCCAATGACTATGTCAATTCCTGGTATACGACAACGACTCTCGTAAACGAGATGAAGCAGAATATTGAAGATATGAAGGCGGATGGCGCCGAAGCCATCATCCTCTATATCCACTGGGGTGTCGAGTATTCGTTCACACCGTCAACGGCCCAGAAGGACATAGCACAGAAGATGTGCGACCTGGGCGTTGACGTCATCATAGGCGGCCATCCGCACGTAATCCAGCCGGCGGCCACACTTACATCAGCCACCGATCCGGACCATCACACCTTCGTTGTCTACTCCGTAGGTAACCTCCTCTCCAACCAGAGGACAGCTTTCATGGGCAATGCCTGCCCTACGGGTCACACAGAGGACGGTATTTTCGTATACACTACATTTACCCGTTACGGCGACAACAGAGTTGAACTTTCCCACGTGGATTACTCACCTCTCTGGGTCAACAGATACGGCGAGGACAACAGCTTTGTCTATGAGATCACCAATGTCAGCGACACGAGCGGCGTGAAGCAGAATGCCGATGCGGCAGCCAAGTCAAAGGAGAGAACGGACAAACTCGTTGCCGAAGGCTTTAAGGAATACAATGAAAAATATGGTTCGTCAAATAATTGACAATGTCGTTTTTAATGTTACAATAGTAATGTTCGCTTATTATTAAATTTCTATATATTGGAGGAAACACATTATGGCTAAAAAATGGGTGTACATGTTCTCCGAAGGAAACATGGACATGAGAAACCTTCTCGGCGGTAAGGGTGCAAACCTCGCTGAGATGACTCAGATTGGTCTCCCTGTACCTCAGGGTTTCACAATCACAACAGAGGCCTGCACACAGTACTACGAAGACGGCCGCAAAATCAATGACGAGATCATGGCTCAGGTCATGGAAGGCGTCAAGAAGATGGAAGAGATCAACGGCAAGAAGTTCGGCAGCCTCGAGAATCCTCTCCTCGTTTCCGTACGTTCCGGTGCCCGCGCTTCAATGCCCGGCATGATGGACACTATTCTTAACCTCGGTCTCAATGACGATGTAGTAGCCGCTATGATAGCAGGCAATCCCGATCCTGCATTCGAGCGTTTCGTATATGACTCATACAGACGTTTCATCCAGATGTTCTCTGACGTCGTTATGGAAGTCGGCAAGAAGTATTTCGAGCAGCTTATCGACGCCATGAAGGAGAAGAAGGGTGTTCAGTATGACGTAGAGCTCACAGCTGCTGACCTCAAGGAACTCGCTGAAGAGTTCAAGGCTGAGTACAAGAAGCAGCTCGGCGAGGACTTCCCGTCTGACACCGTTGTTCAGCTCAAGCTCGCTATAGAGGCAGTTTTCCGTTCATGGGACAACCCTCGTGCAAATGTATATCGTCGTGATAACGACATCCCTTATTCATGGGGTACTGCAGTAAACGTACAGCCGATGGCTTACGGTAACTTAAACGATCAGTCCGGTACGGGCGTTGCCTTCACACGTGACCCCGCTACAGGTGAGAACAAGCTCATGGGTGAGTTCCTCATCAACGCACAGGGCGAAGACGTTGTTGCCGGCGTACGTACTCCTATGCCCATCGCCCAGATGGAAAAAGAGTTCCCCGAGGCTTATGCAGAGTTCGTAAAGGTCTGCGACATCCTCGAAAATCACTATCACGACATGCAGGACATGGAGTTCACTGTTGAGAACAGAAAACTCTTCATGCTCCAGTGCAGAAACGGTAAGAGAACAGCTCCCGCAGCTCTCAAGATTGCCTGTGACCTCGTTGATGAAGGTCATAAGACAGAGCAGGAAGCAGTCCTCATGATCGATCCCCGTAACCTCGATACACTTCTTCACCCTCAGTTCGACGCAGCTGAGCTTAAGAAGGCTGAGGTACTCGGTAAGGGTCTCGGCGCTTCTCCGGGTGCTGCCTGCGGTAAGGTTGTATTCACAGCTGATGACGCAGTAGCATGGGAAGCACGCGGCGAGAAGGTAGTTCTCGTTCGTCTTGAGACTTCTCCGGAAGACATCTCCGGCATGAAGTCCGCACAGGGTATCCTTACAGTCCGCGGCGGTATGACCTCTCACGCTGCAGTTGTCGCCCGTGGTATGGGTAAATGCTGCGTATCAGGCTGCGGTGACATCAACATGGACGAGGAGAACAAGAAGTTCACACTCGCAGGCGTTACCTTCAATGAGGGCGACCCAATCTCCATCGACGGTACAACAGGTAACATCTACAAGGGTCTCGTACCTACAGTAGATGCTCAGATAGCAGGTGAGTTCGGCCGCGTTATGGCATGGGCTGACAAGTACAGAAAGCTCAAGGTACGCACAAATGCCGACACACCCGCAGATGCGAAGAAGGCCCGTGAGCTCGGCGCAGAAGGCATCGGCCTCTGCCGTACGGAGCACATGTTCTTCGAGGCTGACAGAATCGCCGCTTTCCGCGAGATGATCTGCGCCGACACAAAGGAAGAGCGCGAAGCCGCTCTTGATAAGATTCTTCCTCTTCAGCAGGGAGACTTCGAGAAACTCTACGAGGCTCTTGAGGGTTGCCCGGTAACAATCCGTTTCCTCGATCCTCCGCTTCACGAGTTCGTACCTACAGAGGAAGCTGACATTGCCGCTCTTGCTCAGGCACAGGGCAAGTCTGTTGAGGACATCAAGGCTATCATCGCTTCTCTCCACGAGTTCAACCCGATGATGGGTCACCGCGGATGCCGTCTTGCGGTTACATATCCTGAAATCGCAGTAATGCAGACAAAGGCTGTTATCCGTGCCGCCATCAACGTCAAGAAGAATCATCCTGACTGGGACGTTAAGCCCGAGATCATGATTCCGCTTGTAGGCGACGTCAAGGAACTCAAGTATGTTAAGCAGTTCGTAGTTGATACGGCTGACGCTGAGATCGCAGCAGCAGGCTCCGACCTCAAGTACGAAGTAGGTACAATGATCGAGATCCCTCGTGCATGCCTTACAGCTGACGAGATTGCCGCAAATGCAGACTTCTTCTGCTTCGGCACAAACGACCTTACCCAGATGACATTCGGCTTCAGCCGTGATGACGCAGGTAAGTTCCTCGATGCTTACTACGATGCCAAGATCTTCGAGAACGATCCGTTTGCAAAGCTTGATCAGAACGGCGTAGGCAAGCTCATGGAAATGACACTCAAGCTCGGCAAGCCGGTTAATCCGTCACTCCACTGCGGTATCTGCGGTGAGCACGGCGGCGACCCGACATCCGTTGAGTTCTGCCACCAGATTGGTCTCGACTACGTTTCCTGCTCACCTTTCCGTGTGCCTATCGCTCGTCTTGCAGCAGCTCAGGCCGCTATCAAGTATGAGAAAGAGGACAAGAAGAAGGAAAACGAAGAGAAGGCCCGCGAAGCAGTCAAGAGCATTGCTGAAGGCGCAAAAGAGGCGGTTGATACCATCTCTGATGTAGCACAGGCAAGCGTAAAGGGCGTAAAAGCCGGTTTTGAAGCTGCGAAAGAAGCTTTCAATAACGACATGAAGAAATAATTCTGGCAAATGAAAAGACGGGATCGTATTTTACAGTCCCGTCTTTTTGCAAATATTCGGAGGTATCATGGCAGAGAAACAAGTCAGCAGGACAGACAGGTTCTGGTTCGCGGCGCAGCGCCTGACCGGACCGGTGGTCAAAGCTATGTACAATATTGAAACGGACGTAGTTGATATTGACGGTCCGTTCATTGTCATAGCGAACCATACAAATAATCTGGATCCGCTTTTCGTGGCTTATGCATTCCCGAAGAGCCCGATTTCCTTTGTCGCTTCCGAGCATATTTTCAGGCTCGGATTTGTTTCAAAGCTTCTGGAGTATTTCCTGGCGCCGATTCCGAGGAAGAAAGCGTCCTCCGGCGCGGACACGGTCAAGGCCTGTCTTCGCGCGACGAAGGCCGGGCGAAACGTCGGCCTCATGGCGGAGGGCGAAGCCTCATGGGACGGCATTACCATGCCCGTCTTTTCCGCGACCGGAAAGCTCGTAAAATCCTCGGGAGCATCCCTTGTTACGATGAGGATTGAGGGCGGCTACCTCTCGAAGCCCCGCTGGGCTGAGAAACGCCGTCACGGCAGGATTAAGATAAATGTCGCAGGCATCTATTCCCCGGAAGAGCTTGAAAAGATGAGCGCGGGCGAAGTGTTTGAAGCCATAACAAAGGACATTTATTACAACTGCTGGGAGCACCCGGATGTCTCCTATGTCGGAACCGACAAGGCGGCGGGACTTCCGAGGGCACTCTTTATATGCCCGCGCTGCGGACATGTCGATTCGCTTGAGGCTGTGGGTGACACCGTCCGCTGCTTCAGGTGCGGCGCAACCGCCGATGTCACGGACAACGGCACTCTCAAAGGCACTTTCGGTCCTGAGAACATTGCCGAATGGGACAAGATTCAGTTTGAAAGACTGAAGAACCTCGACTATGTACGCGAGAGCGAAGAGGTTTTCTTCTCTGACAAAAATGTCACCTTAAAGCAGATCGGTCCCGGTCATAAAGAGACCGTTTTAGGTGACGGATTTACATTGCAGCAGATGAAAGACAGACTGGTCTGCGGCATGTGCACGTTTTTGCTGGACGATATCTCAAATATGGCCATGACTCAGGCAAAAAGGCTTCTCTTTTCTTATAAAGGAAGTTATTATGAAATTAAGGCGAACGATACATCGTCCATGCGAAAGTATCTCGCTTTCTGGCAAAACAGAGAACCGGAGGATAAATAAATGGATTTTTCCGCTTATGAAGTCTGGGCTTTAATGATACAGATAGGTATCCTGCTTGGAGCCCTTTTACTTGCAAATTTCATGAGGCAGAGCAGCCCTCAGATCAAGAAGACGCTCATGCCCGTTGCAGTTATAGCGGGATTTCTGCTCCTCGCGCTGAAGTATATCTTCAGGGGAGCCGGAATAGAACTTATAGACGGACAGCTCTATGAGAAACTGGTCTATCACGCCATAGCGCTCGGATTTATCGCAATGTCGCTTCGCACGACAGATGACGCGAACCGCGAAGGCGGTACGCTCACGGGTGTTAAGTCAGGTGCCATAATAGTCAGTTCCTATCTCGTACAGGGTATTGTCGGACTCAGCATAACGATTCTTCTCGCGAAGACTCTTATGCCGACACTCTTCCCGGCCGCAGGCATGCTTCTTCCTATGGGCTTCGGCCAGGGACCCGGCCAGGCGAACAACGTCGGTACGACCTATGAAATGGCCGGCTTTGCGGGCGGCCGAAGCTTCGGTCTTTCCGTCGCAGCCTGCGGATATGTTGTTGCCTGTACGGTGGGTGTAATAATCCTGAACGTGCTTCGCAGAAAGAACAAACTTATAATCCGCAAGGAGGCAGCAAAGGAGCAGGAGCTCTCCGTAGGCTTCTTCCAGGGTGAGGATGAAATTCCCGTCTCTGATTCGATTGACAGACTTTCAATTCAGGTGGCGCTTATATTTATTGTTTATATGCTCACCTATTTTGTCACAATCGGCCTTACGACCGCGTTCAATGCAATCGGAATAGGCAATATGTTAAACTCCATTCTCTGGGGATTTAACTTCATCATAGGTTCTGCCGTCGCGATACTTGTCCGTATCTGTTTCAAGCAGGGACAGAAAAAGAACATCATCAAGAAGCAGTACCAGAACAACTATCTCTTAAACCGTATGTCCGGTTTCTTCTTCGATATCATGATCGTTGCCGGCATCGCTTCAATTGAGATAGAGGACCTTAAGGGTCTCTTTGTTCCGTTCATACTTATCTGTGCAGCCGGAGCGGTTGTGACCTGGTTCTGGCTCACATTTGTATGTAAGAAGGTCTATGACGGTTATTACTATGAAGGCCTGCTTTCCATGTTCGGTATGATGACCGGCACAATTGGTTCAGGCATTCTTCTCCTCCGTGAGATTGACCCGAACTATGAGACTCCCGCGGCAAACAATCTCATCCTCGGAAGCTCTTTCGGAATTCTCTTCGGCGCGCCGATGCTCGTGCTTATCGGTATAGCCAAGGAGGGGCTCGGCAAGGCTCTTATGACGGTGGGAATACTTCTTGTCTACCTTGCAATACTTATTGCGGTCATACTTCTTGTTAAACCGAAAAGCAAAAAAGACTGAAAAAACAAATTGTTTTTTTAATTGTGCTGCCCGGCGTTTCGGTACGTCGGGCAGTATATAAAATATACACAGAGAATTAAAGGAGGCAAAACAGTGAACGAAAGACTTGAAACAGTTGTTGAAAATATAGAAAAAGTAATCGTCGGTAAACGTGAGGCCATAGTGAAAGTTCTCTGTGCAATGCTCTCGGAAGGACACATCCTCGTTGAGGACGTTCCGGGAGTCGGTAAGACCAGACTAATATCCGCCCTCGCAAACTCGGTTGACGGACAGTATAACCGTATTCAGCTGACGCCGGATATTATGCCGTCGGATATTGTCGGGTTTTCAATGATCAACAATCAGACGAGGGAACTCGAGTACAGAGCCGGAGCGGCGATGTGCAATTTCCTCCTTGCGGACGAAATAAACAGAGCATCTCCGAAGGCTCAGTCTTCCCTCCTTGAGATAATGGAGGAGCATCAGATATCTCTTGACTCCGTAACCATGCCGCTTCCCAAACCATTCATGGTAATGGCGACCGAAAACCCGGTTGAGACATACGGCACATATCATCTTCCCGAAGCCCAGATGGACAGATTTCTCATGAGAATCTCAATGGGTTACCCGAGTTATGAGGATGAGTTTGACATTGTCAGAAGATCCGAGCAGCCATATTTCAACGAGCAGCTCTCGCCCGTCATGACACTCGACGAACTTCTTGAGCATATTGAAAATGTGAAGAAGGTTACCTGCACGGACAGTATCGTTTCATATGTCATAAGGCTTGTAACCGCGACGAGAGAGTCGGACCTCGTGTCTCTCGGAGCGTCACCGCGCGCGAGTATCGCGCTTTTAAAAGCTGCGAAGTCTTATGCGTATGTTCAGGGCAGAGATTACGTTGTTCCGGACGATGTAAAGTTCATGATGGAACCGGTGCTCTCACACAGACTCATACTCTCGCCGAAGGGCAAGTCCGCTTACGAAAGTGCCGGACAGGTTATTGAACAGATAGCATCGGGCGTGGAGGCGCCGACCAGATAGTAAAAAATGAAAAGAACGATAACAGCGCTTTTAAGTTATATAGGATGCATAGGTATGGCTCTCTTTGTGACCCTCGCAATCGACGGCACTATAGGGATGGTTCTTACCTATGCTCTTTTAATTGCGTTTGTTGTCTCTCTTCTTATGACTCTTGCAGTTTTCCGCAGCATAAAGGTATCTGCCGATCTGGACAGATATGCCGCTTCAAAAGGTGACACGGTAACATTTGAAATCAGAATCTCAAATGGCATATTCCTTCCCGCACCGCTTATAGAAGTCGAGGTTGAAAACTCTGCTCACTTCTCGTCGGAGTCTGAAAATATAAGACAGGCGGCTGTCACGGGGAAGAGCACCAATACATTGCGTTTTTCCTTAAAGGCAATTCACTCTGGCAAGGCCCACGTAAGAATAAATAGTATTAAAATCACGGATTACCTCGGAATATTCTCGTTTAAACTTCACGGTGAAAACGAGGAAATGTCCGCGGCAATCTATCCGGTTATTCCCGAACTCTCCGTTTTGACAAATCTCGTAAAAGTCGAGTCGCAGTTTTCGAGTAACGACGACGAGGAGGAGTCAGAAGAGACTTCGGCGATTCCTACCGGACTGGCGGGTTATGATCACAGGGACTATGTGCCCGGTGACCCGTTAAAGAGAATCAACTGGAAACTCTCCTCAAAGAGGGATGTCCTTATGGTGCGCCTCGATGAGAGAATAAGAGGTTCCGGCCGCACATTCCTGCTTGATTGTCCTGTTGCGGAAGAAAACGATGAGACTCTGACTGTCAGGGATAATGTTATAGAAGGCGCGCTTGCATTTTTATGCTCGCTGCTTGCAGAGGGCAGGGATGCTTCGTTTTTCTATTGCAAGCAGGGCCTTCTTATGTCAATTGATGTCCACGCGATGCAGGATGTATATCAGCTTCAGGAGGAACTTGCCGACCTCGAGCCCTGCGACACTCTCTCAGTACTCTCGAGCGGACCTGCCGAGTTCAAAGGGGCGCCCATCTGCTTTACCGCAGCAATGGGCGGCAATTCATCCTCGGCCGAGGGCATCGTTTCCCGTTTCCCCGACTCGATGATCATATCTTCACACTGCGCGTCACTTCCGCTCATCAGTTCAAACCAGTGGGTGCTTTCAGATGAGTTTGAACTTGATAAGGCATGAGGTAGTTTATGACTCTTGAAAAGATCAAAAAGCTCCTCGGCCTTTCAGAGGAGCAGATAAGCGAATTTTTATTCCCGGTACTCCTGGTGACAGTAGAGTGCTTTGCGTCGCTCTATGCTTTTGACAGGATTTCCGCCTACATCTTCAGCGTTTTCTTCCTTGTTGAATCGGTGATGCTTTTCAGATTGTTTACCAGGCTTCATGAGAGAAAAAACGGCGGACT
>JAFSPP010000006.1 GCA_017451425.1 Clostridia bacterium | reverse complement strand
CTACTTCACCGGCGTAGGGATCATAGATATCCCGACGGAAGAAGAAATGCTCAGTCTGATGGAGGAGATTCGCCAGAAGAAGAGCATCGAAATTCTGCCATAAATATGAGAAAGGTGCAACCCTGAAAAAGGTTGCACCGAGCTCAATTATAAAAACTTCCTTATATGGCTCGCCCTAAACGTCAGTCCTTGTCTTTTTTTACTGTATACAAATAGAAAAAGGGCTCTGGGCCCTCCGCTATGCAGCAGTGGGTCGAACCCTTATCTACATTTAAAAGCACTTTGGCGGGTGTGCCCCCTTCCCGCATTTCTTTTGACCCAAAGGTTGCGTAGCAGCACAATCTCTACTTCAAAGTACCAAGACCACTATATCATAAATACTCACCAAAATCCATAATAGTTAGGTTGTTTTTTTACCGTTCAGTCAGCATGAACGGCATTATTTTAACCGTTCGTAAAAAGATAAAGACATTTGATGCAAAAAGCCTTTTATTTGTTGATATTTCAAGTATAATTGCCTTGTCGTCGGTCACCCGCCTGACAAAGGAGGAGGTGATTGGAATAGAAAGCGTACTCGCTTTTTTGGTGGCCGTACTCGCAAATGTGTGTTCGCACATAATTTGCGAGTTGCTTGACCTCGGCCAAGATCGACGATAAGTCAAGCAAAAAGAAAGCCCCGGAGTCGACCCTCCGGAGCTTTCGATTGGAATAGCTTATAAGCGCTACGCCTTTTTGGTAATTTCATTATACTGATTTTCAGTATTTTGTCAATTTTTGTTACTTGATATACTTTAAGATTTCATCGGGCGTTTCAACCATGCACATGGGTTTGAAGAGTTCGATTTCTTCACGCTTGCGGAAGCCCCAGAGGACGGAAATACAGTCGAGGTTTGAGTTTTCGGCTGTCTTCAGGTCGACTTCCGAATCGCCTATGTAAACGGTCGTTTCGGGGTTGGCATGGAGAAGGTCCATTGCTTTGTGAACCATGTCGGGGGCGGGTTTTCTGGGCAGGTCGTCTGTTACGCCGAGGGCTATGTCAACTTGGAAGAAGTTGTCATTTAAGGTCTTTACGGCGTAGTCGATTTTGTTTGAGACTATGGCCTGTTTAACGCCCATTTCTCTTAATTTATTAATGGTGTCTGTTACGCCTTCATACGGTTTCGTGTTGTCGAGACTGTGGTCGATGTAGTACTCGTTGAAATAGTCGTATGAGAGGTCATAGTTCGGGTTATTTCTGCCGTCGGGTATGGAGAGCTCCATCAGACGCTTTACGCCGTTGCCGACGAAGGTTCTTATTTCCTCCAGGCTGTGTGTCGCATAACCGAGTTTTTCACATGAGTAGTTGACGGCATTTTTGAGGTCCTCAAGCGTGTTGAGCAGAGTGCCGTCGAGGTCCCATATTATCGTATCGTACTGTCTCATACTTTTGAGCTGAACTCCTTGAGAAGTCTGTATTTCTCGGTATAGAGAGCCTGTGAGTAGTCAACCCAGTACTGGTGCGGGTGCTCAAAACGGAGGCACTCGTCCCAGAGCGTTTCGAGCTGAGCCTTGCAGTATTCCTGAATCTCCTTTGCGCTGCGCTCTTCGGCTATGCACTCACCGTGTCTGAAGATCTGTACGAGAAGAGGCTTCGCCTCATAGTTTGTGATTTCCTTCTGCTTCCAGGTGAAATTCGGGTCAAAGAGAAGGTACGGCTTGGACTCGTCTATCTTCTCACCGGCTATTGTGAGGACGTCAGCCTCAGCCTTGCCCGTGGCCTTGTCATAGAAACGGTAGACTTCCTTGTTGCAGGGAGTCGTAATCTTTGATACGTTCTCGGAGATTTTGATCTTGGGAATAATCTTGCCGTCTTCCTCTACAGCGACGAGCTTGTATACACCGTCGAGTACGGGATGCGAGGAGCTGGTGATGAGTCTCTCGCCTACGCCGAAGGAGTCAACCTTCGCGCCCTGAAGAAGCATGTCGCGGATGATGTATTCGTCAAGTGAGTTGGATGCACAGATACCGCAGTCAGGGAAACCTGCCTCGTCGAGCATCTGGCGGGCCTTCTTGGAGAGGTATGTAATGTCGCCGCTGTCTATGCGGATACCCTTCGGACGGAAGCCCGCGGGTACGACAACCTCATTGAAGACCTTGATGGCATTCGGAATACCGGACTTGATTACGTTGTATGTGTCGACAAGCAGTGTGCAGTTGTCGGGATATGTCTCGGCATATGCCTTGAAGGCATCATACTCAGAATCAAAGAGCTGTACCCAGCTGTGTGCCATTGTGCCGAGGGCCGGGATTTCGTAGTCGCGGCCGTCGATTGTGCAGGCCGTGCCGATGCAGCCGCCGATGTACGCGGCGCGGGCGCCGAAGATGGCGGCCTGCGAGGACTGCGCACGGCGTGAGCCGAACTCCATTACGCCGCGGCCCTCGGCCGCACGTACAACCCTGTTCGCCTTGGTGGCGATAAGGCTCTGGTGATTTATGATGAGGAGGACCATTGTCTCAAGGAACTGTGCCTGGATCATGGGTCCGCGGACCTTTATAATCGGCTCACCCGGGAATACGGGAGTGCCTTCGGGTATGGCCCATACATCGCACTCAAACTTGAAGTTTTTGAGATATGTAAGGAAGTCCTCGTTGAATCCGCGGGTGCGGAGATACGCGATATCCTCATCCGTGAACTTAAGTTTCTTCATATAGTCGATTACCTGCTCGACACCGCACATGATGACGAAACCGCCCTTGTCCGGAATGGTGCGGTAGAACATGTCGAAGTAACCGATTTTCTCGCCAAGACCATGCTCGAAATAACCGTTCGCCATGGTCAGCTCATAAAAATCCGTGAGCATGGTGAGATTAAGTTTGCTGTCATAGTACTCTTTCATAACAAAACCTCCACAGCAAAAAAGATAAAACAATTTTATCACTTAAATAATATATATTCAAGGAACGTTGATTTATTTTCCAATTTGGAATATAATATTTTCCATAATGGAAATATAGGGGTGTTTCATTTGAGAATCAGAGAACAGCTTCGGGGAGACAAGAACATCTCCGGAGCGAGAATTGAAGCAATCAGAAAAGAGAAAGGCATAAAGCAGGTCGAGATGATTGAGTCTCTGGCCCTTCAGGGTGTTGACATCACAAGCTCCGGCCTTTCGAAAATTGAGGGGCAGCACAGAGGCATAAACGACTATGAGCTGCTCGCGATAGCAAATACACTTGACGTATCAATAGACGAACTCCTGGGAAGGTAATTATGAAAACTCTCTTTAAACTCTTCTTTTCCTTCTTCCGGATAGGCCTCTTTACCATAGGCGGCGGCTATGCCATGCTGCCCCTCATGGAGAAGGAAGCAGTAGACAACAATCACTGGGTCACAAAGGAAGAGATGCTCGACATCTATACCATGAGCCAGTGTACTCCGGGTGTCATTGCGGTCAACACGGCCACATTCATAGGAAGAAAGGAAAAAGGCATACTCGGTGCCGCATTTGCGACCCTGGGTGTTGTCGCACCGAGCCTTATAATCATCACTCTGATTGCGACTCTTTTTAAAAACTATGCTGAAAACCCCTATGTCATAAGGGCGCTTGTCGGCGTGCGCTGTGCCGTCGCGGCCCTCATCCTGACATCCACATACAGGCTTGTAGTAAAGGCCGTAAAAAGCCCCATACAGATAGGCATACTGATTGCCGGTTTTGTAACCGTCGCATTCCTCGGCTCATCCCCCGTTGCCGTCATCGTTGTTGCCGGCATACTGGGACTCTTCCTCTTCGATGCAAGACCGAAGGAAAAGGGGGTAAGCACCGATGAATAAGATTCTCCTTATGTGCTTAAACTTCTTCAGGACCGGTCTCTTCGCCGTGGGCGGAGGTCTCGCGACACTGCCCTTCCTTCACAAGATAGCCGAAGTTCATCCCGACTGGTTCACTGTCGACGACCTCACCACCATGGTGGCCGTCGCGGAGTCCACTCCGGGCCCCATAGGCGTAAACGTCGCGACCTATGCCGGCGTAAAATCACTGGGTGTTTTCGGAGGCATTATCACAACCCTGTCTCTTATTCTGCCGTCATTTCTGTGTATTCTAATAATCTATAATTTCTGGCAGAAGTACAAGGAGAACGACAGGGTTCAGAAGGCATTTGCCGCTCTGCGTCCCGCAGGCCTCGGTCTCATCCTCTCCGCCTGCTTCACGGTCTTTATGAGCGCTGTCTTCCCGGAGACGGGTTTCAATTGGCACTGCCTGCTGCTCTTTGCGGTATTCTTCATACTGCTGCAGCTTCCGAAGATTAAAAAAATCCACCCGATATTCTTTATTATCCTCGCTGCCGTAATCGGCATCGTAATACCTCTTTAAGGACAAAGTATGTACGAAAACGAAGAAAACTTAAAGCCCGAGCGGGCGATCCTGTGCTCCGTGGACACCGGCGAATTTGACGCCGAGGTGTCCATAGAGGAGCTTCGCGAGCTCGCCAAGACAGCGGGCGCGGAGGTCGTCGCGACTGTCATACAGGCGCGGCCCGCTCCCGACGCCGCCCTCTTTTTAGGTCCGGGAAAACTCGATGAAATCAAGGACTTCTACCAATACGAGAACATAGACGTCCTGATCTTTGATGACGAGCTCTCCCCCTCACAGCAGAGAAACATAGAGAAGTACACCAGGTTCAAGGTAATCGACCGTACTACTCTCATACTCGATATCTTCGCGCAGCATGCGAAGTCAAAGGAAGGCAAGCTCCAGGTGGAGCTCGCCCAGCTTCAGTACATGCTGCCGCGCCTCGGCGGACAGGGCGCCGAACTCTCAAGGCTCGGCGGCGGTATAGGCACGCGCGGCCCCGGTGAGTCCAAACTCGAATCGGACCGCCGGCATATCCACCGCAGAATAGACGCCATAAAACGCGAACTTAAGGATGTCGAAAGGCGCAGAAATTATCAGCGCACAAGAAGAAAAAAGGACGGCGTTCAGACCGTCGTAATCGTAGGTTACACAAACGCGGGCAAGTCCACACTGATGAACCACCTGACCCAGGCGGGTGTCCTCGCCGAGAACAAACTCTTTGCGACACTCGACCCGAAGAGTCAGGCGCTGACTCTCCCCTCAGGCAGGGAGGTAATGCTCATAGACACAGTCGGTCTGGTCCGCAGGCTTCCGCACAATCTGGTTGAAGCCTTCAAGTCCACGCTTGAAGAGACCGCCTCCGCCGATGTTATCTTAAATGTCTGCGACGCGTCAGACCCGTGCTCCGCCGAGCACCTGACCGTGACGCGCGACCTGCTCCTCGAGCTCGGCGCCGGCGACAGGCCCACTGTAAACGTCATGAACAAGTGTGACCTCATCTACAACTTAAATGACGTGCCCACCATAGGCAACACGGTTTACATCTCCGCCCTGCGCGGCAATGGTATTGAAAAACTGCTCCGGGCAATTGAGGATGCCCTGCCGAAGGACAGGGAGCGCCACACCTACCTCTTCCCCTACAATGCCCTGAAAGAGGCAACCATGGTAAGGGAGGACGGCAAAGTGTTTAACGAACGGTACGAAGATCAGGGTCTCCTGATAGACGCTGAATGCAGCATAAAATACGTGAACAGACTTAGGGAGTTCATCCATGAAAATAACTGAGTACACATTCGAGACAAAGGAAGTTAAGAAGGACTATGTCTTCGCCGTCATGTCCGACCTGCACAACAGGCCGTACGAAGAAGCCCTGAAACTTACCGGAGAAATAAAACCCGACGCGATATTTGTCGTCGGGGACATTGTCGACCGCCACAGGAAGTGGCACGACAAAGCCCTCTCCTTCCTTGAGAAATGCGTTAAAATCGCTCCGACCTTCTTCTCATACGGAAACCACGAGATTTCATATCCGGTACTCTCCGCAAAAGAAATAACAGATACAGGTGTCACTCTTCTTGACAATTCCTGGTCACTCTTCAACGGGGACATAATCATAGGCGGCAGGACGCCGCGTACCGAAATCGACTGGCTGCGCGATTTTGAAGACAACGATCAGTTCTCGATACTGCTTGACCACTGCCCCGAGCACTACGGCAAATACCTAAAGGACATTCATCCGGAAATCGATCTCATAATCGCAGGTCACGCGCACGGAGGCCAGATAAGAATAAAGGACCGCGGGCTGTTCTCACCCGGACAGGGCATATTCCCGAAATACACAAAAGGCTTCTACGACAACCGCCTCCTCGTCACTACGGGCCTCGCCAATACAGGCGGACCGATTCCCCGGATAAACAATGAAACCGAAGTCTTAAAACTGACAATAAAAAAGCAGGCTTGATTCCAAGCCTGCTTTTTGTTTTTATCTTATGCGTGCTGATACTGAGCGATGAGTTCCTCAACGAGTTCTCTCTTTTCATAGAGGACACAGCCGCCCTCGTGGTCATCGAGAAGTATATCGCCACTTCGAAGAGCCATGAAGAGAGGTGAGTTGAGAGCCTCTTTCAGCGTCGTGTTCTTGATGTTTACGTCTGAGTAAGGTGAGAACGGACAGGGCTCTGCACCGCCGTGTGAGTTGATGTGGAAGAAACCTCTGCCTGCGGCAATGCAGCCGCCGGACTTCTTCTCGTCACCGGGGAAAGAAACGAATACCATGTCGTTACCCTCTCTGCGGATTCTGTCAATTTCACTTGCGAGATACTCGCGCTCCTCATCTCCGGGGGCGAGGTGTGTTGCCTCTTCCGTGACGGGAACATACTCAATATAGATTACAATCTTGCAGCCTCTGTCTGAGAGTTTGTTCAAAAACTCGTCAGATGTGACTTCTTTGATATTCTCTGTTGTGACCGTGACGGAAGCACCGTACATGAGACCGCGCTTCTGAAGTTCATCCATATTGCTGATGAGCTTGTCATATACGCCCTCACCGCGTCTTTCGTCTGTAGTCTCTTTTTCGCCCTCAATACTCATAATCGGGACAATGTTGCGGCACTTGTCGAGAAGGTCGTAGTAGCGCTCGCCCATATATGTTCCGTTCGTGAAAATCGGGAACATGAGATTCGGCCTCTTGCCGGCCTCTTCAATTACGTCACGACGGAGCATGGGCTCGCCGCCTGCGAGAAGGATGAAGCTTATACCGAGGTCTTCGGCCTCGTCAAAGATTCTTCCCCACTCCTCTGCCGTAAGCTGGCTTACGGGTTCCGTGTCAACTGTTGCGTTGTTGCAGCGTGAGTAACAGCCTGCACAATGGAGATTGCACTGACTTGTGATACTGGCAATGAGGAAGGACGGAATATGCTCGCCGGCATCCTCTGCCGCTCTTCTCTTTTTCGACGCAGCTCTGCTGGCCTCGGCAAACTTGAGAATGAATGCGCTCTCGCGCGGATTTTTAAGGGTGGCCTTTACGGCATCACCGACTATTCTTTCGACACCTTTGGTGATGTAATCCTGGATGTCTGCGAATTCACCTGCTGTGTTCATGGGACAGTCCTCTTTCTATTTGCATTTTACATTAGATATTAAACAATAAAATTGTGCAAAATTCAATATTTAATTTAAAACTTTCGGGAAGCGCAGGTAAAAACCCATGCTCCCCGAAAGTCATTTCATTGCTTTATCGGACTGTTTTCCCTGTACCTGCGCGGTTTACCACTCCAAGTTCTTCTCGTCTTCCTTGGAGAAGATGTGGGCTACATTGCCTCCGAAATTAAAGGTCACTTTATCGCCCATCTTGAAATCTGAACTTTCGAGATCAAGTGTGGGTACGATGATTATGGCGTCCTTACCCTCAACATTTACGTGAAGGTGTACCTCAGAGCCCATCATCTCGGATACGTCGACAGTGGCGTCCACACCCTTCTTCGCGAGTTCAACATGCTCCGGGCGAACACCCAATGTCACCGGCTGAGACTGAACGTCCTTGGCAAGCAGGCGCTCTGTTTTCTCCTTGGAGAGCTCTGCTGTAAAGTCATTGAGCTTTACACAATACTTATCACCGTCCCTGACAAGCTCCGCATCGAACATATTCATCTGCGGCATACCTATAAATCCGGCAACAAAGAGGTTTGCAGGATGATCGAAAACTTCCTGCGGAGTACCTATCTGCTGGACTTCTCCGTCCTTCATGATAACTATCCGGTCACCGAGCGTCATAGCCTCGGTCTGGTCGTGGGTTACGTAAATGAAGGTTGTATTGATACGCGAACGGAGTTTAATTATCTCTGCGCGCATCTGGTTACGAAGTTTCGCATCAAGGTTTGAGAGCGGCTCATCCATGAGGAAAACCTTGGGATTACGCACAATGGCGCGGCCGATGGCGACACGCTGGCGCTGGCCGCCCGAGAGGGCCTTAGGCTTTCTGTCAAGATACTGTGTGATATCGAGTATCTCGGCAGCCTCCTCAACCTTCTTTTCTATCTCTTCCTTCGGAAGACCTTTGATTTTCAGGGAGAAGGCCATGTTTTCACGGACAGTCATATGCGGATAAAGGGCATAGTTCTGGAAAACCATGGCTATGTCACGCTCTTTCGGCGGTACGTCATTCATGACATTGCCGTCTATGATGAGCTCACCGCCGCTTATGTCCTCAAGACCCGCTATCATGCGGAGAGTCGTAGACTTACCGCATCCTGACGGGCCGACGAGTACAATGAATTCCTGATCTTTTATTTCGAGGTTGAAATTGTCAACGGCAACTACACCCTCTTCGGTTATCTTCAGATGACTTACCCTGTGCTGTTCCGTTACCTTCTTCTTTTTGAAAAGTCCGGTTCTCTTTGTTTCGGAGTGAGGGTAAACCTTCTTTATGTCTCGTAAAATGACTTCAGCCATTTATCGTTACTCCTTCCGTAGATTCTTGTGGTCTCAGCGATTCTTTCAGTCAGCTTTTTTGTAATCTGCTTACTTGTCATGCGCCATTGCCAGTTTCCGCCGACCGTGCCCGGTGTGTTCATACGGGCCTCGGCGCCGAGTTCCAGATAGTCCTGCATCTGGGTTATGAAGAGTGAAGCAACTGAACTCATGCCGCCGCGTATCATTCCCCACGCGAGGCCCTCTTCCTTATTTAGTCCGAGGTACTGCTGCGCGAATTTCAGATCCGCCTTCTTCGTCTCATCCTTCCACGCCATGATTGTTGTGTTGTCATGTGTACCGATGTAACATACACAGTTCTCATCATATGTGTGAGGAAGATAGTTTGAAGGTTCACGTGAATCAAACGCGAACTGAAGAATCTTCATTCCGGGGAATGTTGATTCTCTCAGGAGATCCCTGACCTCGTCAGTCAGGAAGCCCAGATCCTCCGCGATGAACTGAATGTTCCAGAACCAGTTCTTCAGAGTGCCTACGAGGTCCATTCCGGGGCCTTTGACCCAACGGCCGTCCTTGGCCGTCTCAGCGTCAAAGGGCACTGCCCAGTAGGCTTCAAAGCCTCTGAAATGGTCAATACGGATTACGTCATAGAGGCGCTGCGCGCCCTCTATGCGGCGTATCCACCAGCCGTATCCGTCCGACTTCATGAAGTCCCAGTCATAGAGGGGGTTGCCCCAGAGCTGTCCGTCCTTCGAGAAATAGTCCGGTGGCACGCCTGACACCTCTTTAGGACAGTTCTTCTCATCGAGCTGAAACTGCTTCGGATCTGCCCAGACATCTGCGGAATCGAGGGCGACGTAAATGGGTATGTCGCCTATTATGCCGATACCGGTCTCCTTGGCATAGGCCCTCAGCGCGTCCCACTGTTTAAAGAAGAGGTACTGAACATATTCGTAGAAGAATACATCGTCCTTCAGTTCTTCGCCATAGCGGGCGACCGCTTCCGGCCTGTGAAGACGTATGTCCTCATCATCCCATTCGAGCCACGACTTCATGTCGTTTTTGCACTTTACGGCCATGTAGAGTGCATAGTCGTGCAGCCAGCAGGCGTTCTCTTCCGAGAATTTCTTAAAGCCCTCTTCGTCTCTGCCGGTAGAATTCGCGACCGCTTTTCTGAGTACGTCAAATCTGCTTCTGTAGATTTTTGCGTAGTCAACCTTGGTCTCTTCAGTGCCGAAATCCATGCCTTTAAGGTCGCTCTTCTGAAGAAGACCGTCCTCAACAAGCATATCGAGATCGACAAAGTACGGATTTCCGGCAAAGGTGGAGAAACTCTGGTAGGGTGAGTCGCCGTAACTTGTCGGGCCGAGCGGCAGCATCTGCCACCAGGACTGGTTTGCATCGCTGAGAAAATCAACAAAATCGTAAGCGGCTTTACCCAGTGTACCTATTCCGTACGGCGACGGCAGTGAGGACACCGGCATCAGAATACCGCTGCTTCTTTTAATCATACCATTAACCCTTTACTGCACCTGCCGCGACACCCTTGATAATGTGCTTCTGGCAGATTAAGTAGAATATTATTACAGGAACAATCGAGAGCAGAATGAGGGCCATTGTGGCACCCATATCCACCGTTCCGTAGCTTCCCTTCAGGTACTGGATGTGAATCGGTATTGTCATATACTGATTCCTGTCGAGCACGAGGTAAGGAAGAAGGTAGTCGTTCCATACCCACATTATCTCAAGTACGCCGACTGAGATAAGCGTAGGCTTGAGCATCGGAAGAACCACCATAAAGAATGTACGGATAGGTCCGCAACCGTCTATCGCAGCGGCCTCCTCAATTTCCAGGGGAATCGATTTTACGAATCCGACAAACATGAAAATCGCGAGGCCCGCTCCGAATCCCAGATAAACAACGGGAATCGTCCACGGCGTATCAAGCGCGAGCTTGTCAGCCGTACGGGACAATGTAAACATGACCATCTGGAAAGGCACTACCATGGAGAAAACGCAGAGGTAATAAACCGTATTGCACGCCTTATCTCCGACCCTCGCGATATACCATGCGGCCATTGAGCAGCAGAGCAGGATAAGTGCCGATGAAACAACAGTTATGAAGAAACTGAAGAATACGGACTTAAAGAACGGATAGTTGCCGAAGGTCATGCCCTTAATATAGTTCTGAAGACCCATGAAGGAACTCTCATTCGGGAAAGCAAACGTCTCCGTGTTGATTGAGCCGTTCGACTTGAATGAGTTCATCAGAACAACGAAAACGGGAAAGAGGTAGAATATCGAAATGAGCGCGAAAGCAACACTCAGCATGCGCTTTCTCTGTACTTCTCGTTTCATTATTGCTGTACCTCCTTCCTGCGGGTAAAGGTAAGCTGAGCTATGCTTATGCCCGCAACAAGAATAAAGAATACAACTGCCTTAGCCTGGCCCGGGCCTCTGTTTGTGAGGCTTGAGTAGAACGAGTCCACTATGTTGAGCGCAAGCATCTGCGTGGTCTTGATGACCGTACCGCCCTCCTGTATGTAGGGACGGCCGTTTGTCAGAGCAAGGTTCTGGTCATAGAGCTTGAATCCGTTCGTCAGTGACAGGAATGTGCAGATTGTGAAGGAAGGCATCATGTTGGGAATGGTGATCTTCCAGAGTTTCTGCCACTTTGAAGCTCCGTCTATCTCAGCAGCCTCCATCATATCCTCGGGGATAGCCTGAAGACCGGCGATGTAGATAATCATCATATATCCTATCTGCTGCCAGCAGATGAGAATTATGAGACCCCAGAAACCGTACTTTGTCTCAAGTGTAACGGCAGTGTTGTATCTTATCAGAATACCGTCAAATATCATTGACCAAATATATCCGAGTACGATACCGCCGATGAGGTTCGGCATGAAAAATACCGTACGGAAAAGGTTTGCACCTTTTATACCCTGGGTCAGAAAATACGCGATTATAAATGCAAAGACATTTATGAAAATGAGTGATACTGCCGCGAAAAGAGCGGTGTACCAGAAGGCGTGGAGAAAACTCGTATCATGGAAAATCGACTTGTAGTTTTCAAAGCCCGTGAAAGTCGCGTCTTTAGTGATTCTGAATTTACAGAAAGACAGGTAGAATCCTTTGAAGAAAGGATAAAGGAATCCTATACAGAAAGCAGCGAATGTCGGAAGCAGGAACAACCAGACGTAACGCTGGATAGGACGCCTGATAAGTTTTGAATTTAAAGCCGTCAAATGCATTCCACCCTTTTACAAAGATAAGGGCGGGCGCGAAATACGCCCGCCCCGAAAGCTTAAAGATTACTCAGGGATTAAGCGTGGTCTTTAGCATAGAGTGTTGCCCAACCGTCAACAAATGCTTCCTTTACCTTATCCCATGAACCGCCCTTTGCGGTGTACTGAGCGAGAGCGTCAACGACGCCGGCGCGCCAGTCATCAACTGCAGGGGTCCAGTTAAATGCCCATGTTACAACATAGTTGCCGGCAGCTGTGTATTCATTTGCCTGAGCAAAGAATACGTTTTCAGGTGTGGCAGCCTTCTTGAACGGGCAGGGGCCGAACTGTTCAGCCATCATCTTTGTGCCTTCTTCAGATGTTACCATCCAGTACATGAAGTCAAGAGTAGCTTCTATGTCAGCCTTGGAAGCTGTGGCATTGACTGCCCAGCAGTTCTCTGTTCCGCAGCAGAGGCCGGCCTTCTCTTCGCCTTCAGCTCCGCAGTAAATCGGAATCATGGCGAGGTCTTCAGCCTTCATGCCTTTCTCGGTAAGGCTTGCGAATTCCCAGGAACCGTTCTGATAGAAAGCGGCTTTGCCGTTATAGAACTCTGCTTCGGACTCGTCACCTGTAGCTGTAACAACGGCAGCGCCTGTTGTAGCTGAGTCAGTGATGTAGAGATCCCAGATGTTCTTGTAGAGATCAAGGTATGTGCCCTTGATTTCAGCGGGCTGAGCCTTTACTCCGTCCTTCTCGAACTCGTAGTAAAGAGGCATGTTGGCAAGGTGACCGGAGAATCTCCATGATGAAGAACTGTCAAGGCCTGCGCTTGTGAATGCATCGAAACCGAGTTCAGCAGCACGTGCGTGGATGTCGTCAGCTACCTTCTTAAGAGAAGCGAAGTCTTTAATGTCCTCTACTTTGTAGCCGGCAGTATCGAGGAGAGCCTTGTTTACGATAATGCCGTAGCACTCGTAGCAATAACCGATTGAGCAAAGTTTTCCGTCTGCGTCATAAAGGTTATAAGCATCTGTTGTAAGCTCGCCTTCAAACTTTGAACCCTTGAGGTCGTAGCAGTAGTCACCGTATGTCTCAACAGCGCCTACATTACCGACCTGGAACATTGTGGGAGCGGCGTCCTTATCAAGTTCAGCTGCGAGAGTCTTGTCATACTCGCCCGATGCAGCCGTAACTATTTTAACCTGTACGCCTGTCTGCTCGGTGTAGGACTTGGCGATAGCCTGCCATGCCTCATCAGCCTCAGGTTTAAAGTTAAGGAAGTATACCGAACCCTTCTTTGCGTCTGTTCCGCCGCCGCCCTTTGTACAAGCCGCAAGGCTGAATACAAGAACGAGGGCTAAACAAATTGCGATAAGTCTTTTCATAATTTTCCTCCTTCCGGGCAGTTTCACAGCCCATAACTCACTCCCATTATAGAATATAAAACATTAACAAATCAAGATATCAAAGTGTAAATTCAACTGTGCAAATTAACCAAATCGGCAGGTCTTAATTTGGCAAAAAAACAGACTCCGTTTTGAGACGGAATCTGTTTTTTTTGCATATACTGAAATGTATATCATCAGAATGCTTTTTTGAGTTTCATCACATTCTGATTGTCTTTGTACTCGTACACCGCCTCATCGACAAGCTTCTTTGTCATGAGGATTCCGAGACCGCCTATCGGCCTGTCCTCGGCGGATGCGGTTATGTCGGGATCCTCTCTCTCAAGAGGATTGTACGGTTTTCCGTTGTCAGAGATGGTGACTGTGCCCACTCTGTTTTCCTTGTCGATATCGACTTTTACCGTTGCGGGGCCTGTATCAGGCTTGTAGGCGTAGTGAGCTACATTTATGTAAATCTCCTCAACGGCAATGGCAAGTTCCGTGATCACCTTCGGGGAGGCACCGGCCTCCTCGAATTTTGCGTTGACGTAGTCAAGGATTTTGTCGAGGTTTGCATCGCTTGCTTCAGTTTTAATACCCATATCTGACCCACCATTATATTCAAGACAAAGCATTGTTATATCGTCGAACTGTTCTGCACCGTCGGCGAATTCTTCGACAGCGGCTCTGACGGCCCGGTTGAGTTCTTCCGGTGTGCAGTCTTTATTGTTATTTAAAACCGCAAGGGCGCGTTCAAGACCGAACTGTTCGTCCTCCTTGTTCGTACTCTCCGGAACACCGTCGGTGTAGAGGAAAAGTTTTGAACCCGGTTTAAGCTGCATCTCATAGTCCGTATATTTAATTTCGGACATGCCGCCTATGACAAAGCCGTGCTTGTCCTTGAAAATCTGGAAATCCCCGTTTTCATCGGTGATTATCGGATACTCATGTCCGGCGTTGGCAGCGATTATCTTACCGGTTGAGATTTCAAGTATTCCGACCCAGACGGTGACGAACATCTCCTCACGGTTGTACTCGCAGATGGCGTTGTTCGTATCCATGAGGATCTGCGCCGGAGTCTTGCCGCCCTGGGCATTTTCCGCGATTACGATTTCGGTGACCATCATGAACAGCGCTGCCGGAACACCCTTGCCGGAGACATCGGCAATTGTGAGGCAGAGGTGGTCATCGTCGATGAGGAAGAAGTTGTAGAAGTCTCCTCCGACCTCCTTCGCGGGGTCCATGGAGCCGTAGATTTCAAACTCATTTCTGTCCGGGTATGCCGGATAAATGCTGGGCAGCATATCCGCCTGGATTCGCGTTGCGAGTGAAAGTTCGGCATTGATACGCTCACTCTCAGCGGTCATATCCTTGATATTTGCGATGTATGAGTCCATCTCTTTGGCGAGACTCAAAACATCCGCTGAGAGCTCACCGATTTCGTTATGTACCTTAATTGATTCCAGACCGTCTTCAACCGTGCTGCTGTCCTTTGTGTCCTTGTAGGTTCCGATGTTTTTCTGAATTACTTTCAGAGGACGTACAACGAAGAAGAGTAGTACCAGGAGCAGCAGGAAGAGCAGCAGCATCAGATATATTACTGCGGCTATTGTGCCGTTCCTTGTCTGTGAATCAATCTGAGCATTTATTTCGGAAAGGTCATATGTAAGACCTACAAACAGATCAAGTCCGGCCACCTTGGTGATAAACTCGTAATAGTCGACATAGACTCCTGCCGGAGCGAGATGCTTGGTGTACTTCGAAGCCTGCATCATCGCTTCCTGCTGGCTCTCAGAAACAGTTACGGTCTTGCCGAGCCTGTATACCTCCCCGTATTTCTCACCGCGTTTTGCGCCTTCATCTGCGGCACTTACAAGGAAGAACTGTCCGTCATATTCTTCAGTCGCAATGACACAGAAGACAAAGTCCGGTCCATATGAACGCTTTATCTCGTTTAAGCGGGTTATAAGCCAGGAGTATGTGATCTCAGCATAGAGCTTCTTGTCCTCATCGGAGAGAGTCGCTATGTCCTCCGCTGTCGCGTATTTCATCTTAAAGCCCGGATTGTGCTCTAAAAACAGTTCCGTCTTCTCCTTTGTTTTCGTGCCGCCGGTGTAATCCACATCATATTCAATGTCGAGACTGTCGGCATTCGTATACCAATAGTTGAGAAGCCAGTGATACGCGGGATATTCCTTGATTGCATATATGACATCTGCAGATACCTGGTCAGCGCTCTGCTCAATCAGCTGCCTGACTGAGGCTTCGGATCTGTTGCGCTGTGACATATAGGTCACCACTCCCGTCAGGGCCATGCCGAGCAGGAACAGCAGCGTTATCTGGGTTATGAGTCCAAGTCTTTTACTGAATTCTTTCATAAATAGTCCTTAAAAACAAAAAGCTCAGCTTTGTGAATACAAGCTGAGCTTCGTTTCTGTTACATGAGTTTCTTCTGCATCTCGTCAGGATCGGTTGCGTAAAGAAGAGCGTTCTTTCTCGCGATACGGCCTGAAGCGTAGAGCTCAGCAAGACAGTCATCCATTGTCTGCATGCCCTTCTTCTTACCGGACTGCATGTTTGAAGGAATGAGATAGTTCTTACCTTCACGGATGAGGTTACGAATAGCGGAGTCTGCAAGCATTACTTCGAATGCCGCAACACGTCCGGTACCGTCTATTGTCGGGACGAGTCTCTGTGAAATGACGGCCTCGAGAACCATTGAGAGCTGAACCTTGATCTGGTCCTGCTGGTCCGTCGGGAATACGTCGATGATACGGTCGATTGTCTCAGCGCAGCCGATGGTATGAAGTGTCGAGAAGACCAAGTGACCTGTCTCAGCGGCGGTTACGGCCGTGGCGATAGTCTCAAGGTCACGCATCTCACCTACGAGGATAACATCGGGGTCCTCACGAAGAGCTGCACGGAGAGCGGCTGCGTATGAACGCGTGTCAACGCCTATCTCTCTCTGGTTTACAATCGACTTATTGTGTCTGTGAAGATACTCTATGGGATCTTCAAGAGTGATTATGTGGTCGTTCAGGTTGTCATTGATAAGACCGATGAGTGAAGCCAGTGTTGTTGACTTACCCGAACCCGTGGGACCCGTTACGAGTACGAGGCCCTGCTTGAGTTCATAGAGGTCTATGACAGCCTGAGGTACGCCGAGGTCATGCGGGTTAGGAATCTTGGAACCTACAAGACGGAAAACGGCAGCCGTGGTACCGCGCTGACGGAATACGTTTACACGGTAACGGCCCATGCCGGCGAGACCGAAGGAGAAGTCGATTTCGCCGCGCTCGGCGAAAGCTCTCTTCTGGAACTCACCCATGATACCCTTTACAAGCGCCTCAACGTCCTCGGCCATAAGACGGGGCTCGTTGGGTATGGGCATCATAGCACCGTGTACACGCATAAGCGGCGGTACACCTACGGTAATATGTACGTCGGAAGCCTTGTTATCTTCCGCGATTTTTAAGAGTTCGGCAAGTGTCATTTTTTCGTTTCCTCCCGAATTTTTAAATAAAACAGATACACTTTACTTTAACATATTATTTAATAAAGTACAACTGAAAATCAAAGAACCTTCGCAAGGAAAGACCTGAGCCTCTCGGACTGAGGATTGTCAAAGACCTCCTCCGGTGTGCCCTGTTCGCCGATTACACCGTCGTCCATAAACAAGATACGGTCGCCCACCTCACGGGCAAAGCCCATCTCATGTGTGACAACAACCATAGTCATGCCGTCATTTGCGAGGGCCTTCATAACATCAAGAACCTCGCCGACCATCTCGGGGTCGAGAGCCGAGGTCGGCTCATCGAAGAGCATTACTTTCGGCTCCATCGCGAGCGCCCTGACTATGGCAATACGCTGCTTCTGTCCGCCGGACAGCTGAGACGGATAGGCATCTGCCCTGTCCTCAAGGCCTACCCTTTTCAGGAGCTCATAAGCCTTGTCGGAGGCCTCCTTTTCGGACAGCCCCTTTAGTTTTATCGGCGCAATGGTCATATTGCGCAGAACAGTCATATGCGGGAAAAGATTGAAGTGCTGGAACACCATGCCCATGTTCTGTCTGTGGATATTTATGTCAACAGAGACATCGGCGAGGTCAACACCGTCAAAATAAATGCATCCGCCCGTCGGATCCTCGAGGCAGTTGAGGCAGCGCAGGAATGTGGATTTGCCCGAGCCGGATGCTCCGATAACAACCACAACCTCGCCTGAGTGAATGTCGAGATCTATGCCTTTTAAGACTTCTGCATCGCCAAAAGCCTTCTTCAGACCTTCGACTTTTATTACGATATCATCAGTGTTCACTCTTTCTCAGCCTCCTCTCAAACACGGCAAGAAGCTTCGTGAGGCCGACCACCAACACGAGATAGATTGCCGCAAGACTGATGTAGGGCACGAGCGCGTTGTAAGTCAGACTCTGTATGTTCTGGGCCTGCTTCGTCACGTCACGCAGCGCGATTACGGAGACGAGCGATGTATCTTTCAGCAGAGTTATCATCTCGTTGCCGAGCGCCGGAAGAATATTCTTGACCGCCTGCGGAATTATGATGTAGAACATCGTCTGCGCGTAGTTGAAGCCGAGGCTTCTGCCCGCTTCCGTCTGTCCCCTGTCTATCGACATAAGGCCGGAACGGATGATTTCGGCAACATACGCGCCCGAGTTTATGCCGAGGGTCAGTATGCCGCAGACAATACATCCGATTTCCGTTTTGGGAACGAAGATTACAAAGCCCATGATAAGAAGCTGAACCATCATGGGAGTACCGCGGATTACAGTCAGATAAGTCTCCGTAAACACGTTTAAGACCCTCAGAATAAACGGCGGCTTATTGACAGTATAGCTGCAGTAAAGCGTACGGATAATCGCGAGAACAAGACCTATGATTACACCGAGCGCGAGCGCGCCTAACGTGACGATAAAGGTAATCTTAAGTCCGTTTGCAAACAGCTTCCAGCGGTCGGCAAAGACAAAGGTCTGGAAAAGCTGGAATATGAAATTTTGCAGACCTCCCGGCAGACCCTGCACCCATGCGGGAGCGGTCTCAAGCCAGGAAGAAAAGCTCATGAATGTCATAAAAAACCTGCTCTCATAAAGACAAAACAAGGGGCGGATATACTCCGCTCCTCATTTTGAAAACCAAATAATGTATCTTAGTCGGCGTTGATGTATTTCTCAACGATTTTGTCAATTGTGCCGTCAGCCTTGAGTTCAGCGAGAGCCTTGTTGAAGCTGTCAAGAAGTTCTGTGTTCTCCTTGGCTATGGCAGCTGCATAGTCCTCATCGGCATAACTTGTGTCGAGGATCTTGAGTCCTTCGTTTGCGGCGACAAATGCCTTTGCGGGCTCGTTGTCGATTACAACGCAGTCAACCTGGTCATTGAGAAGGGCCTGGATTGCAAGAGCGCCGTTGTTGAACTGCTTAACGTTGTCCTGGCCGTAATCTTCCGTGCAGTAGATGTCACCGGTTGTGCCGGCCTGAACGCCTACTGTCTTGCCGTCGAGATCATCAACTGTGGCAATGGCGCTGTCAGCCTTTACGATAACAACCTGTACGCCCTTTGCGTATGTGTCAGAGAAGTTTACGCTCTCTTTACGCTCATCGGTTACTGTCATGCCTGCAAGCGCGATGTCAATTGAGCCGCCCTGAACAGCAGAGATAAGTGAGTTGAACTCCATGTCCTTGATCTCGAGCTTCATGCCGAGCTTCTCGGCTACTGCCTGAGCAATCTCAACGTCGATTCCTGCAAATGAGCCGTCATCAGCGACGAACTCATAGGGCGGGAATGCTGCGTTTGTACCCATGATGAGTGTCTTCTGGGCATCATCTGTGTCTGCGGGCTGCTTTGTGCAGGCGGCAAACGCAAATACGAGTGTAAGTGCCATTAAAACTGCGAGTAATTTTTTCATTTTAATTACCTCCCGGTTAATTTGAAAAGTTTTCGTTTGGATGTGCATAATTATACACACTCTTTTATAATTATGCAAGCACTTTTTGAATATTTATGCACTTTTTCTATTTTTTATGCGAATATTTAGGAGAATTATTGCAAATAGCACGCATATTATACCGAGATATCCGTAAATATCCGGATATTCCTTAAATACCAGAGCTCCCACAACCGTCGCCGTGACCGGTTCGACTGAGGCTATTATCGAAGCCTTGGAGGCATTTATGCGGGCGAGTCCGTTCGTATAAAAGACGTACGGCAGAAGTGATACGTTTATCGCTATCGCCACAAGCATGAATATAAATACGGGAAGTTTCGCCACTGAAGCCGCGGCAGCGACCTCTGCCGGACGAAGCAAAACGAGCGAGCCCAGAAAAGCGAAAAGAAATGTATATGTCGTGATTGTAAGCGAATTATATCCCTTGTCGAGGGCTATGCGGCCGAAAATACTGTAGAGGGCATAGCCGATGGCCGAGAGCACGCCGGTCAGGAGTGCTCTGCCGGGTATTGCCATGCCCGAACCCACGAGGCCGGACACCAGGAAACAGCCGAGGAAGGCTATGACGCAGGCCACACCCTTCTGAAGGGAGAACTTCTCCTTGAACAGCACTATTGACAGCAGCAGTACTATGGCCGGTGCGGCATAGAGGAGCGTTGCTGCCACTGAGAGGTCAGCCTGCTGGATTGTCGAGAAATAGCAGACCGTGAAGAAATCCATACTTATAAAGCCCGTGCACATAAAGACCCATATGTCTGATTTCTTCACCTTGAGTGCCTCCCTGTTCCTGATGAGACACCAGAGAAGAAGCACCACGGCCGCTATGAACATTTTAAATACCGTTATCTGGAGTGATGACAGGCCCAGGTCAGTGAAGTATCTGACATAGATTCCCGTCGTGCCCCAGAGAATACCGGCGATGATGACGAACACCACGCCGGTCAGCTCTTTGTTTTTCATTCTTTAACCTGCGTTTTCAAATTGCGAATTGTAGAGATTTGCGTAGAAGCCGTTCTTTGCCATGAGTTCATCGTGTGTGCCCTGCTCGACAATATCACCGTCATCGAGGCAGAGGATGAGGTCGGCATTCTTAATCGTTGAAAGTCTGTGCGCGATGATGAAACTCGTGCGTCCCTTCATCAGGTTGTCCATGGCCTCCTGAATGAGAACTTCCGTCCTCGTGTCAACGGACGATGTAGCCTCATCGAGAATCAGTACCTTTGCGTTTGACAGGATTGCACGCGCTATGGTCAGAAGCTGTTTCTGACCGGCGGAGATATTGCTCGCCTCTTCGTTTATCTCCATGTCATAACCGCCCGGAAGGGTCTTTATGAAGTGGTGGACCTGGGCGGCTTTCGCGGCAGCGACAACCTGCTCGTCCGTGGCGGTGAGTTCACCGTAACGGATGTTGTCGCGTATGCTGGCGCGATAAAGCCAGGTGTCCTGAAGCACCATGCCGAATTCGGTACGGAGATCGCTTCTGTCAAATTCGGTAATGTTATGACCGTCGACATAGATGGCTCCGTCCTTCAGGTCATGGAAGCGCATAAGGAGTTTTACGAGAGTGGTCTTGCCCGCTCCGGTCGGACCGACTATGGCTACCTTCTGTCCCGCCTTTATGTCTGCGGAGAAGTCCTTTATGACTATCTCGTCCGTATCCTCGTAACCGAAACGGACGTGATCGAACTTAATGTCGCCCTTTATATCGATGTCCTTTGTTGAGATTGTCGGCTCGGGGTCGTTTATCTCCTCGGCATTCAGGAAGATATCCACGCGCTCATACGCGGCGATAAGCATCTGGAACTGATTTGAAATCTGCGCTATCTGGCTTATCGGCTGTGTGAAGTTTCGCGCGTACATTATGAAGGCCTGAATGCCGCCTATCGTCATCGAGCCGGATAGCGTCATACGCGCTCCGAAGATGACGACAAGGACATAGCCTATATTACCTATAAGTACCATGAACGGCCTCATGAGGCCTGAGATGAAGTTGGACTTCCAGGCGGCCTCGTAGAGCTTGTCATTGTCCTTGTCGAAGGCCTCGAGCGCATCGTCCTCGCCGTTGAAGGCCTTTACGGCGACATGGCCGCCGTAGATTTCCTCAACGCGTCCGTTTACTGCGCCGAGGTAGTTCTGATGCGCGAAGAAGTGCTTCTGCGAAGCCTTCATGACAACGGCCATTACAAGGCCCGAGAGCGGCAGCGTGACAAGAATTACAAGTGTCAGCCTGACGCTTATCGTCAGCATCATCACGAATACGCCCAAAACCATGACGATGGACTCTATAGCCTGTGCCATGGTGCGGTTCAAGTTCTGGTTGATGGTATCTACATCGTTTGTTATGCGCGACAATACATCGCCCAGACTGGTCGTGTTGAAGAACGATATGGGAAGTCTGTTGATTTTGTTTTCAATACTCTCACGGAGGTTAAAGGCGATTTTCGCAGTGACGCCCGCGATGATGAAACCCTGAATATACTGGAGCAGAAGGCCGGTGCCGAACACGGCAATACCCATGAGCGCAATATGTCCTATACGCTCAAAGTCTATTCCGCCTTTGCCCGCGGCAATATTCTTTACGCCTTCGGCGACCGTGTCCGTGGCCTGTGCGAGGATCTTCGGTCCGAGGAGCTGAAGAAGTGTAGCGGCAACTATGAGAAATACCACTAAAAGAAGTTTATACTTGTAAGGCGCTACAAACTTCAGGAAACGCTTTGTCGTACCCTTGAAGTCCTTGGCCTTCTCGCCCATCATTATCGATCCGGGTCCGCGTCCCATTCTCTGAGGACGAGCCTGGACTTTAATCTCTGATGCCTGTGCCATTAGCCGAGCTCCTCCTTTGAAAGTTGGGACTCGCAGATAGCCCTGTAATAAGGACAGGTCTCAAGGAGTTCCCTGTGGGTTCCCTTGCCTGCCACTTTTCCCTCATCAAGCACTATAATCTGCTGTGCGTTCATGATAGTGGAGACGCGCTGTGCGACGATAAGGACCGTCGATGCGCCGGTATATTTCTTTAAAGCCGCGCGAAGCGCAGCGTCGGTTTTGAAATCGAGTGCCGAGAAGCTGTCGTCAAAGACGTAAATCGGCGGTTTTTTCGCAAGAGCGCGGGCGATTGAAAGCCTCTGCTTCTGTCCGCCCGAGACATTGGTCGCGCCCTGGGAAATCGGGGCCTCTATGCCCTCCTCCCTCTCATAGACGAACTCTGCCGCCTGCGCGACTTCTATGGCCTCGCTGATATCTTCGCTGTCATTTCCGTATTTCACGTTTGACTCAATCGTGCCGGAAAACAGGACGGCCTTCTGCGGGACATAACCTATGGCCTCACGAAGATCGTGAAGCTTTACATCCCTTATGTCGCGGCCGTCTATTTTTATTGAGCCGGCAGTCACGTCATAAAACCTCGGGACGAGGTTTATGAGTGTGGACTTGCCGGAGCCCGTCGAGCCGATAAAGGCCGTCGTCTCGCCGGGTTTCGCCGTGAATGACACGTCGGTTATAACGTCTTCCTCCGCGTCGGGATAACGGAATGAGACGTGGTCGAACACGACCTCGCCTCTGACATTGTCAAAGTCCTCCGCGCCTTCCTTGTCCTTTATGCTTATCTCCGTGTCAAGCACCTCGGCTACACGCTGCGCCGAGACCTGTGCACGGGGTATCATGATAAATATTGCCGAAACAAAGAGGAACGATATGAGTATATGCTGCGCATACTGAAGGAACGCCATCATCTCACCGAGCTGGAGTTCCTGCAGGTTTATGAGCTTTGCTCCAAACCACACGATTGCGAGCTGAAGTCCGGACATTATAAGTGCCATGACCGGTCCCATGAGGGCCATCGAGCGCATTACAAACCTGGTCGTAAATGTGAGGTCCTCATTGGCCTCGCGGAAACGCTCCGCCTCGTGTTCCTCATTTCCGAACGCGCGGATAACCATCATACCGGAAAGTCCCTCACGGGAGACAAGATTGAGTCTGTCGGTGAGTTTCTGCAATGCCTTGAACTTCGGCATTACAACCACCATGAGTATGCCCAGAATGACTATTATCACTATTACCGCGGTGAGAACAGTCCAGGAGAGTTCCCTACAAAGTGTGAGCGCCATATAAACCGAACCGAGACCCATGAAGGGTGCGAAGAGCATCATCATGAGTCCCATTGTTATGAAGTTCTGTACCTGCGTTACATCGTTCGTTGTCCTGGTTATGAGTGATGCAGTGGAGAATTTGCTTATCTCCGCGTTTGAGAACTCATTCACCTTGGCAAACAGATCTCTGCGGAGTCTCCTTGAAACTCCCGCGGAGATACGGATTGCAAAGAAACTTGAACCTATTGCGCAGGCAATGGAAAGAAGAGAGACACCCAGCATCTCAAGTCCGATGGACCTGATAAATCCGTTTCTCTCTTCAGGTGTAATCCCCTGAAGCAATATTCCCTTGTCCACTATGTCGCTCATGAGGTTCGGAAGCGAGAGCTCCGTATAGACCTGACCGACAAGGAACGCAATGGAAAGTATTACCAGAGGAATGTATGGTTTTAAATATGCCAGTACTCTTCTCACTAAAATCTCCTCAGTATCTGTAAATCCTGGGTACGCGCTTATTGATACCGCAGACTATTTCATAATTTATCGTGCCGGCGATTCCGGCAATCTCATCCACCGTTATCTCACAGTTTCCCTGTCTGCCTATCAGTTTGACCTCATCGCCCTGTCTGACATCCGGGACATCCGTGACATCCACCATAAACTGGTCCATACATACGCGGCCGATAATCGGCGCGTAGCAGCCGTTTATGATTACACGGCCTTTTCCGGAGAGCGAGCGCGGATAACCGTCGCCGTAGCCCACCGGAATCGTCGCTATCTTCGTGTCGCCGGTAGTCGTATAGGTTGAGCCGTAACTTACGGTGAAACCTGCGCCTACCTCCTTGACATATGCCACATGTGAAACCAGCTCAAGCGCAGGCTTCAAAGCTATGTCGCACTTTACTTCCGCGCTCGGTAAAAGGCCGTAAATAATAATTCCGGCCCTTACCATATTGTCATAGTTCTCGTTTAAGGCAAGTACTCCGGCGGAGTTGCAGATATGCTTTATGGCGAACTTGCAACCCTCTGCTTCAAGTTCACTTACAAAGTTCTCAAAGAGTTTTGCCTGCTCCCTGGCGGGGGCGAGATCTGCCTCGTCGGCTTTTGCGAAATGCGAGAATACGCCCTCTACCTCAATGTTCGGAAGGCTGAATATTCTCTTTATTTCCTCAACTGACTCCCTGCATGGAATGAAGCCTATACGGCCCATGCCGGTATCGAGTTTTATGTGAATCTTGGCAGTCTTTTCACGCTCAGCGGCATAATCGGAAATCATTTTGGCCGATTCATAGGAAAATACAGTCGAAGTGATGTTGTAATCTATGACATCCTGAAGGTCGTTCGGAAATACATAGCCCAGTATCAGAATGGGATTCCTGATACCCGAGCTGCGCAGTTCGCGCGCCTCATCTATTGTCGCGACGGCAAAGGAATGCACGCCCGTGTCATTTAAGGCATGAGCAATTGCCACCGCACCGTGTCCGTAGCCGTCAGTCTTTATGACAGCCATGACTTTGACGTCCGGTCCGACCTTGTCCTTGATATTCTTTACGTTTTCCGAGATGGCAGCCAAGTCTACGCCGACATATACTCTTGAAGGATTCATATATAAACTCCCTCTTAAAATGATACCTAATTATAGTATTGTAATGCCCTTTCGTCAAATAAAGAAAAGAGCAGGTCATCCGACCTGCTCTTTTGTGATTACTGTTCTTCTACCGCGTAAACAGAGACCTTCTTGCGGTCTTTGCCCATTCTCTCGAACTTAACGCGACCGTCAATCTTGGCGAAGAGTGTATCATCTGAACCCTTGCCGACATTGTTGCCGGGGTGGATGTGTGTTCCTCTCTGCGTTACAAGGACGTTGCCTGCAAGAACAAACTGACCGTCTGCTCTCTTGACACCGAGGCGTTTGCTTTCGGAGTCACGACCGTTACGGGTAGAACCCATACCTTTCTTATGTGCCATAGAAACTTACACTCCCTTCTTATTCAGCCTTTGTCTCTTTCTTTGCCGGAGCCTTCTTTGCAGGAGCTTTCTTCTCAGCTGCTGCCTTCGGAGCTGCTGCCTTCTTTGCAGGAGCCTTCTTCTCAGCCTCTGCCTTCGGAGCTGCCGCCTTCTTTGCAGGAGCCTTCTTCTCGGCCTCTGCCTTCGGAGCTGCCGCCTTCTTTGCAGGAGCCTTCTTCTCAGCCTCTGCCTTCGGAACTGCCGCCTTCTTTGCAGGAGCCTTCTTCTCGGCCTCTGCCTTCGGAGCTGCTGCCTTCTTTTCAGCGGCCGGCTTCTCGGCTTTATCTTCTGTAGCCTTGGCTGCCTTCTCGGAAATCTTGAGAATCTCAAGTTTCGTATAAGGCTGTCTGTGGCCCATCTTGCGTTTTTCGTTCTTCTTCGGCTTGTAAGTCATAACAAGGATTTTCTTTGCCTTGCCGTTCTTTAAAGCCTTTGCCTCAACAGCTGCGCCCTTGACATAAGGAGTGCCTACCTTGAGACCTTTTTCTGTACCGATGGCGAGAACCTTATCAAGAATAACCTTGGCATCTTCCTTTACGTCGAGCTTCTCAACGTAGAGAACGTCGCCTTCGGAAACCTTGTACTGTTTTCCGCCTGTTTCTACTACTGCGTACATTCTTTTCATTCCTTTGTTTCAGACTCGCTACGACAGGTGAAAATTGCTTTACTTACGGGCTTTTTCAAGCCCTACCCGGAATATGCGGCGAGATGTATTATAACACGCGTTAAAAAGGGAGTCAAGAAAAACTTGACTCCCGTGAGCTTAAAGTCTGCCCAGTGCTTTTTTCTTTCTTTTTGCGGCCTTCTTTGAGAACATCTGCTTTCTTACAACCTTCTTTACGCGGTTCGTACGCTTTGTTCTCTTCTTTGAGCGCTTCTTCGCCTTCGCGACAGCCGCCGCCTTCTTCGCGGCCTTCTTTTCGGCCTTCTCGGCTGCAGCCTTCTCAGCCTCGGCCTTCTTTTTCGCTATGGCTGCCTGTTCCTTCTCGTAGGCCTTGCGCTCTTTCTTTGTCATCTCCGCGAGCATTTCACGAAGTTCCTGAGCTTTCTGTGCTTCAAGCTTCTTCTGCTTTCTCTTGCTCATTTGAAACTTCCTCCTCATCCGGTTTATCCGTGACGATTTCCGTCGGATTCTTCCTGTATTTCGCAAATTTCACAACTAATAATACCAAACATACCACACAAAGTGCAATAGACAATACCTGTGAAACACGTATATTTGTTGCACCGATGTAGAGACTGTCTGTCCTGAGTCCTTCGACGATGGAGCGTTCAAAGCCGTACCATACACCATATGACAGGGCTATCTGTCCGCGGAACTTCCTGTGGTCCCTGAACATAAAGTAGAGAAGGACGAAGCCTGTGATACACCAGAGTGACTCGTAGAGGAACGTCGGGTGAACGCCGGCATACGGCTCCACGGTCATACCGTGCGCCACCATGAAGTCCTGATGCTCAATGAGGTATTCCGAGGTCTTGTCGCTCATCATGCCCCAGGGGAGTGATGTGTTGTAACCGAAGGCCTCTTGGTTTGTGAAATTACCCCAGCGGCCGAGCCCCTGGCCGATCAGAAAACCGACGGCGGCAAGGTCCAAGACGTCGAGCGGGTGGAGTTTCTTTATCTTGCAGACCAAAACAGCCACGAGACCGCCTCCTATGACGCCGCCATAGATGGCGAGGCCGCCCTCCGATATCCGCAGGATATGAGAGGGATTGGCGAGATAATACGGCAGATTGAAGAGCACATAGTAGGCTCTCGCGCCTATAATACCGCCCAGGGTGCCCCAGATGATTGCGTCATAGAGAGCGTCTACATCTATCTTAGCCCGCCTTGCAAGTTTCGTGCAGAATATCAGGGCGAGAAGATAACCCGTGGCTATAAGCACACCGTACCACTTTACCGTAAACTCCAGATTTCCGATGGTGAAATCCGCGAGCGTGGACGGTACAGAAAAGCCGCGTTTTATCGCATTGAAATATACTATGGTGTAATCAGACATAAGTTACTCCTTCGGAAGAATGACCGACAGGGATGCGTTGTCAACGTCAACCCGGTCTTTAAGATAAGCATTGACCTCTTCAAGCGTGAGTGTTCTGTACACTTCAAGATCATCATAAATACTCGCATGTTCAAAGCGGGAGACGACAAGCATGTTCGCGATTCCCTGGACATCGTTGAAGTCCATGACCGCCAGGCCGTAGTGGGCCTTGCGTGTGCGCTCGAAGTCCTCCTTCGGTATGCCTGTCTCCCTAACCTCTGCGAGCCTTTTCTTTATGACCTCGGCGACATATTTCGGATCCCTGCTGTCGCCCATGAATAGCAGAAGCTTTGAACCCGGTCCGGCGAAGAACTCCGCCCCGAAGTTCGGGGAGATGTAGCCGTCACGCAGAAGTTCGTTATAGAACTCCGTCGTTGAACCGAGGATACAGTCAAGCACGACGGCAGTGATGATTTTCTCTCTCACTTCGGGCCTTGCGCCCGTGTCGCTGCCCTGCGCCAGTTTGAAACCGAGGGCGAACTGAGGAATGGCGACACTCATCTTCTCCTCGACATATTTCTCTTTAACCTCATAGGGTTCATCAAAGCTGCGCTTTATGGGTTCGCCCTTCGGCGCCTTGCCGGGCAGCACCTTGTCCGCGACCTCAAGAACCTCTTCAACCGTCGTGTTACCGACGCAGGCAAGAGCCATGTTTGAGAGGCTGTAAAACTTGTTGTAGCAGTCATAGAGTGTGTCCGCCGTAATCTCGGCAATTGACTCAACCGTACCGGCGAGGTCTACGCGAACCGGATGGTTGCTGTAGGCCGCCTTCAGAAGATTGAAGAGAGAGCGCCACATGGGGTCGTCCTCGTACATCTTTATCTCCTGACCGATTATACCCTGCTCCTTCTCCACGGTCTCCTGTGTGAAATAGGGATGGGTTACGAAGTCGAGAAGTATTTCGAGATTCTGTTTAAAGTTCGCACCGCAGCTGAAAAGGTAGCAGGTGCGATCGAACGTCGTATAGGCATTGGCCGACGCGCCCGTCTCGGCAAAGCGCTTGAAGGCATCAAGCTCATCGGACTCGAAGAGCTTGTGTTCAAGGAAATGCGCTGTACCGTTCGGTATGCCGTCGGCATCCACTGAACCGTAATCGGTTCCGAATATCGCATAGGAACTTGAGTAGCCGGCCTTGGGATACACGAAGATCGTAAGTCCCGAGTCGTGCTCAATCTCAAAGTAGGAATCGTTCAGGAGGTCATTCTTTATTTCACGTATATTCATGACTGCACCTCCTCTGCGCGGAGCATATACACAGTGTCAAGTGTCACTGCCGCTGCCGCGGATTTTACATCGTCAAGCGTTACGGCCATGAGTGATGCCACATGCTGCTCGGGTGTCTCAATCTCGTCGTCGAGGCACTGGGAATCAATCCATCCGGCAATCATGTCAGGTGTATCGCAGATTGACTTGTATTCATCGGCAATAGAGAGTCTGGCCTTTTCAAGGTCATCCTCTGTCGAGGACTCAGCCACATAGCGCAGCTGGTTTAAGATCTCCTTCTCGGCCACCTCTGCGTTCTCATTCTCAAGTCCGCTCTGGACCAGCATACAGCCCTTCTTGCGGTTTACGCTCGAGGAGCAGTAGTAGCAGAGACTCATCTGCTCGCGTACGACATTGAAGAGCCTCGAGTGGACACCCGCTCCGAAGAGGCTGCACATCATCTTGTACTTCGGGTAATCCGCTTCCGGATCCGTCATGCCGAGCCTGAAGCCCATGACGAGTTTGCCCTGGTTTACGGGCATATCCTCGGATACATGCTTCACCTCATCCGCAACTGCGACAATTGACGAGAAGAGCATATAAGGTTCACGCTCAATACCTTCCAGATAGCCGGCAAACAGGTCCGCTATGGCTTTCGGGTCAGCGGAGCCCACTGTGCTGAGCTGAACCCTGCCTCCGCGTAGCATGTCGCCGTAAGCGGCATATACGCTCTGCGGTGTTGCCGCGGCAATGCCCTCCGGCGTACCGTGTATGTACTCGGCAAAGTTCTCGCCTGCGAACATCTCCTTCTCAAGGCGGTACTTCGCATAGAGGCGTTTGTCATTTACGAGGCTCATAACTTTTTCAGAGGCAATTCTGCGCTGGATTTCAAGTTCCTCGGGCACAAAGCCTCCGTCCCTGAGATTCGGTCTGAAGACCATGTCAAAGAGGAACTTCGCGCCTTCCAATGCAATATCCTCGCCCTCAAGAGCAAATCTGTTGTTGAGCAGTTCAAGAGTTATGCCGACAATGTGATTGTCACCCTGTTTTGTCACATAGGGATGAATATCCGCACCGTAGAGTTCATAGGCACGTCTGCTGACTTCAATAAAAGACGGATAGTCCTCCGAGGAGCGGCAGAGCAGAAACGGAATCATTGAAATATCGCTGATTCTGTCCTTGTCGAGCGGCATTGCAAAAGAGATGCCGATTCGCGCGTTCGTGAACCTGTCAGTCTCGTAGGAACACAGTCTGACAGCGGGCGCTATCTCGATTGTTTCAAAGCAGTTTTTCATAAAAAGCTCCTTTTCAAAATATGAAAGTATTTTAACATAAACATTACTTTTATAAAAGACTTATGGTATAATTTCGGTCGAGGTGTAAAATATGGCAAATATAGTGCTTAACCCCTTCAGCGAGGCTGAAACATACAGTGATTTCACAGAATTCACGGCAAACGGAATACTCAAGAAATATGACGTCAGGGAGGCCAAGAGCGGCAGCAAATATGTCGACCTCGTAATCTCTGACTCCACCGGGGAGATCTCCGGCAAATTCTTCAACTACGAACCCGGCGTTTCGAAGATATTCTCCGTCGGTGACTTCGTATGCATAGTCGGCAAAGTAAAACGTTTCAACAACGCTTTCCAGGTTACGGTTGACGATGTCTCAAATCCTCCCGCAGATGCGAAGAAGGAGGACTATGTCAAGGCATCCCCGTATGACACAACCGCAATGTTTGCGAAAGTCATTTCAATGATTTCGACAGTTAAGGATGACGAGCTCAAAAAGCTCACGACAACCATCCTCGAGAAATACCACGACAAGCTCTCATACTACCCCGCAGCAAAGAGCATGCACCACGCAGTCCGCGGCGGTCTGCTCATGCACACGCTCAGCGTCATGACCCTTGCCGAGAAGATCTGCGAGGTCTATCCCCAGGCAGACCGCGACCTGCTCATCTGCGGCGCCGCGCTGCACGACATAGGCAAGATTTCCGAGATGGATGCCGATGACCTCGGTGTCGCAGGCGACTACACCGCAGACGGAAATCTTGTGGGCCACCTGGTCCGCGGCGCCATGATAGTGCGCTTTGTCGGCACGAGCCTCAAGACGGACGACGAGAAGCTCCGTCTCATTGAGCACATGCTGCTGTCGCACCACGGCGAGCCGGACTTCGGTGCCGCCGTCCGCCCGAAGTTCCTTGAGGCCTACCTTCTCCATATGATTGACAATATGGACGCCAAGGTATACGAGTTCTCGGAAATCGAGAGCGAGCTCGACCCCAAGAGCTTCAGCCAGAAGCAGTGGGCCCTGGACGGAATAACAATCTACAACCCGGGCCGCAAGGAAGTAAAACCCGGAGCCAACATACTGGACGACTGAAATGAACAATAATGCTTATGTTAATTTCGGCCCGGATGAAAACTGGACCGAAATAAAGATTGAAATTTCCGCGAACGACATTGACCGCGCGGCAGACATAGCAAATATGGCCGTCCCGTACGGTATCTTCATCGAGGACTACAGAACCCTTGAGGAAGAAGCATGGGACATAGCCCACATAGACCTCATAGACGAGGAACTTCTCGAAAAAGACCGTAGCCTGGGCATAATACACATCTACATAAAACCCGACGAGAACCCGCAGGAGGCCATCCAATACCTCTCGGAATGCCTGAACAAAGAGAGAATAAACCACACCATAGACACGACTCTCTGCAAAAATGAGGACTGGCAGAACAAGTGGAAAGAGAACTTCCACCCGATAGAAGTGGGTGAAAACCTCGCGATCTGCCCGACCTGGATTACTGATTATGACCCCAAAGGAAGAAAGGTCCTCAGGATTGATCCGGGCCTTGCATTCGGTACGGGCACGCACGACACCACCCGCCTTTGCCTTGAAGTTCTGGAGCAGAACATCAAAGGCGGAGAGTCTCTGCTCGACCTCGGCTGCGGCTCCGGAATTCTCGCTCTGTCCGCCCTCCTCCTGGACGCCGAAAACGCCGTAGGTGTGGACATTGACGAGCTCGCAGTGAAGACTGCATACGAGAATGGCAAGTTAAATGCCTTTACACCTCGCCAATTTCAGGTCGTTTTAGGCGACATGACTGAGAAAATTCACGAGAAATTCGACGTAGTTACGACAAACATCGTAGCCGACGTCCTCATAATATTCTTAAAAAACGCGAGACAATTCATGAAACCTGACGGTATATTCATAATCTCCGGAATCATAGACTCCAGAGAGAAAGATATACTAAAATCAATAAAAGAAAATAATTTCACCATAAAGGAAAGACATCAGAGCGGTGAATGGCTCTGCTTCGTCCTCACCTGAAAGGAGATAACATGAAAAGAGTCATAACCTTAATACTCGCAGCAACAATCATCCTCACCTTCGCGGCCTGCAAGCCGAAGAAAGATCAGACCCCGACAACAACAAAGGCCCCCGAGACCACAACAGCGGCACCGGAGACCACAACGGAAGAGCCTGAGACAACAGAGGCTCCCACCGAGAAGAAACCCGTAATAGAGGGCAAGTACGTTGCAGCGGAGCAGGAAGACTACGGCATTGAAAAGGAAGAGTACTTAAACAAGATCACCTTCAAAGATGACAAGGCCTATGTCCAGATGAACTTCATGGACGCAGTCGCAGAGTTTGAAGTAACCTACCAGCTCGACGAAAAGAACGGAGTCATCATCCTCGGCGCAGGCAAGGCACAAAACGGCGCAGTCGTCTTCAACAGCGGCGCAGTCCTCACCCCCGATGAGTACTGGCAGACCCTCACCATAAACGGCATGGAGAAAGCCTTTGTCCTTGAAGGCTACGCCTGTCCTCAGTTCTTCGAAGACGGCACAAACTTCATCGCCACCCAGATAGACGCCGGCTCCTCAGACTCCGGCAACAACTAAAACAAAATAAAACGGAGGCTCATCCGAGCCTCCGTTTTTTTCTCCTTCAAATGAATGTTTTGAGCAGTTCGTCGTTGTTGAAGACAGTTTCAAGTATGTCACTCATGAGAGTTGTGTAGCCTTTGCCGAGGGACTTAGCTTTCTTGATTGTCTGAGGTTTAAGGCGAAGTGTTACAACCTCTTTTCTTTTTCTGGCCTGACGCTCCTCCATCGCCTTACGCATTCTGTCGAAATCCTCGGGAGAGAGTTCAGGGTTTTCTTCATCCGGTTCAGGTATCCTGTCCTTAAGTGCATCAAGCATCCTTTCCTGTTCAGGTGTAAGTTCTATAGGTTTGCTGAAATCAATTGTTTTTCTTACTATCATAATACCTTACCTCCTCATCCAAAGGTGTCTCTCCTTTCATTATAATCTTTGTATTCTATTTTGCAATACTTTTTGTAATACATTTTAGAGAAAAAATATCGCCCCATATGGTTGTCATATGGGGCGGAATATTTTGTTGTTTTGCGTTTTTGTTAAGCTCTGTCTTTAATCTCTTTCGTAATCTTCTCTACGAAAGCCTCAAAGGACATTGTTTCTGTTTCGCCTGTGTCGCGGCTTCTGACGGCTACCGTGTTCGCTTCGGACTCCTGAGGGCCGAGGACGAGCATATAAGGTACGCGGTCAACCTGCTGTGCCTCACGGATCTTGTAGCCGACCTTCTCGTTTCTGTCATCGAGTTCAACTCTTATGCCGAGATCCATGAGTTTCTCATAGATGGCCTTTGAGTAGTCGAGAGTCTTGTCCGATACGGGAAGGACCTTGACCTGGAGCGGCGCAAGCCATACGGGGAACTTGCCCTTGGTCTCCTCGATGAGGTAGGCCATGAAACGGTCAAGTGAACCGAGGATTGCGCGGTGTAAAACGACGGGAGTCTTCTCCGTACCGTCCTTGTCGACATAGGTGAGTTCGAACTTCGCCGGAAGGCAGAAGTCGAGCTGGCAGGTGGAGAGCGTGTACTCGCCGCCGACTGCCGGCTTGACGTTTACGTCGAGCTTCGGTCCGTAGAAGGCGGCCTCGCCTATCTCCTCCGTGAAGTCGAGACCGAGGTCTATCATTACTTCGCGGAGAGCGGACTCGGCCTTCTCCCACATCTCGTCATCCGGATGGTACTTCTGTGTATCTGCAGGGTCTCTCAGTGAGAGAACGCAGCGGTAATCTGTAATCTTGAAGTCTCTGTATGCCTCGAAGATGAGGTCGCATACTGCGGAGACTTCATCTTTGATCTGCTCAGGTGTCACGAAGAGGTGTGCGTCGTTCTGGCAGAAGTGACGTGCGCGCTCAATACCCTTGAGTGTGCCTGAGGCCTCAAAACGGAAGTCGTGAGCAATCTCGCCTATTCTCAGGGGAAGGTCACGGTATGAGTGAGGCTTGTTGGCGTAGATACGCATGTGGTGCGGGCAGTTCATGGGACGAAGGACAAATGCCTCACCCTCAACTTCCATTGCGGGGAACATGTTCTCCTTGTAGTGGTCCCAGTGACCCGAGGTCTTGTAGAGGTCCACAGTGCCTACACAGGGTGTCATGACATGCTGATAGTCAAGTCTGCGCTCCTTCTCCTTGATGTACTCCTCAAGTTCCTGCCAGAGTGTATAGCCTTTGGGAAGGAACATTGGAAGGCCGCGGCCGACAAGGTTGTCGGTCATGAAGAGGCCCATCTCCCTGCCTATCTTTCTGTGGTCGCGCTGCTCTGCCTCTGCAAGCTCCTGAAGATACTTTTCAAGTTCCTCCTGGGTTGCAAAAGCCGTACCGTTTACACGGGTGAGCATCTTATTGTTCTTGTCAGCCTTCCAGTATGCGCCGGACTGTCCGGTGATCTTGAAAGCCTTGAGCGCTTTTGTGTATGTGAGATGAGGGCCGGTGCACATGTCAATGTACTCACCCTGCTGATAGAAGCTTATTACGGCATCCTCGGGGAGGTCGCCTATGTGCTCAACCTTGTATGACTCCTTGCGGTCCTCCATGAGCTTTATTGCCTCTTCTCTCGGAAGTATGAAGGACTTGATGGGAAGGTTCTCCTTTACGATTTTCTTCATCTCAGCCTCAATGGCCTGAAGGTCCTCGTCGGTGAGTTTGGTGTCACCGAGGTCTACATCGTAATAAAAACCTCTCTCGTTTGCAGGTCCGTACGCAAAGTCAGCGTGCGGCCAGAGGCGTTTTATGGCCTGTGCCATTATGTGAGCAGCCGTGTGACGGATGACGTGGAGCTGTTCCTCCTCGGGGCACTCAGCCACATGTCCATCGTTGTAAATTACTTTCATCGTCGTAAATCCCCTTGAAATTAAGTCAAAGAGAATTTTACAACCTTAGTAATATAAAGTCAATTTATTCTTTTTTATAATTATTAGTGCAGTGAGCACGATTGACTCGGCCGCGGTGATAATCAGGAGCTTCGCGTTTTCGGAAAGTTCGTCCGCCGTGTCCGGTCCGTAGTATGCGCGCTCAATTGCGCGTTTACTCTCGTCCGGTCTGTTGATTATCTCGTTATTCTCACAGAGTTCAATTTCACAGACCGGGTCAGAGGCCGCCGGCACGAAATCGAAGGTATATTCATTTTCATTGAGTGTATAGCCGGCGGCGGTCTCAAGTTCTTTGATGTAGTACTTAAAGCCGTACGGCAGGTCAGCTGTCATCCGGCAGCTGCCGTCTTCATCCGGACGGATTATCTCAAGAAGCGAGCCTGCGGGCAGCCCCTCAATCTCCTCACCGGCAAACACACCGAAGACCACCTGCTTATACAGTGTCGGCAGGAGTTCGGGCATAGTGTCCGCCATAGTCTTTGTGAAGATGAGATTTGCCCTGATTCTATCATTCTCAAGAGTCACTTCACAGTCATCGCTGAAAAGGCAGACTTCAGTGGTCTTTTCGTTTAAGGCATAACCTTTCGGGGCACCTATCTCCTTTGCATAGTAGACACCCTCAAAGAGGTCCTTCGTAAATACGGGGCCTTCCTTGCTTGTGACTACCGAATCAACAAGTTCATCCTTCTGAAAACGCCTTGTCCCGTCAGACGTGTAGATGTCCTCCCCGGCGAAGATTCCGACCACACAGCCCGAGAGATACTGTTCCTCATATGTCGGAGTGAAGACAGTTCTGTCACCGTCCTTTGACTCCTCAAAACCGGTCAGAACTTCACCCTTCTTGTACAGCGAGAATCTGCGCATGAGGTTCTCGTCCTCAAAGGTCTCCTCTATTACCTGTCCCTCCTCGGTAATCGAGAAATCATAGCGTTTTTCGGAGAGCAGATATCCCGCGGGCGCGAGGCTTTCGAAGACATAGTAGTTGCCGTAGAGAAGGTCTTTGAAAACGGCCTCACCGTTTTCATTTGCGACTTCTGTGGCAACGTGATTGTCTTTCTCATCGTATACCTCAAACTGAGCTCCCGGTACGGCCTTACCTGTACCCGCGTCAATCTTTCTGATTATGAGGTCACCCTTTTTCACGACGTTTCCGAAGGCGGCCACGACTGTCTGTCCGCTCTGTACAGTGGCTGTCTTCGGTGCCTGATTGACATACCTGTCAGGCACCTGCTCGGTCACAGTGTATGAGCCGACAGGAATATTGTTCAGCACTGCGACGCCTGAGGAATCCGTTGTGAGGACGGTGTTTATACCCTGCCCCGTAACATTGAACTTAATGCCCGAGACCACTCCGTCACTTGAGCGTTTCTGAACCTTAAGCGCGCCGTTTAAAGCATAGACCTTGTAGGTGTATGAGACGGGCACCTGCCTCTGTCCCGTGACCATGCTCTGTCCTTCCGGTGTGGCAGAGAGTACGAGCATGCTCTGCGATGTAGCCGGCTTCGCTTTTTTGGTCAGCGTGAGATTTGCTCCGTTTACATATCTGTTTGCCGTAAGAGTCAGGGTGTTGCCGCTGACAGATGCGGTAACTCCGCTGTCGGCGGTGACGTCGTATGTTGATAAGACACCGTTAGTGTCGGTCAGGGTTTTCGTATACTTACCGCTTGCCGAGTCATACGCCAGTTCAATTCTCGATGAGGCAAAGCTCGGCTGCTTCTCATGGTTATAGATTTTCGCAACAAGGTTGTTATATGCGGTTATGCCTCCCGGGCTGACCGCAATTATGTTATAGAAAAAGTTCTGCGGAAGACTGACCGTACCGCTCTCTCCGCCATAGCTGTATGAGTAGTTTACGGCCTGTCTCGCGTTGTTTGTCACGGAGTTTCTGACTCCCGTCTGAAACTCCCAGATAAGAATCTGCGTCGCGGCATAGCTGTCCGCTGCGGTGGGTCCGTTTTGGACCTTCGGGAAACCGTAGAGAGTCGCGAGCATTACACCTTTGCGCTGAGCCTCCGCCATGCGTGACCAGACCCGGTTTCCCACGGCGCTTTCAGCGGCGGCACCGTAGCGGTCAGCAGCCGCGTACGCTTCAACATCAAATTCCATACAGTATGCCCAGATTGTATTTCCGTCCGAGCCGTGGCGCGGCTCTCCCAGAGAATAGTAGTCCGCCGTTACATACCCCATGTGTATGTTGGCCGTATGGCCATTGTGAAATGTGTAGTTGTATGACGGCGAAGCCATGCTCTTCTCAGGTCCCGCCGCGCCCGGATTGCAGTAGTCGTCCATATTGACGATTACCCTCTCTCCGGATATTACGTCGGCATTGTCCTTCCAGTCCGCATTGGCGACAATGCCGATTGACGCAAATATGGTGATAACGAAAAGAAACGACAAGAGTCGTTTCTTTATTTTTCTGTTCTTCAAGCCTTCCTCCTCCTTTTTTATGAGAAGGTGGCTGCAAACGTGTGATTGGGAATTGATTGATTAGGGGTTATCAGTCATGGAAAAGAAATGGTTTTTGCAGCCACCTTTCATACTGCTATCCGGCAAACTCAATATTGGTTGCCTTGATCCTGAAATGGTAGCGGTTATTACCGTCCTTATCCTTATAGGCCTCATTTTCAAAAGAGCCCGAGACTACAATCTTCTGTCCTTTTTTCACATAGTTTTCAACGAACTTTGCAAGTGTGTCCCAGCAGGTGACATCGAAGAATTCCGCATTCTCCTTGTCACGGTCGTTGTTGGCCAATGTAAACTCAGCGACCTTGGTTTTCTTCTCGGTCACTTCCCTGATTTCGGGGTCTCTTGTGAGACGACCGCTTAAGATAATACTTCTCATGTTTTTCCTCCTTGAAAAAAAATAAGAGGCGGCATTAAAACCGCCTCTATATATAATGTCGAAAAAGCATGAGAATCGGACGTGCCGGGTACGAAATGCCGGGTTTTCCGTACGAACGGTATGTTATCTGTCCCATTTCTCGCAAAGCGCGATAATCTGATCCGCAAATTTTGCGAGGTCCTTGTTGGCTCCTCCCTCGTTGTGCTGAATGGTCTGAATGAGTCTCTGACCTGCGAGGAAGAGTCTGCCGTAAGGGCTGTTTGCCTTGAATACCGGTGCAGCTCCGGGTTTCTTTTCAATCTTTGTCCTGTTACCCTCAGAGATTATCTTGTTCGAGATAAGATCAATCACGCAATAGGGGTAAGGAGCATATGCGTTGAGCCCGAATTCATTGCGGAGTTTTGAGGTATAGGCCTCACATACATCGTCATCACCGTGACAGACAAATACCTGCTGGGGTGAGAATTCAAAGGCTGAAATCCATTTCGTAAGTCCGTTTATGTCAGCATGACCGGACATACCGGCAAGCTTTGCGACCTCCGCTAAAACCTCAATCTCCTCACCGAAGATCTTGACTGTCGTGGCTCCGTCCACAAGGGCTCGGCCGAGCGTTCCCACAGCCTGGTAGCCGACAAAGAGAATCGTACACTCGGGTCTCCACAGATTATGCTTTAAGTGGTGCTTTATACGGCCGGCCTCGCACATGCCCGAAGCGGAGATTATAACCTTGGGGTCGAGGTCGTAGTTTACGGCTTTCGACTCCTCTGACGATACCGCCAGACGAAGTCCGGAAACCTCTATCGGGTTCTTGCCCTGAGAGATGAGTTCCAGCGCTTCCTGGTCTAAGTACATCTTGTCACAGTTGCTGTAGATATTCGTGGCCTCAATAGCCAGGGGGCTGTCTATGTAAATCTTGAAATCGCCGTGTCCGGTGACCAGTCCGCGCTCCTTTATCTGCCTGATAAAGTAGAGCATCTCCTGTGTGCGTCCGACCGCAAACGACGGAATTACGACGTTTCCGCCGCGGTCGAAAGTGCGCTGGATGATGCTCGCGAGCGAAGCCGCATAGTCCGGCTTCGCACCGTGTGCCCTGTCACCGTAGGTGGATTCCGTTATGACATAATCCGCACGGGTGATGTAGGTCGGATCCTTTATGAGAGGCTGATCGGTATTTCCGATATCGCCTGAGAATACAAGCTTCTTTGAGATGCCGTTCTCTGTCAGGAAAACCTCTATTGAAGATGAACCCAAAAGATGTCCGGCGTCAATGAACCTTATCTGGATACCGTCAGCTACATCTATAAGTTCATTGTATGAGTGTGATTCAAAGCAGTGCAAAGCGGCGATTGCGTCCTCAATGGTATAGAGAGGCAGAACCTCCTCCTTACCAGCGCGCTTTGCCTTGACATTTTTCCACTCCGCTTCGAACTCCTGGATGTGGGCGGAGTCGCGGAGCATTATCGTACACAGGTTATATGTCGCCTGGGTACAAAAAACCGTCCCGTTAAACCCCTGCGCTGCAAGCAGCGGGAGTTTACCGGAATGGTCAATGTGAGCGTGCGTCAGAAAGACATAGTCTATCTCGCTGGCGCCGACCGGAAGATCTCCGGATTCGTAAATGTCGGCGCCCTGTTCGAGACCGTAGTCCACGAGCATCTTCTTGCCGCACGCTTCAATATAGTAGCAGCTGCCCGTGACTTCATGGGCTGCACCGCAGAAAGTGAGTTTCACTTAAAAATCACCACTTATAGTAATAATACACACATATTATACTACATATGGTGGCTACAATAAAGAGAAATCTGCTAAAAGGTAAAAATGTAAAGTAATTATACTTTACAGATTCTCCTCCGAGAAGAAATAACGCACCCTTCCGGCACTGCGTTTGCCGTACTGAATGGCCTGTGTAGGGCATCCGTTGATGCATGCAGTGCACTGCGCGCAATTGCCGTTCCAGGTAGGTTTTCCGTCGACAAGCTTGATGTTTCCGACGGGACATCTGCTCTCACAGGCGCCGCAGGAAACGCATTTTCCGGCGTCGACGGAAAACGGCTTGTCGCTTGTGGCAAATTTCATAAACATCGGGTGAACAACCTTTGTAAGAACAACCGGAGCGAAGCCGCGGGTTACGTCGGAATATTTCTCACCGTTCTTTATCTTCTCAATGAAGTTTGTGAGTTTGGGTGTGGCGGCGGCAAACATTCTCTTCGCGTCCTCTTTTGTGTCGCAATCGCCGAGCTGAATACAGTTGTTCGGCAGTGCGAGTGAGATTGCGGCCGCAATCGGATGGCCTAAAAGCTTTGCCGCCTGCTTGTCGAGTATACCGCAGTTTGCGCCGCATACAGCAACAAGGTAGACGTACTGATCCTTTGAAAACTTCGCAGCTTTCAGAAAATCAGCAACCGGTCCGGGAACACCCCATGCGTATGTGGGTGTCACGATACCAATACACTTATCATCGCTTACCTGCAATGTAGGGATCATCTCAACCTTATCACCGAGTTCATCGGCAATTCTCTCGGCAACCCATTTTGAGTTACCCGTACCTGAAAAACAGTAAATCATATATTTTTCCTTTCAGTTTAGTCATCAAGCATATCGAGGATATTGAGTTCGTCCACCCAATCCGCCTCTTCATCGAACATGGGCTCATCAAACAGATGCTGTACGTTACCGTCCTCATCGCGGAAGGTACCGTTCTCATCCGGTTCACCCATGGCTTTGCTCAACCAGTTTAAAATACCCATAAACCACACCTCTTTGGCGATTTATTCAAACTTGGCCGCTGCCTTCTTGAGATTCTCAATAATGGGAAGCTGCTGAGGGCAGGCGTTTTCGCACTGGCCGCAGCCGATACAGTCTGAGGCTTTGCCGCCTTCTGCCGTGACCTTCTTGTACGCTTCCGCGTCATTTGCGTTCATGGCGGCAAAGATTTCGGGAATGTTGATCTGCTGCGGGCAGCCCTCTACACAATAGCAGCAGGCTGTGCAGGGAATTGTATCGTCATTTTCAATAATCTGACGAGCCACTTTTATAATCCTCTGCTCATCTTCAGTCAGGGGCTTGAAGTCCTTCATGAATGAGAGGTTATCCTTCATCTGCTCAACGGTTGACATGCCTGAGAGTACAGACAGGATACCGTCAAGAGATGCGACATAGCGGATTGCCCAGGAGGCGTATGAAGCGCCCGGATTGGCCTCGTCAAAGAGTTCCTTTACCTTCTTCGGCGGGTTGGCAAGCGTGCCGCCCTTTACGGGTTCCATGACAACTATCGGAATGTTGTGCTTTCTGGCAACCTCGTAGTTCTCTCTTGAGCAGACCTTCGGGTTCTCCCAGTCCGCATAGTTGATCTGAAGCTGTACAAAGTCAACCTCGGGATGAGCCGTAAGAAGTTCTTCAAGAAGGTCGGGAGTGTCGTGGAATGAGAATCCCACATGCTTTATGAGGCCCTGCTCCTTCTTCTCGTTTACGAAATCCCAGAGATTGAAGTTCTCATACTTATCTGCGTTCTTCTTTGAGAGCGTGTGCAGAAGATAGTAGTCAAAATATCCCGCACCCGTACGCTCAAGGCTGGTCTCGAACTCTCTCTTCGCTAGTTTCTCAGTCGGCGCCACAAGAGTATTGAGTTTTGTGGCAAGTGTGTATGACTCGCGCGGATAGCGCTCAACCAGAGCCTTCCTGATGGCTGTCTCCGAACCCGGATAGACAAATGCCGTGTCAAAATAAGTAAAGCCGGCCTCCATAAAGAGGTCCACCATTTCTTTCGTTTTCTCCACATTGATAATGGGACCCACCTTCGGAAGTCTCATGAGACCGAAGCCGAGTTTCTTGTTTCCCGTAGTATCAATTGCCATATAACCACCTTTTTTCTTTACCCGGTTTATAACTTACCGATGTATTATACCATAAAAATTAAGTTGTGCAAAATACAATCAACAAATAAAAAAGGAGTCCCGTATGGGACTCCTGTGGCGCGCTGGAAGGGACTCGAACCCCCGACCTTTTGGTTCGTAGCCAAACACTCTATCCAGCTGAGCTACCAGCGCACAAGCGGTTTTTGCCGCTCGAATAATATAACACAATTGCTTTTAAAATGCAATAATTAATTATAAGGCCGAAAGAGTCCGTATCACCTATGTGAATTCCCTCTGTAAAGCATCGGCAATCGCTTTATTAAGGCTGATATTATGATTGATTGCATAGACTGCAATATTCTTGTGAAGTTCCGGAGAAATACGGATGTTGAAGCTGCCTTTGTAGGGGACTTCCGGCTCTATACCTTTTGCTTTGCAGTCATCGAGGTATACATCAACCATATAGTGAAAGCCGTCAACAAGTTCCCTGAATGTCTGACCCTCATAAGAAATCTTGGAATTCTTTATACCTATCACATGTCCGAAAAGGCAATCATCCTCTTCAGAGCACTCAACTGTTCCGTTATAACCTTTATAGGACAAAGTGTTTTTAAGAATCATTGCTTACCCTTCCCTTCCAATTCGTTCAAGAGATTGATCAGATCTTTAACCTGATATGGCTTTAAAACATTTCGGGGATGCGGTCTATGCAGAAACAGCGCTTTCTCCCCGTTGCTGAATTTTACTGCGGACCCGGATGTTTTTCCCGAGTCTGTCCTTTGAAAACCGAGTTCACGCATCAGCACTTCCAGTTCCCGAAATGTAAAATCCTTCGGGTTGCTTCTGACACGCTTAATGAGCTTTTCTTTCTGGCTCATATTTCCTCCTCAAGTATAACCATGTTTGATATATTTTGCAACTATATTTAGTGCAACATTTACACAAATATTATACTCGTAAGGAGGACATAAATCTCGATTTAGGTATGAAAGGTTGAAAAACGTGTATGAACGGTTAATAAGACTTATTCTTTGTTCCTGTAAAAAATATTAAATGGATAAAAAAAGACACCGAAGTTTCTTCGGTGTCTTTTTTTATTTCTTTTTCAGGCGGGTGACAAGGTCCTCGTCCGGAGTGACGTAGATGGTCCAGTTTTCGTGGAAGATCACCTTGCCGGGTTTGGCGCCTGCGGGTTTCTTCAGGTTCTTGACCAATGTGTAGTCAACGGGTATTTGCTTTGCGGCGGAATCGCCTGCGGTGCTGTGGAAAGCGGCTATTACGGCTGCCTCCTCTATCGCCCTGTCGGAGACCTCTCCGTTTTTGTTCTCGATTATGACGTGGGAGCCGGGTATGTTTTTTGTGTGGAGCCACATGTCGAGTTTGTTTGCCTGCTTCATCGAGAGTTTGTCGTTCTGCAGGTTGTTTCTGCCGACGAGCACCCTGAAACCGTCCGTGGTTTCATATTCTATCAGAGGCAGGCCCTGAGGCGTCTTCTGATTCTGAGCCTTCTTTGAGATTTTTCCCTTTGCGTCAAACTTGTTTTTGACGAGGCCCTGGTCTATGAGTTCCTGCCTTATCTGGGCAATGTCCTTTTCACCCTCTGCCCTTGAGAGAGTGTCGAGGACAGAATCAATGTACTCAAGGTCCTCCATTCCCTGCTTTATCTGCTCGGTCAGTTTCTTCTCAGCTGTATAGGTCTTCTTGTAGTCCTTGAAATACTTCTGGGAGTTCTCGGCAGGCGAGAGGGCCGGGTCGGCCTTTATGCGGATGATATTGTTGTTGTCGTAGTAGTTCTCGAGGTCATAGTGGGAAGCACCCTTCCCGAGCCGGTAGAGGTTCGCGTTGATGAGCTCCGCGGAGATGCGCAGCGTCTCGCGGTCAGCGCAGGCGTCGAGCTCCGTCTTCTGGATGTCGAGTTTCCTGACAATACGCTCTTTCGCATTCTGTAAGACCTTGCGCAGATCATAGGTGCGGTGCGCGAGACGCTCCCTTGACTCACGGATTTCGTAGTAGTCATCAAGGAGTGCAGACGCACTGTCGTACACTTCCGTCTTTGCGGCATTGCCGTATTGGGTAATCGGCATGTATGAGAAATCAAACGGCTTGTCGTCCCCGTCTCTCAGGAGACAGAAACCGTCACTGCCGTTTTCATATTTTCTGAGTGTCTCTATCGCCTTGTCGGCATTGGTCTGTGCAAGTTCCCTCGCGACAACCGGTGAGAGGCCCATGATGGTGGACATATAGGCCTTGTCGTCAGCGCCGCGGGCGAGAAGCTGTGCCTTTATGTCCTTCTCATCCGCCTCAAACACATTAAACTTGTCCTGCTTTGGGGGAAGTTCATACTTCACGTTCGGCAGGATGAGTCTCTTACTGGACTTTGTATAGTCGACACGCTTTAAGGCATCAATTATATTCTGCTCGCCGTCAATTAAGATGACATTGCTGTACTGCGCCATTATCTCACAGACGAGGGTCAGCTTCTCCTTCTCGCCCATCTCGTTTGTTGCGAGAAAGTCAAGGTAGAGAATACGGTCACATCCCTCCTGGCGCACGCCGATGACGGCAGCGCCGCCGAGCCGCTTCCTCAGCAGCATGCAGAGCATGGGCGGCGAGGCGGGGTTTTCATAGGCGTGCTCAGTAAAAGAAACACGCGGGGAATTTGCCCTGGCACAGAGAAGCAGCTTCTTTGTGCCCTGCCCGCGTGTCCGGAGTGTGATTATGAGTTCCTCTTTTGAGGGTTCGAAAACCTTGTCCACTCTGGCATCGATTATCGCGTTTTCAAGCTCTGCTCTTATACAGTTTAAAAAGATTCCGTCAAGGGACACGGTTTTCTCACCTCTTTTCGTTAAGTTCTTTTAAATTAACCTATATACTCCACAGTCGGTTCTTCAATGTATCTGCACTCGAGTGTGGGGAATTCCCGGAGAATGAAGTTCATGAGAACGGGCATGCTGATGGTCTCGGTCTCATAGTGGCCGGCAGCGAGAAGACTTATGTCCTCGAGTTTCGCATCAACGAAGTCGTGGTGCTTGACCTCCCCGGTGAGGAGGGCATCAACATTGTGTCCTATGAGGTTCGGCCAGAAGCTTCCGCCCGCTCCGCCGCAGACAGCGACAGTGCAAAGCTCCTTGTCGGGCAAGGACACGGAGACAACCGTGCCCAGGGCCTCTGAGGCGAGCTTTGCGAGGTCTCTCGCAGTCATGGCAGTCGGCAGGTCGCCTACATATACCATGGCCTCCTCGCCCGTTTCAGCGAGTCTCCTGATATTTTCAAGTCCGAGCAGTACGGCAAGTATATTGGAGACGCCGCCCTCTGCGCTGTCCCAGTTTGTGTGCGCGCAGATTACGGTGAGTTTCTTTCTTATCGCCTTTGCGACAATTGATTTTGTCGGCACGAACATGAGCGAATCAAAGATTACGGGGTGATGGCTTATTATGAGTTCCGCGCCGAAATCAACCGCCTCGGCAATCGCCTTCTCGGTGACGTCCAGGCAGAAAAGTACCTTTGTGACCTCGCGGCTTCTGTCGCCTACGAGGAGTCCTGCGTTGTCAAACTCGGACTGTGTGTCAAAGGGTGCTATCTGGTCAATGAAATCATAAATCTGTCCCGCAGTAATCATTTTGCCGCCTCCAGAATTTCATCCATGAGTTTTTTCAGCTCGTCCCTTCTCGTCGCCTTGTACCTGGTGCTGAGACGGGAAGCAATCTGCTGCATATATTTTGCCTTATGCATGCTTGTGCTTTCGGGAAGTCTGCCTATAAAGCAGTCAAGTTCGCTGTGCTCTGTGACATTTCCCGTATATGTCACTTCCATTGCGAGATAGTAGCGGAGTCTGTCCTTCACTACATCTTCACGAAGGATTTCATAGCCGTTTTCATAGAGGAACTTTCTCAGGTCCTCGGCATGTGTCTGAGGCTGGAACACGAAATGGTTTCCGGGTACCTTAACCCAGGGTGAAGCCTCGAGTATGCTTGCGATGAGCTCTCCGCCCATGCCGGCAATACAGAAATCCGTAAAATCGTGAGGAATCTCTTTAAGACCGTCTGAAAGTACCGGTGTTACTTTATCAGACAGTCCGCTCTTGCCTATTGTTTTCTTCGCGTTCTCCAGGGGGCCGACTTTTACATCGCTCGCGACCGCACATGGAATAATATCGTTTTCAACAAGGAAAACCGGAAGGTACGCGTGATCCGTTCCGATATCCGCCAGCGGTATGCCGGGCCTTATGAGGCCTGCAACCATGCGGAGTCTCATATCAAGTTTCATTATTACACCATAAAGGGTGAAGGCGTTTTCCGTCTTCACCCTTCCTGAATCTCTTAACCGTTTATCTGACTTAAAAGCTCGTTTACGTCAACACCGTGTACCATACAGGCCTGTTCAAGTGTCTCGCCGCGTGCTGAGGGACAGCCGAGGCAATGCATACCCATTGCAAGAAGGTAAGGAGCTGCATCGGGCTTGGCGTCAAGAAGATCGCCTATAAGCATATCTTTTGTTACTTCCATAGTTTATTCTCCTTTGCTGTTTGTTGTTGTAATTATACACTAATTCTTAAGGCTCTGCAACGGGGCGGGAATTCTTCCGCCGCGCGAGATGAACTTTTCGGGGGAAGAGGTGTTAACCGACATGACGGGGCCGGAACCTAAAAGTCCTCCGAATTCAAGTTCGTCGCCGACATTCTTTCCGATTGCCGGGATTACCCTTACTGCGGTGGTCTTGGAATTCACCATGCCTATTGCGGCCTCATCCGCGATTATCGCGGATATGACAGCGGGTGTGGTGTCGCCGGGGATGACTATCATGTCAAGGCCCACAGAGCACACCGCTGTCATAGCTTCAAGCTTTTCAATCTTGAGGCAGCCTGTCTTCGCAGCCGCTATCATACCTGCATCTTCAGAGACCGGTATGAAGGCGCCTGAGAGTCCGCCTACAGAGCTTGAAGCCATGACGCCGCCCTTCTTGACGGCATCGTTTAAAAGTGCGAGGCAGGCCGTCGTGCCGGCGCAGCCGCACTGCTCGAGGCCCATCTCCTCGAGCACCTGGGCGACGGAGTCGCCGACGGCCGGAGTCGGGGCCAATGAGAGGTCGACGATGCCGAACGGCACGTCGAGGCGCTCCGCCGCCTCATTGGCGACAAGCTGACCTACTCTCGTTATTTTGAAAGCCGTGCGCTTTACCATCTCCGCAATCTCGGTTATGTTTGCGTCGGGAATCTTCGATATTGCCGCACGTACAACACCGGGGCCCGAAACGCCCACGTTTATGACGCAATCCGGCTCGCCCGCTCCGTGAAAAGCGCCGGCCATGAAAGGATTGTCCTCGGGGGCATTGCAGAACACTACGAGTTTTGCGGGTCCTATACAGTTTTTGTATGCCGTGACTTCGGCAGACTGTTTTACTATCTCACCCATGAGCGCGACAGCGTCCATGTTGATACCTGTCTTTGTTGAACCGATATTGACACTGGAGCATATATGGTCCGTTATGTCGAGCGCTTCCGGAATACTGCGGATTAGGGCCTCATCACCGGGGCCGAAGCCCTTCTGGACAAGGGCGGAGTATCCGCCGAGGAAGTTTACGCCTATCGTGTTTACGGCTCTCTCCAAAGTCTTTGCATAGAGCAGAGGATCTCCGCCCGAGGCCGCAAGGACCATTGAAATCGGGGTTACGGACACCCTCTTATTGATGATGGGTATACCGTATTTCTTTTCTATTTTTTCTCCTGTGGATACAAGGTTCTCCGCCTTGCGGACAATCTTCTCATACACCTTGTCACAGGCCTTGTTTATGTCGGAATCGCAGCAGTCGAGAAGTGAGATACCCATGGTTATCGTACGGATATCCAGGTTCTCGTTCTCAATCATCTGAACGGTTTCCAGTACATCACGAATTTCAAGCATCGTCTTCTCCTCAGATTCTGTGCATTGAATTAAAGATATCTTCGTGCATAACTCTTATGTCGAGACCCATCGTCTTGCCCTGCTCGCTCAGGAGTTCGGAGAACTCGCCGAAGTTTATGTCGAGTTTGTCCGTCTCAACGAGCATTACCATGCAGAATAAATCTTCAAAGATATTCTGTGAAACCGCCGTTATGTTTACGTTATGTTCAGCGCAGAGTGTGGATACCTTTGCGCAGATACCCACCTGATCCTGACCGATTACGGTTATTATCGCGCGCATTTTCATCTCATGTTCCTCCTCAGGCTCCGATATACGGTGCCGGATTTACTTTTGTACCGTTGATTCTGACCTCGAAGTGGCAGTGAGGTCCGGTCGAGTTACCGGTTGAACCTACCTTGCCCAGAGGTTGGCCGCCGCTTACATACTGTCCGACGCTTACGCAGATGGAACCGTAGAGCATGTGACCGTAAAGAGTGGCCATGCCGTTGCCGTGGTCAATCATTACGTGACAGCCGTAACCTACATTGCCGTTTGAGGCGACAGTTACGGTACCGCTTGCGGCAGCGACTATCGTGTAGCCCGCAATACCGTTTGAAATATCCATACCGCCGTGGAACGAGCCCCATCTCGGGCCGTAGCCGGAGGATACGGTGTAGACGCCGACAACCGGCCAGATGAGTTTGCCGTAGCCGCGGATATATGTGCTCGGCGTGTATGCGCCGTATGATGTCTTCTGAACGACAACAGCCTTTGTACCGACGAGTATCTTCTCATCCTGAGGCTGACGTACGGTTGTGCGGTTGACCTCCTGCGTGCTTACCTGCTGTCCGTCAACATAAGTTACGAGGTAGGTTACCTGGTCGATACCGACGCGGCCCTTCTGTGTGGTCTTCGTCGTGCCCTTGTAGTACTTGTCGCTGTTTGTCTTGATGGTCTGGTACGGCGTCTCAACATTCTGTACGACCGTCTTTACGACCTTCATGGTGATGTAGTTGACCTCGCCCGCAACAAGGACATCGTCACCTACGTGAATCTCTTTTGCAAGTTCGGGGTTGAGCTCTATGAGTTCGGTTACGCTCAGGCCGTTCGAGTAGGCGATCTTCGAAAGCGTATCGCCCTCAACAACCGTGTAGTGCTTCTCCTGATAACGCGTCTTAGTCAGCGCATCAGCGAGCTGCTGTGAGTCCCAGATTGTGTCGGAGTTGTTGGCGTAGATACCCTGTACGAACTGTACATCCTGTACAAAGCCGACAACGTCCGTCTCGGACTCTTTCTCATAGCTGTCGATTATATTGTTGAAGACCTGCATTGCATCTGTCTCGGTCTTGAGAGCGCATATGAACTCTCCGTCGATGTAGACACCGCAGGCATAGGTTGAATCCGCATTGGTGCTCTCTACTATACCGTCACTGATTGTCTGTGAGTCGGTGAGCTCTGCGGGATTGACCTCGGCAATCTTGAAAGTTGTGTTGAGGCTCTTTAAGTTGCTGTCGTCGGAGAGGTCAGTGCTAAATCGCTCTTTAACTAGGTTCTGGGCGTCGTTGTAGACAGTCTCGTCAACGACATATCCGACCTTCTGTCCGCTCGACTCAACCTCAATTGCAAATGTGGAAGAGCTGAAGTGGGTGATTGTGATAATGAGGACCGCAAGTCCCGCAAGCGGCAGAATAGTGTTTACGATGTTGGGGACAAGGCCCGGATGCGCGTCGGAGAGCGCCTTCCTGTAGGAATTCATAATTGAGAAAATCTTCGTGGGATGCTGACGGAATTCCTGCCTTATGGCCCGCTTGGCCTCTTTGCGTTCATATCTGTAATCGGATAGCTCGTCAAAGAAGTCACGGATACTGTAACCGATAGTGTCACGCAGGTAGTTGACAACATACTTTATACCTGTGCCTATCAGTCTGAAGAGATCGGCAAAAGCGCCGAAGATGAAGGAGAAGACGGTGACGAAGAATCCGCCTACCATCTCACCTATCGTCTCAGCGAAAGAGTTATACTCAGGCTCAGTAACAGGGGCCTGCTCAGGCTCCTGCTGTGAGGACGAGTATATGTCCGAATATTCCATTCCAAGACTTTCTCTGCTCAAAATTCTGCCTCCGAAAATTGTTACAATTTGTAATAATTATACTCTTTTAATATGAAAAGTCAAATAAGGTAAGATCTAACTTGCAGTTTCTATCCTCTCAAACAGTGAGTCAACCTCCGCGCGCAGCGCGAGGTGTTCGGGACGGGTGAGATTGCCGTCCTCCGCCAGCAGGGCGTCTGCGGCAGCCGTCGCCTTCTCGAGGGCGACCGGATTGTGAATCATGTCGCTGACGTAGACCGGCTGGAAACCGTGCTGGCGGGTGCCGTAGAAGTCACCCGTGCCGCGCAGCTCGAGGTCTCGCTGCGCAATTAGGAATCCGTCGTTTGTCTCCGTCATTACCTTGAGCCTCTCGGTAGTCTGCTCCGACATATTGTCGGTGAGCAGAATACAGGTCGACTTAAACGAGCCGCGTCCGACACGGCCGCGCAGCTGATGCAGCTGCGAGAGGCCGAAACGCTCCGCATTCTCAATGAGCATGATAACCGCATTCGGTACATCAACGCCCACCTCTATGACGACCGTAGAGACAAGGAGCTGAATCTCCCCGCTCTGGAATTTTTCCATAACAGCGGCCTTTTCGGCGGGTTTCATCTGGCCGTGAAGAAGGCCCAGACGATAGCCTTTGAAAGCGCCGTCCTTTATGGCGTTGTAGTACTCGGTCGCAGAGAGTACACCTTCAAGTTCGCCCTCCTCAACAAGCGGACAGACAATATAACCCTGTCTGCCCTCGTCGAGGTGCTTCTTTATGTAATTCCAGGCCCGCTCCCTGATACCGCTGTTTATCTTGTAGGTCTCAATTGGAATGCGGCCCTTCGGCAATTCATCGATTACGGAGACATCGAGGTCGCCGTAGATTGACCAGGCCAGTGTCCTGGGTATGGGAGTGGCCGACATGACGAGCACATGCACGCCCGCGGTCTTCTCCTGGAGTTTCGCTCTCTGGCGGACACCGAAACGGTGCTGCTCATCGGTTATGGCAAGGCCCAGTTTCAGGAACTCAACACCGTCTGAAATAATGGCATGTGTTCCCACAACTACGTCGATTTCACCGCTTATCAGTCCATCGTATACGGACCTCTTTTCAGCGGCTGACATAGCGCCTGTTAAGGCTTTAACCTTTACACTTGTGCCCTTAAAGAACTTTTCAAGTGTCTCAAAGTGCTGCATCGCAAGGATTTCAGTAGGTGCCATCATGGCGCTCTGGAAGCCGTTTTTCGCACAGTTATACATGAGCGCGGCGGCAACCATCGTCTTGCCCGAGCCTACATCGCCCTGGAGCAGTCTGTTCATGGCAAAGCCGCTCTGCATGTCCTTGACGGCCGCCTCTATGCACTTTCGCTGCGCGCCCGTGGGCTCAAACGGAAGTGTGGCCAGGAATTCGCCGGTGCAGTCCTTCGCCGCAACAATGTCTGTCCTGACCTTGTTCTCGACCTTCCTCATCTTGAGGCCGAGCTGGAGTTCAAAGAGCTCCTCAAATATGAATCTGCCCCTCGCCTCGTACATGCGACTCATGGATGAGGGGAAGTGAATTTCCGAAATTGCTTCTTTAAGGGACATCAGGCCGTACTTCTGCCTGATATCCGCGGGAAGAGGGTCTTCAATGGAGGCTCCGTACTGATGCAGGGCCTCACCGACACACTTCTCGATATAGTTTGATGTCATCGAACCCGATCTGCGGTAGATAGGTCTTATGCGCTGTTTTGTGCCGGGTTCCTCTATGCTCGGCGAGAGCATCTGCCTTCTGCCGTGATTTATCGTCACCTGGCCGAAAAAGAGCATCTCTTTTCCCGTCACGAGTTTTGCCGCGGCATACTTATTGTTGAAAATCAGAATATGCACGGCTGCGGTGTCGTCGAATGCCTCGCATTCGAAAACCATGACACCGCTCTTCGCCTTGTGGCGCTTGACCTCGCTGCCGACGACCGCCTTGATGCAGCAGCGGTCCTCCCACTCGGCGCCCTCAATGTTTATGGGGCTGCTCCAGTCCTCATAGGCACGAGGATAAAAACGCAAAAGGGCGTCAACGGTGGAAACGCCGAGCGCGCGAAACTGCTCGGCGCGTTTTTCACCAACGCCCTTTAAAAATTTAATCCTTGTGTCCGGAAGCATAGACTACCTCGTGGATTATTCTACGGAAATGATAAAGTGGTAAACCGGTTGTCCGCCGGGAAGAACCGTTACTTCGATATCCTTGTATTTGTCCTTTATCATCTCTTCAAGCTTTGCTGCGTCCTCTTCGGTCGCGCCTTCGCCGTAGAAGATGGTAATATACTCAGTTGCCTTCTTGCAGAGGTGCTTGGTTGTCTTGAAGGCTGCATCGACAATGTCGTCCTCGATGACGGTGATAGAGCCGTTCTCCATACCGAGAATCTGGCCCTGCTTTACTGCCTTGCCGTCAATGAGGCTGTCGCGCGCCGCAAAGGTGACCTGAGCGGTACCGACGTTGTCTATCGCCTTTTTCATGGCGAGATGGTTGTCATCTATCGACATATCGGGGTCATAATTCATCATGGCCGTAATACCCTGAGGTACGGACATAGTGGGAAGAACTATGACGTTTCTCGAAGAGAGAGGCGCCGACTGTTCGGCGGCCATAATTATGTTCTTGTTGTTCGGAAGGACGAATACCGTCTTCGCCGGAGTGGCTTCGACGGCGTTTAAGATGTCCTCTGTGGAGGGGTTCATCGTCTGGCCGCCCGATACGACGAGGTCGGCGCCGATTTCCTCAAACATCTGCTTTAATCCGTCGCCTGCGGCGACTGCGACAAATCCGATTTCATTCACCGGCTCAACAGGCTCATGCCTGTCGCCCGCCTTGGCGTTTATCTCGGCCTTTCTCTCCTCTTCACGCATGAGGTTTAAGTTCTCGATTTCAGAGCCTATGAGCGTGCCGAGTTTCATGGCCTCGACCATAACGGGGCCCGGCTCGTCTGTTGCGAGTGCCACCGTCATGATTCCGTCTTTCTCTTTTACTTTGACATTTGCGCCCACGGACTTGAGATAGGCTTTAAGGGTCGGAACATTCTTGTTCTCGTTGCGCTTGATTTTGTACTCAAGTCTGTAGTCGTATTTCTTTATGACTTCTTCCTCGGGAAGATCGTCCTTCTTCTTGGCTGCATCGCCGTCTGCTTCATTGGCGATTATACCGTTGCCTTCAAATACGGAGAGCATGCCGCGGAAGGCGTAGCAGAGACCCTTTCCGCCGGAATCTATAACACCGGCCTTTTTAAGGACCGGGAGAAGTTCCGGTGTTGTCTCAAGGGCTTCTTCCGCGCCGATGCAGACGGCCTCCCAGACCTCCGCAATGTCCGCTTCCTTGTGCTCGGATCCGTATGCGGCTCCGTCGCGGGCAGCGAGACGTACTACGGTCAGGATTGTACCCTCTGTCGGCTTCATTACCGCCTTGTAGGCGGATTCGACGCCGTATGAAAGAGCCAGAAGCAGGTCGCGGGGCTCAGCCTCGTCCTTGCCCTTAAGGCCCTTTGATATTCCTCGGAAAATAAGTGAGAGAATAACACCCGAGTTACCTCTCGCACCGCGGAGCATGGCGGAAGAAGTGGTCTTCGCCACCGCGGATATAGTCACATCATCAGGAAGTACTGCAAGCTCACGGGCGGCCGAATCCATGGTCATGCACATGTTCGTGCCCGTATCTCCGTCCGGTACGGGGAAGACGTTGAGCGAGTCCACTTCCTGTCTGTGGTTCGTTATATTGTTAGATGCCGAAATAATAGCATCACGCAAAACTGCACCTGTTATCAATTTAGCGCACCTCTCAGGAAATCATTGAATCCACGTAGACATTAACCTCTTTGACTGAAAGGCCGGTCGCATCCTCGATTGTATAGCGCACCTTATTTACTATGCTGTCTACTATGGTGGAGATGTTTACGCCATAGGTCACGATGATATGGAGCTCGATTACAAGTCCGTCATCGTCCATGACGACATTTACACCTCTGTCAAGATAATACTTTGTTCTGTGGAAGAACGAGCGGATATACTGTGAGAATCCGCTGTTGGCCATGCCGACAACGCCGAAGCAGGTCGGAACGACACTGCCGAGCAGCTGTGAGAAATACTGTTCGGAGATTTCAATTTTTCCGAGTGCGTTTTCACATTTAACCATAAAACACTCTCCTTTACTTGTACCATTGCGGAAGATTCGCAAACGGTATATTGGGAAGCGGCTCAACGCCGCCCTGAAGGCTCTTTGCGTAGCTTACCACGCCGTATCTTATACAGATCGGGACAAACGGCTGTGTGGCCGTGAAGTCCACCATGAACTCGGACGGGGTGGCAGCGCCGGCAAGCATATTGAAAGCTCTTGCCTGTACATATTCATCAATCCACAGCAGCGGGGCGAAGTTCATGTCGTTGCTCATCTTGTACTCGCCTATGTACATATCGTACCGGCCGTTCTCAAGAGCCTCGTCAAAGAGTTCCCTGTCCGCTACGTCGACTTTTGAATTTATACCAAGCTCTGCGAGCTGATCGCCTATTCTCTGTGCACACTTCAGACGGAATCCGTTTCCGGACGTTATCAGAATTGTGACTGTGTACTTATCCAGTGTGGAAGTGATGTATTCCTTCGCCTCATCCACGGACATCGGTGCCTCCCAGGCTACTCCGTCCGCGGCATACCACTGAGGATTGAACGGCACGTTTGTGGCCTGGCCGTAGCCCTCATAGCCCGACTCGAGAAGCTGCTGCTTGTCGAGAGCTATGGCAATGGCCTGGCGGAGTTTTTCGTTGCCGAAATAGTTGGCCTGGTTGAAGGCGAGGTAGACCAGGTTGTTCAGGTCGACCTGCGCGGCGCCGGAGGCGATTCTCTTGCTCTCGCCGGTCGGCATCTCATCATACCAGGCATCAATCGTACCGATTACGAGTCCCATGTTCAGGCTCGAGGTGTCGGTGGTGTTGATGAGGTTGATTGTGGTCGTGGCATAATCACTGCCGGGATAGTATTTATTTCTCGTAAGGGTGCCGCCATCCGTCGTCGTCTTGTAGATGTACGGACCCGAACTTGCGGGGATATCGTCCGAGCCGTCGGGAATTATCGGGAAAATGAGGTCGGCCGCCGCATAGGTATTCGGCGATGTAGTGACAAACTGTACCTCATCCTCAGACAATGTGACGCAGGTTGATACGTTTCTGAGCATTGAACCGTAGTACCTGGACTGTTTCGCGGCACGGAAGCTGTAGACTACATCTTCCGGCGTTATGAACTGGCCGTTTGAGAACTTCCGTGAAGTGTCTATCTTGACATTGAAAGTCAGGTTGACCTGCTCATATGAGACCGCGAGGCTCGGCGTGGGATAGTAGGACTTGTCAATCTTGTAGAGGCTGTCATAAAGCAGCGGCATAATACAGTAGTTTATGAGGCTTCTGCAGGTGAAAGGATTAAGTCCCTCTTCCCTCGAGTAGGGGATGTTTATGGGCTTTGAAGAGACCTCTGAACCGCCTTTATTGTCAAGGTTTCCCTTTCCGTCCCTGTGACAGGCACAGAATGAGAGAATGAAAACTATGGAGAATAAAAGGCATATTGCTCTCTTCAAGCTCAGTCCTCCTTAAGCTGAATGCGGCGGACGGATGTGGTCCGGCCGCTCTTGTCGTCAATTTCAAACAGGCAGGCGTCGAGTCCGGCCCTGCCCTTCTTCCAGTCAAATCTTGCAGGCATATTGAGTTTGAACTTGTTTATGACAATTTCGGGATCAACGCCGAGCACGGAGTCACGCGTTCCGGTCATGCCGAGGTCGGTGATATAGCCCGTGCCGTTTTCGAGTATCTGCTCGTCAGCCGTCTGCACATGGGTGTGCGTTCCGGCGAGGACTGAGACTCTGCCGTCGAGATAGAATCCCATGGCGCGTTTTTCCGAAGTGGTCTCTGCGTGAAAATCAACGATTTTGATTTTGCAGTCCCGAAGCTCCTCCAGTATGCCGTCGATGAGATTGAAAGGATTTTCAAGCGGGTCCATATACATGGTACCCATAAGATTTATTACGCCGACCTGCACCCTTCCCTTGTCCAGGACACAGTAGCCGTGTCCGGGGACATCCGAAAGATAGTTGGCAGGTCGGAGAAGACAATCCGTATCCTCAAAGAACGAGTAGGCTTCGCGGCGCCTGAAAGCGTGGTTGCCCGTCGTTATGACATCGGCGCCCGAAGTAAAGATATGCTCGGCGGACACCACGGTTATACCGTTTCCGTCTGCCGAGTTCTCCCCGTTCACAATACAGATATCTATGCCTTCCTCACGCTTGAGGGAAGGCAGCGAACGGCGAAGCATCTCAAGTCCTGTGCTGCCGACTACATCGCCCACCATGAGTACTTTCACTGCTTCGCCTTCTTTCTGTCTTATTTCGCGAAATCCGTGGCACGGCTTTCGCGTACAACATTTACTTTGATCTGGCCCGGATACTCAAGTTCGGACTCAATCTTCTGTGCTATGTCATGAGCAAGGATAACCATCTTGTCGTCAGATACCTGCTCGGGCTTGACGAGGATTCTGACCTCGCGGCCCGCCTGGATTGCGAAGGATGTGTCGACGCCGTCGAACGATGTCGCGATCTCTTCGAGTTTCTCAAGACGCTTGATATAGTTTTCGATGTTCTCCCTGCGTGCGCCCGGGCGTGCCGCCGAGATGGCGTCCGCAGCCTGGACTATAAAGGCGACAACCGTCTTCGGTTCAACATCGCCGTGATGCGCCTGGATAGCGTGGATAACCTGTTCGTTCTCCTTGTACTTCTTCGCGAACTCAACACCGAGCTGGACGTGTGTGCCCTCATACTCGTGGTCAATCGCCTTTCCTATGTCGTGAAGGAGACCGGCGCGCTTCGCAAGTTTTACGTCAGCGCCGAGTTCCTCGGCAAGGAGGCCTGAGATAAAGGATACCTCGAGCGAGTGATTGAGGACGTTCTGACCGTAGCTCGTGCGGTAGCGGAGGCGTCCGAGAAGTTTGACGAGCTCGGGATGAAGATTGCCGACGCCTGCGTCGACAACGGCGCGCTCACCTGTCTGCTTGATAGTCTGCTCAACCTCGCGGCGGCATTTCTCAACTGTCTCCTCGATGCGTGCCGGATGGATACGGCCGTCCGCGATAAGGCGCTCAAGAGTAAGGCGCGCGATCTCACGGCGTACGGGGTCAAAGCAGGAAACGGTGATGGCTTCGGGCGTGTCGTCAATGATGAGGTCAACACCCGTGATGGTTTCGATGGCGCGTATGTTACGGCCCTCGCGGCCGATTATACGGCCCTTCATCTCGTCATTCGGAAGGCTTACTACCGATACGGTGGCCTCTGCGGCGTGGTCTGCCGCGCAGCGCTGGATGGCGGTGACGATATACTCGCGCGCCAGGGCGTCGGCCTCGTCCTTCATCTTCTCTTTGTAATCGAGAATTCTTACTGCCTTTTCGTGGTCAAGTGCATCTTCAAGCTGTTCAAGAAGATAAGCCTTGGCCTGTTCCTTTGAGTAGCCGGAGATCTTTTCAAGCATCTCGAGCTGACTCTTCTTCATGGTTTCAACTTCTGAAATTTTCGCTTCAGCGACTTTGATTTTTTCGGAGAGGATATCCTCCTTCTTCTCTATTGCGTCAATTTTCTTATCGAGGTTTTCCTCTTTCTGGATTAATCTGTGCTCCTGGCGCTGTACTTCAGCGCGGCGTTCGCGCAGGTCCTTTTCAGTCTCTGAACGTTGTTTGTGAATTTCATCTTTTGCTTCCAGAATTGCTTCTTTTTTCTTCTGCTCGGCCGTAGTCATGGCCTGGTTTATGATTCTCGTAGCTTCCTGGTTTGCCGAACCGATTGCGGCCTCAGCGGTCTTTTTTCTGTGTTCCCCACCCGCTATGAAGCCTATTATGGCAAATACGACAGCCGCTACGATAATGAGCAGAATCGCAACTGCAAGTTTCAAAGATAATTCACCTCCTGTTTCTTTATATTGCGTAATATGTGAAGTTTAATTATAAACATAACACCACATTAACTATATAATTATACCATAGATAGTTAAAAAGGGCAATGCAAAAATGCATTGCCCTTGAAGCTGCCTGTTTAATCTCCGAAAGGATTTTCAAAACCGCCGTCATCCGATTCGGCAGCTGTCGCCGCAGTACCGGTGTCCTCGACGAGTTCACAGGTGATTTTGAATTTTTCTATGGAGTAGTCTCTGTTGACATGCGCGATAGTCAGCTGAAGCTTATCGCCCGGCTTTGCCTTCTCGATTATGCTCAGAAGGACATCAACCTTGTCCATGTCCTTGCCGTTTGCGGCAATTATCATGTCGCCCGCGACAACTTCAGTGTCGTAAAGGGAGCTTGACGGGTCGATTTCGGCGATGATTATCGTACCTGCGGGAAGATCGTTGTCATTTACGATCTTTGCATAAGTCAGGTTCTGGCTGCAGGTCATATAACTTATGCCGAGTTTCGCTCTGTCCTTGACATAGCCGGAGGTAAGGATGTCATCGGCGACGTCCTTGAAGACGCTGCTCGGTACGGCAAATCCCATACCCTCGTACTCCTCATCGGCAATCTTCGAAGAGTTCATGCCGATAACCTGTCCGTAGCTGTTTATGAGCGCACCGCCGGAGTTACCGGGGTTGATTGCGGCATCATGCTGGATGCATGTCATCGTGTATCTTGATGATGAAGTTGTCATAGGTCTGCTTATCGCGGAGACATAGCCGCCTGTGAAGGAACCGTAGTAGGCAGTGCCTCCCGGGTTACCTATCGCATATACGGGTTCTCCGACTTTGAGCACTGACGAGTCACCGAACTCGGCAAGTGTAAAGCCCGTAGCCTTTACACGAAGGACAGCTACATCGGTTCTGGTATCAAAACCGACTACTTCAGCGTCATACTGAGTACCGTTCTCAAGTTCGATTTTCGTCGTAATGCCCGTAGCATCAACGATATGAGCACAGGTCAGGACATAGGTATATGTACCCGTGATATCCTCGCTCATAAAGATGCCTGAGCCCTCACCCACGTTCTCGCTGCCTCTGTAAGTGATTACGGCCATAACAGAAGGCTGTACCTTTTCGGCTATTTCAACGGGGCTCAGGGTATCGCCCGAACCCTTCTCGTTGTATTCCTTTGCGTCCGCAATCTCAACAGATGCGGTCATGTCCGCATTTGCCTGACGCTTCCTCTCCTTATCGGCGCTCTTGCCGGAAAGGATTATTGATATTGCGGCAATACCCGCTATGAGCACTATGGCCACAAGCATGATTATGAAAAACGTGCGGCCCGCTTTTCCGGTCTTTTTATTGGTGGTTGTTTCTTCCACGATTATCACTTCCCGTATTATTTGTTTTCGGAATCCAGAAACTGAAGCTCGTAAGCACTCCCGGTTTTGAAACCGCAGAGATTTCTCCGCCGTGGAGCTCCACAATATTCTTAGCAAGGTTGAGGCCGAGGCCTACTCCCTTGACATATTCACTGCGTGACTGGTCGACTTTGTAGAAACGCTCGAAAATATGCAGGAGTTCCTGATCCTTTATACCCTCACCGGTGTTTGCCACGGTGATGGTGGCCTTGTCGGCCTCATCGAGCAGTTCAACATAAATCTTTCCGCCCTCGTTCGTAAACTTGACGGCATTGTCATAGAGGTTGTAGATGACCTGGTAAAGCATCTTCTCGTCAGCGAAGACGGTGCATTCCTTCATGTCCTCGAAGCCGAGAATCTCTATACCTGCGTCCTCTATGGGCTTTTCAAAGCCCAGCAATGCATTGAACAGGAGTTCCTTCAGTTCGGTCTCTCCGGGGTTCAGTTTTTCCTCGCCCGCCTCGATTTTCGAGAGCGTGAGCATGGTCTGAACAAGCGATGAGAGACGTTTGACCTCGTCGCTCACTATTCTCAGATACTTTTTCTCCTCACTCTGCGGTATGGTGCCGTCGAGAATTCCGTCAATGAAGCCGCCTATGGATGTCATCGGCGTCTTAAGTTCATGTGACACGTTCGCGACGAACGAGCTCCTCGACTTGTCGAGCACCTCGAGTGAGTCCGCCATTGAGTTCAGTTTCTCACAGAGGTCTGAGAGCTCATCGTTTCCTTTTATGGGAATGCGCTGCTGAAAATCACCGCGCGCATAGAGTTTCGTAATTTTAGACATCTCACGGAGAGGCTGTGTCATCTTGTCACTGAAGATGTAAACCAGGATTATCGCAAATACCAGCGATACCACCGCGGCTCCCGCAAAGAGTCTCAGAAGGTTCCTGACGTACAGATTCAGGTTCTCGAAAATCGGCAGTGTGCCGAAGACATAACCCAGAGGATTACCGTCAGCATCAAGCACCTGTTTGCCGACCAGAAGGCTCATGTCCTCCCGAAGGCCCGTGAAGTTCTGTGTGCTGTTGTAACCCTTGTCCGTGGTCTTTTTCAGTATTTCCTCACTTATCCTCGTGCCGCCGTGACGCGTACAGAACTTCGCGGTGTTGTGGAGCACCTGGAGTTCATCCGTTATGAGGTCGCGGCAGACGATTACATTGCCCGAGAGGTCGGTCATGAAAAAGTCCGCTCCCGTAGCATCCGAGGTAGTATGAAAGTCAATGAACAGCGTGACATTTGCCTCGCCGCTTGTTCTCGAGAAGTCACCCTTCTGATCCATCACCTGTATATCCGCAACAAGTGAGTCTACATTTCTCCTGAGCATCTCCATATTGCTGGAATTCCAGTAGTTCATCATAAAGATGGTGGAGACGACACCGAAGGCCAGAGTTGAAACCAGGAGAATTGAGAACGTGACCATGAAGTACTTGAAAAACAGGGTGCTGCGTCTCGACTTCTTTGCCTTTTCCTGAGACATATCAACTAGTCCTTCGTTTCAAATTTGTATCCTACGCCCCAGACTGTCTTCAGGGCCCACTTGTCGGAGATGTTCTCGAGTTTCTCGCGCAGACGTTTTACATGTACGTCAACCGTTCTCGAGTCACCGTAGTAATCAAATCCCCAGACCTCATCGAGGAGCTGGTCGCGCGTAAATACGCGGTTCGGGTTTGACGCGAGATGATAGATAAGCTCAAGCTCTTTCGGAGGTGTGCTTATCACCTCGCCCTTTACCTTCATCTCGTAGTTTGTGAGATTGATGGAGAGGTCCTCGTAATCGACCTGTTTCACTGTCTCCTCCACAACCGTTGCGGTGCGGCGGAGCACGGCCTTTATACGGGCCATTATTTCTTTGGTGTCAAAGGGCTTTACGACATAGTCGTCAGCGCCGAGTTCAAGTCCCAGCACCTTGTCAAAGGTCTCGCCCTTTGCCGTAACCATTATTATCGGAGTGTCGGATGTCTTTCTTATCTCACGACAGACCTGCCAGCCGTCCATTCTTGGCAGCATGATATCGAGCAGGACTATGTCCGGCTTCGTCTCGTCAAAGACCTTCACGGCGGTCTCGCCGTCATTCGCTATGGCGACGGTATAGCCGTCCTTTTCCATATACAGCCGAAGCAGTTCACAGATATTGGGATCATCGTCCACTACCAGTATCTTTCCTATGCTCATTTTGGCCTCCTAAAAAACAGATAATAACCTTGAATCTTAAAATACTCTTAACTCGTTTTCCACGGGTTTGCGGGGTCCGGATCGGTCGGATCCCAGCCCCTGTTCGGACTGTTCACGTCAACTCTCGGAGCCTCGGGTTTGCCGAGCGGTCCAGGAACCGAACTGTCGTAGATAAAGACTAATGTTCCTCTGTCGGAAACATTCTCGTAGACCCATTTTGCATCGCGTACACAGAGCCTTACGCAGCCGAGCGATGCAGGTCCTCCGAGCTTGTTGTACTCTTCGTACTCAAGTGTGCCCTTGTTGCCGTTTTGCGTGTAGCACACGGAGTGGAACCAGATGGCTCCGGTAATCTGCGTGGTGTACTGGCCGTATGAACTGTCCACCATGGTAAGCCAGGTGTATTTCCAGTCCGTTCTGGTGTTCGCTCCGGCAAAGAATGTACCCGCAGGGGTCTCATGTCCGGGCTTGCCGCAGGAGCAGGCAAAAGCAATGACGGGTTTCGTGTAGTTGTTGCTGTCATCCTTGCCGTAGACGGTCACCGTGTGCATCTGGCGGTTTACACCCACACAGTAGCGGTGGCTCGCGGCGTAGTCCGCGCTCGTGACGAAGGTAACCTTACCTGAGGAATCAACGGACGCCGTATTCGCTGCGGGCGCCGCCGTGGTTGTGGCGGGCGCGGCAGTCGTGGTCGGTGTCGCCGTCGTGGTCTCCTCAGTCGTGGACTCCTCGGTCTCAGCCTCGGTTGTCGGCTCAGTGGTCGCCTCGGTCGTGACCGGCGCCTTGGTAGTCTTCGCAGCCGCTGCCGCCTTCTTCTTCGCGACAGCCTTGACGGTCACGACAGTCGCCAGGACGGCAATGACAATCACTGCCGCCGCAACGGCAATCAGAGTATTGCGCTTCTTTATCTTTTTTACCTGTGCCTCATCGGCATGTTTTATTTCCGGCATATTCTTCCTCAATCGTCATTATTTCCCGCCCAGTCCATTAAAAACTGCAGGAGATTCATGTCTATTCCTATCTTGTAGTATGAAGGTTGCGGGGGCAGGAGTTTTGACCAGTCAAAGCGCTTGCCCTGTGCTCTCGCATGGGCATACATCTCAATAAAGCGCCAGTTGGCCATTGAAACTTCTCTGAATATGTCAATGAGGAGCTTTGCAAACACCTTCAGATTGTTTAAGATTCTCGCCTTCAAGTTTCTTACCTCCGTCATTCGCCGATCTTTTCGTCAAACCATGCTTTCAGTGAATCAACGGCAAGGGACATCTTGTCGAGTTCATCCTTTATCTTTTCAAAATCGGCTCGTTCATCTTCACTTATCGTGCCGTCGACGCTTATTTCTATGAGACGTTCCTTCTCGGCGTCAAGCCTGCCGAGAAGACGAAGTATCTCAAGCGTCACCGTCGGGAGGTCTGTCACCTCCACAGCGGGCACATATTCCTGTCCTATGGGACACTCGCGCGAACAATAGTAGTTGCAGAGTGACGGCTTCTTGTACTTCTTCGCCATCACGAGAACCTCGTCCGGATGCGGCAGCGAACCGGAGAGCTCAATCTTTTCAATGCGGCTCTCGGAGATACACTCGAGCAGTTCCGCTGCCGCTGCCCGCGACAGGCCGCACTCCTCACGTGTCTCCTGATAAATCGTCTTATCCTCTTTTACGGAACGTTTACCCATTGTTTCACCTCCGCACGCGCGCGATAAATAATAACTACATTATACAGCACTTATTCCCCCATTTCAAACGGAATAAGAAATAATATTCCGCCGACACAGGCCGTTATTTTTCCCGAAAACGGGGTTACACTGTAGTTGCAAAGGGAAAGGAGGAAGCGTCAGGCAATGTATGGATGCACAAAAGAGAATTGATACAATAAAAATGTTAGACAAAATGAACCGACAGATCGAGTACAGCAGAAAGCTGGCTCTCAAGGATAAATCGAAATTAAAAGGAGATAAAACTCATGAATAACAATATGAACAACGATTTCAAGACAAAGAAAAACCTCTTCGGCATTCTCGCCGTCATAAGCGCACTGCTTTTCGTAAGCCCCGTAGACATAATGACCGGTCTCCAGGTAGATGACATCGGATACTTCCTCACAACGATTGTGACGACCGTGCTCAACCTGAAAGCCGCACAGGACATGAAGAATGTCCAGAAAACAGCCAACTTCACCGACGTTTAAGTCGTCTCCTCCGTCTCCCCCATAAAGAAGGCCCGCCGACAGGCGGGCCTTCGTATTTTTGACTTTAAATTAACAGTCTTTGATAACTTTCAAACTATTATGGAATTGCTCTCATAAAGGGGTTATAATCAAGCCGTAAAAAGAAAGGGAGCGATGCGACTTGATTAAAGTAGGCATTAACGGTTTCGGCCGTATAGGCAGAGTTGTTTTCAGAATTCTCTGCGAGCGCGCTGACGAGTTTGAAATTTGCGGAATCAACCTCAGAAACGCCGATCTTGACTATATGGTCTACCTCGTAAAGTACGACAGTATTTTCGGCAACTTCCCCGGCACAATAGAAGCGGTTGACGGAGGTCTCCTCGTCAACGGAAAGAAGATTACGGTTTACAGTTTCAGCGATCTCGCTGAAATCCCCTGGAGTGACTGCGGCGCGGAGTATATCATCGAATCCACGGGCGCGTTCCTCACGACGGAGACCGCGGGTCAGCACCTTAAGGGCGGCGCCAAAAAGGTCGTTCTGACGGCGCCCGCGAAAGACGACATGCCGACCTTCGTCATGGGTGTCAACAACGAGACCTATGACCCGTCATTCGACGTGGTCTCAAATGCGTCCTGTACGACGAACTGCCTTGCCCCTATGGCAAAGGTTTTGAATGACAAATTCGGCATAAAAGAGGGCCTCATGTCAACCATCCACTCTGCGACTTCCAAGCAGAAACCGGTTGACGCAAGAGCGGGCCGCGACTGGAGAACCGGCCGTTCCCTCATAAACAATATCATCCCCTCGACAACAGGCGCGGCCAAGGCCTGCGGCCTCGTAATTCCGGAGCTCAAGGGCAAACTTACGGGTATGTCATTCCGTGTACCGGTAAACGATGTATCCATCGTCGACCTCACTGTCCTCCTCGACACTCCGACCACATACGAGGAGATCTGCAAGGTCATGAAAGAGGCTTCCGAAGGCGAGTTCAAGGGCATCATCGACTACCTCGACGAGGAGGTTGTCTCCTCAGACCTTCGCGGCCACAAGGAGACCTGTATCTTCGACGCAAAAGAGGGCATCATGCTCAACGACCACTTCGTCAAACTCCTCGCCTGGTACGACAACGAGTGGGGTTATTCCAGCAAGGTCGTAGACCTCGTAAAGTACATCCACGACCACTCATAAAGCAAATAAAAAAAGCCGTGCATCTTGAAGTTGTCAACTAAAAGTAGACACTAAAAAAGGTCCTAATACCCCAGTTCGGTTCGATACTGAACTGGGGATTTTCCTTTGCACTTGGTTGAATAACGCTCATTGTTGAAATATTGCACGTATTCATCAATAAGTTT
>JAFSPP010000061.1 GCA_017451425.1 Clostridia bacterium | reverse complement strand
TCAATATCCCGCTCCGTCTGTGAGAGAAGCTCCGTCGAAGCCGGTTTTAAGAGTTCCTTGATCGGCGCCAGAAGAGAGACAGTTTCATAAAGGGAGCGCAGTTCACGCGCGTTGGCAGTGCCGTAGGTTATGCGCGTCATGAGACGCTCCATATCACGGACATCTGTTAAAAGTCCTGCGATTTCATCGCGGACCTCAATGTTTTCTATGAGCCATGCAACGGCGTTCTGTCTTCTGATAATGCCCGCAGGCGATACCAGAGGCTGCTCTGTATATGAGCGGAGCAGACGCTTGCCCATGGCGGTCTTTGTCCGGTCGAGCACCCAGAGAAGGGAGCCGCGTTTCTCGCGGTTTCTCATGGTCTCGACAAGTTCGAGGTTCCTGCGCGCCGCAAAGTCGAGACGCATATACTTCTCGTCCGAGTAGCAGTTGACGGCACGTATATTGCTCAGTTCCGCCTTCTGCATCTCCGAGAGATAAGCCAGCGCCGCACCGAGCGCGGAAACGGAGACCTGCGATGTAAGTCCCATCTCATCAAGGGACTTTGAGAAGTGCTTTGTTATAAGTTCCTCCGCTGCCGGAAAGGCATACTTCTCGTCGGGAACAAATTGAATTTTAACATTCTCGACACGCTTCTCGTATTCGAGAAGGCCCGCGACGCCTGCCGCGGACTCGTTTACCATAACCTCCGAGGGAGAGAAACGGCCGAGCTCATTTAAGACCTCGACGCCGCCGAAATCAGCCGTGACGGCTGTCACGAAGACGGCGCCTGTCGAGATATCGACAAATGCGAGGCCGACCTCATGTCCGCCCAGGCAGGCGGAACAGAGATAGTTGTTTCTTGACTCATCGAGCATGGATGACTCGATGACCGTACCCGGTGTGACGATACGGATTACACCGCGCTTTACGATGCCCTTCGCCTGTGCCGGGTCTTCAAGCTGCTCACATATTGCCACCTTGTAGCCCTTGGCCACAAGTCTCGCAATATACGAATCCGCAGCATGGAAAGGCACGCCGCACATCGGCGCGCGCTCCTCCTTGCCGCAGTCCTTGCCGGTGAGAACAAGGTCGAGTTCCCTCGACGCCGTGACGGCGTCGTCAAAGAACATCTCATAGAAGTCACCGAGACGATAAAACAGTATTTCGTTTTTGTATTGTTCCTTTGTCTGCAGGTACTGCTGCATCATCGGCGTGTACTCACCCATTTTACCGCCTCCCATCTACAATTTTTCTTAAAACTCCTCAAGCCTTCTCCCCTCGGGAGAAGGTGTCTGACAAAGTCAGACGGATGAGGGGAACAGAACAGTACTTAGCAGCCTGCGCAGTGTCCGCAGTCACCGCCGCAGTCATCCTCATGCGGCTCACATGTTGCGGGATCTTCACCGTTTACACAGAGGTAAAGGATTTGCATGATATAGTTCATGAGAGCATCGAGTTCAGCGCGTGCTGTCTCATACTTCTCCATGACATCGGAACCCATGAAACCGGCATAAGCCATCTGGAATTCCTGGTCGAGTTTGGAAAGACGTGCTTCATCAGGATGCTCTGCCATAGCGGCTTCCTGATACTCTGTGCGGATTTTCTCAATTTCGGCAAGCTGAGCCTGTACGGTAGTGTCATTGTCGGCAGCTTCCTTTGCCGCTGCAAACTTCTGATACTTCTCGTCAGCCTGTACGGCAGCACCGAGCTGTCTGGTGAGTTCAATTACGTCCATTACTGAAGTTCTCCTTTCAATATCCACGTGAGTGGTTCAGTTACTTTTATATTCTGAAAAGTTCCGATGAGGTCATCGGGACCATCAAATTCAATCATTATGTTCTGCGAAGTCCGTCCGCAGAGACGGCCGGCCTTGTTCCTGCCTTCGACGAGGGCGCGGTAGACCTTGCCCTTCATGGCGAGAGAACGCGCTGCCGCGACCTCCTCCTGCGCGTCTGACAGTTCTTTGAACCATGCCGACTTCTCCTCCGCGGGAACCGGGTCCGGCATTGAGGCCGCCTTCGTTCCGACGCGCGGCGAGAAGATGAAAATGTAAAGCGAAGAAAATTCAATCTCCCTGATGAGAGAGACAGTGTCAAGGAAGTCCTCGTGCGTCTCACCCGGGAAGCCCACTATGACATCTGAAGTGATTGCGATGTCGGGAATTCTCTCCTTGGCATATTTCGCGACCTCAGTGTAGCGCTTCCTGTCGTAGTGCCTGTTCATCTCACGGAGTACCCGGTCGTTGCCCGACTGGAACGGGAGATGAATGTGATGCTCAACCTTTGAACACTCCGCCATCGTATCGATGAGTTCAAACGAGCAGTCCTTCGGATGAGAGGTCATGAAACGGATGATGAAGTCACCCGGTATGTCATTTATCTCCCGCAGAAGTTTCGCAAAGAGATTCGTCTCACCGAAGTCGTTCCCGTATGAGTTGACATTCTGTCCTATCAGCATTATCTCCTTGTAGCCGTCAGCCACAAGCTGTCTCGCGTCCGCCATTATGTCCTCATACTTCCTGCTGCGCTCCCTGCCCTTTACCAGGGGCACCACGCAGTAGGTGCAGAAATTGTTGCAGCCGTATGAGATTGGCAGAAAGGCCTTTATGCCGTTTGAGTGCTTCGAAGGCACGCCTTCAAAAACAACACCATCCGAGTCAGGCACTTCAAAAACCCGCTCCTGTTTCAGAATACAGTTGTACAAAGACTCAGGGAAAGTGTGTATGGCATGAGTGCCGAAGACAAGATCGACATAAGGAAAACTGCTTTTCAGTTTCTTCTTTATGTGCTCCTGCTGCACCATACAGCCGCAGACGGCAATAATAAGGTTCGGATTCGTCTCCTTGAAAACTTTAAGTCTTCCGAGGTTACTGAACACCCTCTCCTCCGCATGTTCTCTTACGGCACAGGTGTTAAAGAGAATAAAATCCGCCTTTGAGGCGTCATCACAGAACTCATAACCCATCTGCGCCAGCATGCCGTCTATTCGCTCGCCCTCCGCAACATTTCCCTGACATCCGTAGGTATGGGTAAAGGCCAGCGGGGCGCGTCCGGGAAGCCTTTCAGCCAGCAACGTCTTAACTTTTAAGCAGTAATCGAACTGCTTCTGCAGTTCAATATCCGGCACCACAGACGTTGCCACAAAACCCCTCCCATCGCATGCACTCGCATCTGCTTTCAGCACAATCATTCAGCCCGATTGTATAATCTTTCAACATAATTGTGTAATCTTTTAACGCAAATATATAATTAAAAATAAATAGTAAGAATGCGTAATGAGAATATATTTTACCATAATTGCTTAAAACTTACAACAGATAAAACACCGATTCACCCAAACGGTGCGCCCCGAAAAACCAACTTCTTACAGGTTGTAAGAAGTTAAAAACAGGCAATGCTTTTTTGTTAATTCTGACGACACTGAAAGCGGATGATATCCTGAACAATCCCATACCTACGTCGCTTTTGCCGGACGCCCGAAAAAAGCTGAAAAAACAAAAAATCAACTCCTTACAGGTTGTAAGAAGTTGATTTTCAAATGGCCCACAGAGCCTGTTTCAGGCTCAGTTTGAGAGCCTGTCTGAGTGTCTGTTTAAACCTCTGTTTAAGTCGCTGTCTGAGTCCCTGTCTGAGTCCCTGTCTGAGTCTCTGTCTGAGTGTCCTCAGACATTACCCGGATCAGTCGGGAAGGTTCTCAAGGAAATTGATCCAGTATCTGTAGGCGTTGCGGTAGTTGTCAGGTTTGCCCGGTCCGATGAAGGAGAGCGAACCGCCGATTACCGTGCCGTGGTCGCCTGTCGCATCGGGAAGAACATGCCAGATACCCTTCTCGATTCTCTTGTCCTTCACATCCTCGAACATGCAGTGAGGCTCAAGGTGAGGATAGCGGCCGGACTCGAGTGAGACGAGACCGTCGTTCTTTCTCCACTCCTCAGTTATCTCAGCGCCGTTTATATTCTGGTTTATCGGGAACTTGCCCATTCCTCTCGCAAACGGAGCGAGGGCTATGAACATTATCGGAGCGCGCTTGTAGGTTCCGTTGCCTGCAGGCTTTGTTCCGTTGCCGGAGATTGAGAAGTAATAGATGTCCTTTGAAGTGTGGATGTTTCTGTTGAGGTCCATCGCGTTGTCAATGCGAAGATCCGCGAAGATGTAGTCCTTCGATTTTACGATTTTTCTCATAACACGAGGCTGGAAAATCTTCTTATGGTCACGCAGTTCATCCGGCACCTGGGTAAGTCCCCACTGGCTGAGTTTGAAGTCATACACATGACCTGTGCCGGTATGGCCGACCAGTCCCGCAAAGGCGAGAAGGAAGTATGTAAGACCTACCATGAGTCTCGGATAAGTGTGTGTGAATGTCGTGCCGTCATGAGGCGCGGAAACCGTAGTGATGGACTTTATCCAGTCACCGTGGCCGCCCTCGAAGAGGGGTGAGAGTTCGTCCTTCGGTGTGGCCTGACGCTCCGCTTCCGAGCCGTTCGTCAGAAGTTCGGCGAGCATGCGGATGGTCGCGCCGCCGAAGGAGTGACCGATGAGATGAATCTTCCTGTCGGAGCCCCAGCCTTCCACAACGGGCTTTGTGAATGTCATGCCGTAGCGGTCATGACCCTTGGCCTTTGAGTGGGCGGCGCCGTAGTCGACGCGCGTGCCGGTCAGCTGCGCATAGAGCTCGCACGCGCGGTCCCAGGCGGAGCCTAAAGGGCCTACCTGCGGCGCATATGCCTCGATACCCTCGGCGCGGAGCTGCTTCATCTGATTGCCCGCAATCATGCCCCAGTAAGGGAATTTGTAGAACTTGTTCTCCTCTCCCCAGCCGAGCATTCCGTGAACAAAAATATAGGGATACTGATTTTTGTAACTCATAATAATTACCTCCCTTAAAACTACCGTTCAATTATACAACAATTGCAAAAGACCTTCAATAACAGTATAATTGCCTTGTAAGAAAAAAGGAGGTTTCTCTATATGGGAGCAACTTTGGACAGCCTGTTTTACGGCTTTGACACTGCCCTCTACAATGTCATCTGGCACCTGCAGAATCCGGCAACAATCTTTATCGCCGATGTCTGCCAGCAGATGGGCAACATGCGCGCATACATCATCTACGGTGTTTTGTCCCTCATCCTTATCATACCGAAGAAGACCAGGAAGTACGGTGTGGCCCTGTTCATCGCTTTTGCGGCAGGCACACTTCTTGTAAACTACGGTATCAAACCTGCAATCGACAGAGCGCGGCCCTACATCACCCTGAAAGACACACCGTTCTGGGATGTCTTCAACACCTACTGGACTGCCGCCGGCGCTCACCTCGAATCCGACCCTTCATTCCCCTCGGGCCACACCTCAACAAACTTTGAGATGTTCACCGCCCTGACCGGAATGCTCAGAATCGACGGGCACAAATGGGCATGGTTCTTTATGATCATTCCGATCATTGTCGCCGTCTCGAGAATCATCCGCTGTGTACATTACCCGAGCGATGTCATCGCCGGCATGATCTGCGGACTCATAACAGGACTCTTAGGTGTCGGTATTTCATACCTCATCTTCTGCAGAAAAAAGAAAACAGCATAAAACAAGCCCCGCTCAGCCGAGCGGGGCTTTTGATTTCGCTTAAGCGAGATATTCGATTACTATGGCGTCCTTCTTGCACTTTGTGCCGCAGTAACCGCACTGAATGCACTTCCTCTGGTCAATCACATGAGGATTCTTGACCGTTCCGTTTATGGCGTTTGCGGGGCAGTTCCTCGCGCACGCCGTACAGCCGATACAGTTCTCCTCAAGTATGGTGACTTTGCGGATCTTTCTCTGGCCGGGAGCCGGATGAATCGCCGCAACCGGGCAGATATCTTCACACTGTCCGCAGCCTACGCACTTGTCCTCCGGAATTACAACCTTGTGCTCTTCCTTTATCTCAGTGGGTACGTCAAAGGGGCATGCAAAAATGCAAGCGCAACAACCCACACAATCAAATTTATCAATCTGATATGCCATAAATTGCGCCTCCTTTAACCGCCCGATGCAGGTGACATGAGCCAGACCTCATCGCCGTCTTTTATCGCAAAGTTTTTCTTTGTCGTACGTGTGTGGTTTACGAAAACCTGTGCCTCGGCAAATGAGAATTTGTCGGCATCGGGAGCACTCTTTATGTTGAGGGCATTGAAACAATCCTCAACAGTCCTTACCTGTGAAGATTCAGCATCGAACTCCTTGATGCCTGAACCGAGTCTGATAACGCCGAAAGTCTTAATCTTAATCATGATTCAAACCTCCCATCAAGCATACGGATAGACATCTCTTGAAGGAATGTCTATCTTGAGTCTCTTAAGGGCCTTTGCCGTGGGAGCACCGTTGTCCCACTGACGGTTTGCATAGAATGCCTTAAGCATTGTGTCGAGAGGAACCTTGGTTCTCGGATCGTTGGGATCCTGAGGAACATCGGTCAGCCTCTTCGGAAGCTTGTCAGCGCCCGGCTTCTGTCCGAGAATCATGTTTGCGACACGCTCCGTGTTCCAGCCGCGGTCACCCGCGGTGAGGAAGGAACCGAGTTTCATGGTCATACCGGTGGCAAGTTCTATAGCCTTGGTATGAGGGATGAGCGGAATATAAAGCTGAAGTACATAGCTGTACAGGTTGATGAGTTTGATAACCGGTCCCAGATGCGGCAGAACCCATGTTACGGCCTTTGTGATAGGCGCATTGGGATGATCAAACACATAGCTCGGGAATACCGGATAAGATGTAAACAGACATACACCTGCAGCGGAAATGGCTTCCATGAGGTTCTGGAACATTACGCAGAGAGCGCCTTTTCCGTTCGGAGTAAGGTTGTCGATGTCGAGGCCGAGGCCTTCAACGAAGACAAGATAACCTGCGTTCAGGTGGCAGCCGCCGCGGTTTGATGTGGCGTAGCCGAGGCCCTGACCTACCGCACGGCGAGGCTCATAGGCCGAGAGTTCCATGCCCTTTGACTGGATGGCGAATTCCATGCCGCCGAACTGATCAGCCATACGCTTCGAGCCCTCGGCAAGTACATCACCGACACCTTCTCTGTGGGCAATGTCTTTTATTATCTGGGTTATGTTGTCGGTCTTACCGAATTCAAGACCGCCGTCCCAGAGACCTTTCTCCTTGAGTTCCATCGCAAAGGCAATCGTACCGGCCGTGGAGATAGTGTCCATACCCATCTCATCAATCCAGTAGTTCCAGTCGATGATATTCTGGAGATCGTTGTTTAAAATGTTGGGACCCATGAGACCGAGAATCTCAAGCTCAGGTCCTTTTACTTCCTTACCGTCCACCATACAGCGGCGGGTACACTGCATTACGCAGGATGTGCATCCGCTGTTTCTGGTAAGTTTCGTCTCGGAAAGAGTCTCACCTGAGACCATGTCGAAGTCCTCAAAATGGCCCGCATTGAAGTTCTTTGTGGCAAGAATACCACGCGCTTCCATCGGCGATACAAGTCCGGCTGTACCGAGTACCGGAAGCTGACGGCCCGAGAGGGCGTGATTGCGCATTCTTCTCGTCCATATGCGGGAAAGTCTTATAAGGCCTTCCTTGTTGTAGACGGTAGGATGCTTGAAGCCCTTGGCCGTTATGGCCTTAATCATCTTGTCACCGAAAACCGCTCCGACACCACCACGGCCGTTTGCACGTTCTCCTGACAATACTGCAGAATAGAGAACCTTGTTCTCACCTGCAGGTCCGATAACCAGGTTTGCAGTGCCCTTGGGTAGTTTTTCCTGCGTCTCGGTAACTGCAAGTCCCCAAAGTTCTTCCGCATCAAGGAATTCCACATTATCCTCAGTGATGTGGATTCTTGTGGGTGACTTGGCTTTGCCGGTTATGATGCAACCATCATAACCGCAGCGTTTCAGCATCATACCGAAGTCGCCGCCGCTGTTTGAGGAAGTGAGTACTCCCGTGAGCGGTGAGATTGTCGAAATGTTGAAACGCGATGAACTCGGAACGCCACAGCCCGTCAGAGGTCCGGTCGTGATGACGAGCCAGTTGTCTTCGTCCCAAGCAGTCATTCCCGGGCGGATGTGGTGGTAGAGAATGTCGCCGGCCATAATCTTGCCGCCGATTGTTCTCTTCCTGTCCTCATCAGACCAGGGAAACTCACTGAATGTCTTAGCGGTAAGGTCTATGAAAAGAACCTTGCCCATGTATCCGTCGTATCTGGACATTAAGACAAACATCTCCCTTCTATTTTGAATTTTACCCATAAACTTATAAGTTAATTTTATAACAAAAAAGACAGCCCGTCTATTATACGGGCTGTCAATTTTGCGCTTTTCAATTTGTATAGTATCAATAACAAATATAGGACATATACTAAAGAGTTATTTGTCCAGAGCATCCCTGAAAACGACGAATTTATCATAGAGAAATTCGGTAATCAGATTGCATGCCATTGTGGTTCCGAGAACAATATACTCATTCACTCCGACCGCCGTGAAATGATTTCCGAGTATAGTGGAAATCGGCGTAAATACGGCATAAAAGGCCAGAACCTTGAGCATTGCTATCGGGACATTGGAGGCCGATTTAAATGTGAACTTACGGTTGAAAGTAAAGTTCCAGAGCACCGACAGTGTGAGTGCCGTCAGGTACATCGGTCCGTATTCGTTCTCCATCACCCTGGCAAATCCGGGGTGTTCAGCCATCAGGTTCTGAAAGAACGAAAGTTTTATTACAACCTCATTCAGCAATGTAAAAGTACCTGCCTGAATAAGTCCCGCAGAGGCGGAAAACAGAGCAAATTTTATCGCCTGTATAACACTTGAGTTTTTCTTCTCAACCATATTCTTCTCCGAAATCAGACTACTTTGTAGCCCTTGGCCTCGACTGCCTCTTTGATTTTTGCATCGTCGAGATCGGCATTGAGAGTTAAGACGGCAGTGCCTTCCTTGTGTGATACCTCTGCGCAGTCAACTTCGGCAAATGCCTCAAGTGCCTGCTTTACATTCATCTCACAGTGAGGGCACATCATGCCTTCAATCCTTACTGTCTTTGTCATGGTTTTCCTTGCTCCTTTCGAAGATTTATCTTCAGGTTTTATTTTGAACAGATTTATTCTGAGCGCATTCGTAACTACGAAGAAGCTCGAAAGGCTCATTGCGGCGGCGCATATCATCGGGCTCACCGAGCTCGTCGCCGCGACGGGAATAAGAATGGCATTGTAGAAGAACGCCCAGAAGAGGTTCTGATGAATACCCTTCAGTGTCCGGCGTGAGAGGCGTATGGCCGCAGGCACGTCGGAGAGAGACGAATTCATTAAAACGACATCGGCGGCGTCGATTGCGACGTCCGTGCCGGCTCCCACGGCAATGCCCATGTCAGCCGTTGCAAGCGCAGGTGCGTCATTTATGCCGTCTCCGACCATGAGCACCTTGCCCTGCTCTTTAAGACGGCTGATGACAGCGGCCTTGCCGTCCGGCAGTATGCCGGCCTCGACCTCGTCGACGCCGCATTCCCCGGCGACCGCCTGCGCCGTGCGCTCGTTGTCGCCGGTCAGCATCACGACTTTAAGACCGAGTTCATGAAGTTCATCTATCGCCTTTTTGCTGTCGGATTTGATTTTATCCGCCACGGCGATTACACCGAGCACTTCCTTGCCCATCGCAAACAAAAGCGGGGTCTTTCCCTCATAGGCAAACTTCATACAGAAGGCATTCATCTCCTCCGGTATGGTTGCCACAGAGCCTATAAATGCTTGGTTTCCGGCATAGAAGTGCTGCTTCTTGTTCATGCTTAAAAGTTTCGCAGAAAGACCTTTTCCGGGCATCTCTTCAAAGTCTGTAAAGGCAATTGGCTTTACATTGTCGGCCTTGGCCGCGGAAACGACTGCTTCAGCAAGCGGATGCGAACTTAAATTCTCTATTGAAGCCGCATATAAAAGGAGCTGGTCACGCGTCACTTTATACGGCACAATATCAGTAACTACGGGCTTTCCTTCGGTTATAGTGCCTGTCTTGTCAAGCACTGCAACGGAGGCTTTTCCGACCTCTTCCAGAGATACGGCCGTCTTGAAAAGAATGCCGTTTCTCGCTCCGACGCCGCTGCCGACCATAATGGCGACAGGTGTGGCGAGACCGAGAGCACACGGACAGCTTATTACAAGAACGGATACACCGCGGATTACAGCATATGTTATTCCCTTGCCCAACACAAGCCAGATTCCCATGGTGAGAATCGCTATGACTATTACCGCCGGTACAAAGATGCCGGCCACCTTGTCTGCAGTCTTCGCTATGGGCGCCTTGGTTGCCGCCGCCTCGGACATGAGCTCTATTATCTGTGAAAAAGTCGTATCCTTTCCGACACGGGTGGCCTCACAGCGTATGAAGCCCTGCTTGTTTATGGTTGCGGCGCTTACGGTGTCACCGATTTGTTTGTCAACGGGGATACTCTCGCCGGTTAGGGCCGATTCGTTGACGGATGTCGTACCTTCGACAATCTTTCCGTCTGTGGGGATTGTCTCACCGGGTCGGACAACGAACTCGTCTCCGACACGGAGATCTTCAACGGGGACGACGGTCTCAGCACCGTCTCTTATGACGGTTGCCGTCTTCGGCGCAAGTCTCATAAGAGACTTCAGGGCGTCCGTCGTCCTGCCCTTGGACTTCGCCTCAAGCGTCTTACCCACGGTGATAAGTGCGAGTATCATGGCCGCCGAGTCGAAGAACATGTGCATATGCTCACCTGTGAGCAGCAGGTACATACTGTACAGGAAGGATGTGCCCGAGCCTAAGGCCACGAGCGTATCCATATTCGGTGCTCCGTGTACCGCCCCTTTGAAACCGCTGACAAAGAATTTGCGGTTTATAATCATCACCGCAAGGGCGAGAACAGCCTGTACCCAGGCGTTCACCGTATGATCAAAGGGCACAGGAAGGCCAATCATATGGCCCATCGAGAAGTACATGAGGACAAGTGAGAGCACCACCGAGACTATGAGTCTTCTCACCAGTCGCGGTGTCTCCTTATCCTCGAGCAGCGACTCTTCGGAGGTCTTCACAGAGCATCCGTAGCCCGCTGCAAGGACAGCATTTATTATCGCCTTGTCGTCCGCGCTGCCCTCCACTCCCATGGAGTTTGTGAGCAGGGACACGGCTACGCTGTCGACTCCCGGCACTTCTGAAACTGCCTTTTCAACGCGTGCCTGGCACGCGGCACAGCTCATGCCGGTAACATCATATTGTTTCAACTTTCTACCTCTATTCTATATGCGTCAACGCATTAATATACTCAGGAGTGGTGCCGCAGCAGCCGCCTATAACCGTTGCACCGGCCTCGACGAGCCTCTGCATATAACCCGCAAAATCCTCAGGGCCGATATCATAGACGGCCTTGCCTGATGTCATGTCGGGCATGCCGGCGTTGGGCTTCGCGACAATCGGAAGCGATGTGCAGCCGGCATATTCCTCAATAATCGGGAGGAGAAGATCCGGGCCGTAGGAACAGTTGGCGCCGACTGCGTCCGCACCGAACTCCTCGGCAATCTTCGCAAGTACCGCCGGCTTGCCTCCCGTGACAAAGAGGGAACCCCTCTTGTTGAAAGCACCTGACAAAATGACAGGCAGATCAGAGACTTCACGTACTGCGCGAAGAGCCGCCTTCGCCTCGTTCTCGTCTGTCATGGTCTCAATCATAAAGAAATCGACATCTGCCTTCACGCCCTCCGAGGCGATGGCTTTAAAGCACTCAAAAGCCTCGTCTTCGCGCAGGCGTCCCATCGGGTAAAACAGTTCGCCCAGAGGGCCTATGTCAAGTCCGACATACGACGCCTCCACGGCGCGCGCGGCTTTGACCGCCGCTGCGATTATCTCCGCGTAGTTATCATACTTGCGGGGGTTTACATCGAAAGTATTCGTTATGATCATTTCCGCTCCGGCCTCGACATATGCCCTGTGTATGGCCGTCGCAATCTCCGGATTGTTTATATTCAGTTCAGACGGATGATTGCCGGCATACTCGGGATGCTTCATGAGTTCCGAGCCCATGGCTCCGTCCATCAGGATTATCTCTTTTGAAGCTATTCTCTCTCTTAAATTATTCTGTGTCATCTGAAGTTTCCTCCTCATTGAACCTCTGCGCGAAGAGGTGCTCCACGCCTTTTGATTTGTAGTTTACCATCGTGTCGAGCTGGCAGTTGTGTATGCTCGAAAAGATACTGTTCTCTATGTTCGGATTGTTCACTTTCAGTGAACGTATAAGTTCCTTTATCTCCTTGCGTTTTGAGTCGACATGCCCGCGTGATGCATCTTCCGTGAACTTGCATGCGCAGTCCAGAAAAGTCAGGTCATTGTACTTTTTCCAGGCAATAATATCATCCTCATGTACACAGTACAGCGGTCTGATGAGTTCCATGCCGGGAAAGTTTGTCGAGCGCAGTTTCGGCGGCATTGCCTGAAGCTGTCCGCCGTAAAACATGGCCATGACTGTCGTCTCAATGACATCCGAGAAATGGTGTCCCAGGGCAATCTTGTTGCAGCCTAAAGCCTGTGCCTTTGAGTAGAGATGTCCTCTGCGCATTCGCGCGCACATATAGCAAGGATTCTTCTCCTGTTTGTTTGCATAGTCGAAGATATCCGTTTCGAAAAACTGAATCGGTATCTCCAGCAAAGCTGCGTTCTTCTCGATCTGCTCCCTGTTCTCTTTGTTGTAACCGGGGTCCATACAGATAAAGACCACATCAAACGGGACTTCGGAGTTCCTGTGAAGCTGCTGCATGAGCTTTGCCATGAGCATGGAGTCCTTGCCGCCCGAAATACACACGGCAACCCTGTCGCCCTCATTTATGAGTTCATACCTCTTTACCGCAGCAACAAAAGGATTCCAGAGCTCTTCCCTGTATTTCTTGATGATTGAGCGCTCAACCAGCTGACATTTTGTAAGCTCTCTCGGCACAGCTTTCACCTCCCGCCCTCAAGATTTACTGATAAATCATTCTAACACAGATAATTGACTTTTACTACATTAATAAATACAATTTCAAGGTAGGAGGCAGGAAATGAACCAGTTTGAAAGAACAGAACTCCTCATCGGTGAAGAGGCAGTAAAAAAGCTTAAAAAAGCCCATGTCGCGGTATTCGGCATAGGCGGTGTCGGCGGCTATGTCACCGAGGCACTCGCCCGCTCCGGGGTCGGCGAACTCACCATTGTCGACAAGGACGATGTAGACATCACCAACCTCAACCGTCAGATAATTGCCCTTCACTCGACCCTGGGTAAACCTAAAGTCGCCGTAATGGAAGAAAGGCTCAAGGACATAAACCCCGACATTAAAGTCAACGCAAAAGAGCTCTTCTTCCTCCCCGACACAGCAGACCAATTTGACTTTTCACAGTACGACTATATCGTTGACGCGGTCGACACCGTCACCGCAAAACTCGCAATAGTCGAGAAGGCCCACAGAGAAAGCACACCTGTCATCTCCGCCATGGGCGCGGGCAACAAACTCGACCCGACAAAGTTCGAGATCACAGACATCTCCAAGACCTCTGTCTGTCCCCTCGCCCGCGTCATGCGAAAGGAACTCAAAGCCAGAGGCATCAACCACCTCAAAGTCGTCTACTCAACCGAGGAACCGAAACAGCGAAGCGACACCGTGGCCTCAATCTCCACCGTCCCCTCCGTCTGCGGTCTCCTCCTCGCAAACGAAGTAATAAAAGACCTGACAAAATAACAAAAGCCCGGGATTCCTTGAAGTTGTCAACTAAAAGTAGACACTAAAAAAGGTCCTAATACCCCAGTTCGGTTCGATACTGAACTGGGGATTTTCCTTTGCACTTGGTTGAATAACGCTCATTGTTGAAATATTGCACGTATTCATCAATAAGTTT
>JAFSPP010000060.1 GCA_017451425.1 Clostridia bacterium | reverse complement strand
GTTTCTATACCATCACGAGCGACAAGGACATCAAGATTATGCAGCTCAATGACCTTCACATAGGCGGCGGTCTCGCCACCTTGAAGAAGGACAAGAAGACTGTGTATGAAGTCGCAACGATGATTTCACAGGAGAAACCGGACCTTGTCATCTTAAACGGTGACAGCATTTTCGCTGTGCCGGATGTCATGTTCCGCGGCGGCGGCACACTCAACAACAAGATGGTTTCACAGGAAGTTGCTCTCATATTTGAGTCACTTCAGTGTTACTACACGATTACCTTCGGCAACCATGACACTGAGGCATTTGACTACACGAACAGAGCGAAGCTCGGTCAGATGTATATGGACGAGAAGTACAATTACTGTATCTTCAACTGTGACTATGACGGATACGGCGTCACAAATCAGTGTATTCTTCTGAAGAACACAAAGGGCGATATTACGAAGCCGCTCTTTGTAATTGACTCGAACGACTACATCGACAATTCAATCGCTTCTTCCATAAACTGGAGATATGATGTAATTCACGATGAGCAGGCAGAGTGGGTTAAGGATACACTTGCGACACTCAAGCCCGATTCAAAATCTCTCTTCTTCTTCCATATTCCGATAGGTGAGTTTGAGACAGCCTACAGGGAACTTGCGAAGAACGATTTCCAGGATACCGAGAACACAAAGTATATTGAAGGTGTCTGGGATGAACTCGTTGACCCGAACATGGGCGGACGCATCTGGTACGGCGGCTGCTGTCAGACTGACAAGGACCCGAACGATGTAGATAACTTCTTCGAGATTTTAGGTCCTGACGGAATCGACGCGATCGATGCTTGCTTCTTCGGCCATGACCACGTTAACAACGCGGTTGTCGAGTACCGCGGCGTAACCCTCGGTTACGGCTATTCACTCGACAACACCGCATATGCGGGCATTGCGGGCTATGGCCTTCAGCGCGGCGCGATGGTAATCACCGTCAAGCCCGACGGAACCTGGTCACAGGTTCACAAGAACGCTTACACGGACTACGGATGTGACACAGACGCATTCATCCATGTAAACCTCGACGATTATCTCTATCCGGATTTTGCTCCGGCAAACAGATAAGAGCGGCAGATAACCGATAATAAAAAGAGCAGCTGAGTAATCAGCTGCTCTTTTGTTTTTGCTTTATTCTTTTTCTTTAAGGTCGGTGACATCTGCGATGTATACGTAGAAGAGCCATTCTTCTCCGTTGAAGACCTTATAGCCTATGTCGACTGCTTCCCTGACCTTGCCGTCCCTTCTGATTATGCGGTAGGCAATATAGTCGAGGGCCTTGTCTGAGGCTTTCTGCTGCCTTACGATTTCATCTTCGATGGCATCGAGGTCGTCCGGGTGGACGATGCCCTTGAAGGAGCCGCCGACAAGTTCCATGAACTCGCTCTTTGTATCACATCCGAAGATTGTCATTGTGGCATCGTCCACATAGAGGATGTTTTCATCATCCTCTGCGCGGTATACGAAGTATCCGCACGGACAACCGAGGTCGTGATATTTTTCCTTGAACTCGGAGAGAGCTATATTGTCTATTCTGTAGTCCCTGTATCGCAGGACATTTCCGATTACCGAACAGAGAACGTTGATATCTATGGGCTTTGCGACGTGGGCATTCATACCGGCTATGGCCGCTTTCTGCTTATCCTCCAAAAAGGCGTTTGCAGTCAGGGCGATGATAGGTATGCTTGCGCGCTGCTTGTCCTCGAGCCTTCTGATTGTTTCAGTGGCTTTGTAACCGTCCATATAGGGCATCTGGATGTCCATGAGGATGAAGTCGTACGTTCCGGGTTCCTTTTCAATGACTTTGTCAACTGCCTCGGAACCGTCCTCAACCGCATCCACGACTATGCCGTTCTCCTGAAGGAGTTCAACCGCTATCTCACGGTTCAAGTCGTTGTCCTCGGCAAGAAGGGCATGCGTGCCGTTGAGGTCGAATACTTCCTCATCCTCTTCCGAGTATTTGACAGTGCTCTGGTTCGCAATGCGAAGCGGCGTCGTGACGGTTACCGTCGTACCTTTGCCGAGTTCACTGTCTATCGTGATCTCGCCGCCCATGGCGTCGGTGAGACGTTTTACAATACTCATACCGAGGCCGGTACCCTGGACGCCGTCTGTCGTCGCATTGCGCTCGCGTTCAAAGGTCTCGAAGATATGGCCTATGAACTCATTGCTCATGCCGATACCGGTGTCTGCGACGGTTATACGGTAGAGGCCGAAGCCCTCCCTGTCATAGGGGAGTTCCTCCTGGATGTAAGTTATGGTGCCGCCGTCTTTTGTATATTTCAGCGAGTTGGAGAGGAGGTTCATCGCTATCTGGCGCAGATGAAGCTCGTCTCCGTATATGACGTTGTTTACTATGTTCTTGTTCCTGAAGTCGAGGGTCAGATTTTTCTTTGCCGCGGAGTCGTCGACGAGGGATTTGATATGGTCGAGCTCGTTGAAGAGGTCCATCGGCGCCTCGTCTATCTCGAGCTTTCCGCTCTCGATGCGCGCCATCTCCAGGACATCGTTTAAGAGGTTGAGCATATACTCGCCCGAGACCTTGACCTTACCGACATATTCCTCGACCTTTTTCTTGTCAGATGTGTTCTTGAGGGCGAGGTCGGTAAAGCCGATGATGGCATTCATGGGTGTACGGATATCATGCGAGAGGTTGAAGAGGAAGGTACTCTTCGCGTTGCTCGCATCCTCCGCCTGCTTCTCACGGGAGATGTGTACTCCGAGAATTTTGTATTCGTAGAAGAGTACTCCGAGAACAACCAGAAGTCCGAGGACTATTATTCCGAATGAGATGAATACCGCCTGGTACTCCCTCATATACTGCGATGCGTCGTTGACCATTGTGGTGTCTTCCGGCAGGGCTCCGAAGTTTAACTGGAATTTCTTTATCATTTCCCTGTCGGCCGCCGTGCGGTGCGTGGGATTGGACTGAAGGGAGAATGTGCTGACAGGTTTTGCGCCTGTCAGTACCTGTACCACGGTTTCGGCGGCCTCCATTGAGCAGTCGCGCGCATAGACGACGTCGCCGGCCGTGGCTCCGTTGCCTATGGCCTCCATATAACAGGTAAATACGGGAACATTGCAGTGCTCCGCAATCATCTTGAAGCGCTTGACCGTGCTGAACGTGTGGTGGGCGCTGTCTTTCTGTGCGTGTGAGCAGAGTACGATTGCCTTTTCGTTCAGATTCTCAATCGTCTCGCAGAAGGCCTCAGTTGTCATCTGACCGGTGTTTATGTCCGAGATTTTATACTTCGGATATTCCGGAGCAAGATTCTGCAGCATCCTCCAGTCGGCGCGGTCCTCATCCGTGAGATCGTGAATCATGATAATCTCATCGGCATTGGGCCGAAGGGCACGGGCAAGATCGATGGTTTCACGCAGGTATATCTTCTCTATATTTCCGCAGACATTCGGGTCGCTCACGCATTCCTTGGCATAGTCGATATCGTTTACGCCGTAGAAGACTATGGGGACATTGGAAAAGAGCTCCTGTTTGTGATCCATACAAAAACGCAGAGCAGCGTCTCCTCCTGCCATGATGGCAGAGAAGGGCTGCTCGTAGTCCTTGTGGTAATTTACATGTTCTTTTATTATTGCGTAGAAATTATCTTTATGGGTATCTAAATCGCCCATTTCATTGTCGTTCATGTACTCGATACTGTAGCCGATGTTTGACTTACTCAGTACGGAGTAGATGCCGTTGGCTTCCTCGACGCCCTGGAACTGGGTCGGGGCTGAGGAACTGATGACAAGGACGCGCTGACGATAGTCGTAGTCGCTGTGGATACGAAGGTTGTCCTCATCAAACTGAATTCCCTCGTTCCTGACGCTTAAGTAGTCGTTATAGAGCGTGATTGCGCTTATGACGATTACGGCTGCGACGAAGAACAAGATCACTCGCTTGTATATTGGATTTTCAAACCTTCTTTTTTCCTTCAAATCAATCAGATCCTAACGGTTTCATTGTCGGGAACAGTATTACATCACGAATTGATTCGTTTCCGGTGAGGAGCATGACAAGGCGGTCGATACCGATACCGCAGCCGCCCGTGGGAGGCATGCCGTATTCGAGCGCCGTGACGAAGTCGTCGTCAAGCATGTTGGCCTCCTCATCTCCGCACTCGCGGAGCATGAGCTGGTGCTTGAAGCGCTCCATCTGGTCGAGCGGATCGTTGAGCTCTGAGTAGGCGTTGCCGTACTCGGTGCCGAGGATGAAGAGCTCGAAACGCTCGGTGAGATAAGGCTTGCTCGGCTTACGCTTTGTGAGAGGGGAGACCTCGACGGGATAGTCCATGATGAATGTGGGCTGTTCGAGGTTTGCCTCGACGTACTCGTCGTAGAAGGAGACGAGGATGTCGCCCCAGGTCTCTTTACCTTTCTCGATTTCAATATGTTTCTCTTTTGCGAGGGCAATTGCCTTCTCGTTGTCGCAAGCGAACTCGTCGAAGTCAATGCCCGTATATTTCTTGACGGCCTCCGTCATGGTCATGCGGGCAAACGGCTTTTCAAGGTCTATGTCCACGCCCTTGAAAGTAACTTTGTATGTGCCGTTTGCGGCCATGGCGGCATTTCTGATGATGGCTTCAGTGCGGTCCATCATGCCGTTGTAGTCAGTGTATGCCTCATAAAACTCAATTGAGGTGAACTCGGGATTGTGTTTTGTGTCCATACCTTCGTTTCTGAAGATACGTCCGATTTCGTAAACACGCTCCATGCCGCCGACAATAAGTCTCTTGAGCGGGAGTTCCGTTGCAATGCGCATGTACATGTCAAGGTCAAGCGCATTGTGGTGAGTTATGAAGGGACGCGCGGTGGCGCCGCCGGCTATGGTTGAAAGAACCGGGGTCTCAACCTCAATATAACCTTCGTCATCAAGAGTCTTTCTGACGGAGCTTATTATCTTTGCGCGTTTTATGAAGGTGTCCTTCACCTCGGGGTTCACGATAAGGTCGACATAGCGGCGGCGATAACGCGTGTCCGCATCTTTCAGACCGTGGAACTTCTCCGGAAGGGGAAGAAGTGATTTTGAGATGAGTTTGAGTTCCTGCGCGTGGATTGAAATCTCTCCCGTCATGGTGCGGAAAAGATAACCCTTTATGGCGAAGATGTCGCCGATGTCGGATTTCTTGAAACCGGCATAGGGCTCCTCGCCGATGGCGTCGCGGGCGACATAGACCTGGATGCTTCCGGTCTTGTCCTGAATGTTGCAGAACGAGGCCTTGCCCATGACACGCTTGAAGAGCATACGGCCGGCGATGGCGACCTCTATGGGCTGCGCGTCCATTACTGCGCGGCGCTCGTTGTAGGCGGCCTTCTTCGCTTCTCTGGCCGCCTGCTCGTCAAGTCCGTCGACATCGGGCTCTTTAATCTCGCCTATGAGCTTCGCCTCAAGCGCAGCATAGGCCTCTTTAGCCTCTGTGGTATGGAAGGTCTGGTCGGCAGTCATGACTTGGAACGGGTCGCAGCCGGCCTCCTGAAGAGCCTTGAGCTTTTCTATTCTTATCTGTCTCTGTTCATTGGTTTCTTCGGCAGTGAGTTCGTGTTCCTCGACTGCCGGATTTTGGTTCTCAGCCATTGTATTCTCCTGAAAATTATTTCTTGAGTTCTATATCGACAATCTTGTACTTGAGTACGCCTGCGGGTGTCTCAACGGAGACTGTGGCGCCCTTCTTTTTGCCGAGGAGAGCCTTGCCTACGGGTGACTCGTCTGAGATACGGCCCTTCATCGGGTTGGCCTGCTGGGGACCTACTATCTGATATGTGATATTTTCCTTTGTCTCCATATCGCGGATTGTGACCTTGGAGGCACGGTTTACGATATCTGAGGGGAGTTCGGCTTCATCGATGAGTTTATAGTTCTGAAGAATGGCCTCGAGTTCGTTGATGCGGGACTCGAGTTTGCCCTGCTCGGATTTCGCCTCGTCATACTCGGCGTTCTCCGACAAGTCGCCGAATGAAAGAGCGACTTTGATTTTCTCGGACATCTCTTTACGTCCGACGGTTTTTAAATGCTCGAGTTCGTCCTGGAGTTCCTTGAGACCGTCACTGGTGAGTAAAATTTCTTCTGCCATGATTCATACCTTCCTTTATTCTTCAATAGTCTTGAGAGCGTCACGCTCTTCCTTTGATACTGTTGTCTTTACGTCTTTCAGGGTCTTCACCTGAGCGACGGTGAATGATGCCGGCGCCGCGTCCGGGTAGCGGTCAAGTCTTACCTTGAGCTGTCCGGAGAGGAGGTTGGCCTCGGTGACTATGCCTCTGCCTTCCTTTGTGTCAACCAAAGCGCCCGGCTTCGGTGTGATCTTGGAGAGGTGTTCATAGTTCTCCTGCTCGTACTTTAAGCAGCACATGAGCAGACCGCAGGCTCCGGATATTTTTGCAGGGTTTAATGATAAGCCCTGTTCTTTTGCCATCTTGATGGAGACGGGCGCGAATTCGCCCATGAAGGACTTGCAGCAGAAGGGTCTGCCGCACAGGCCGAGTCCGCCTATCATCTTCGCCTCGTCGCGTACGCCTATCTGGCGGAGCTCGATGCGCGTGTGGAAGACGGATGCAAGGTCCTTGACGAGTTCGCGGAAATCGACGCGCCCGTCAGCGGTGAAGTAAAAGAGAATCTTACTGTTGTCGAAGGTGTATTCGACATCGGTGAGTTTCATCTCCAGACCGTGCTTTGCTATCTTCTCCTCACAGATTTTGAAAGCGGATTTCTCTTTCTCTTTGTTTTCGGCGACCTTCTTCAAGTCTTCGTCGGTCGCTATTCTGATTATCGGTTTAAGCGGGGCGACAATCTTGTCGTCTCCGACCACCTCGTTGCCTGTGGCCACAATGCCGCATTCGACACCGCGCGCGGTGTTCACGATTACGTGCTGGCCGGGCGTGAGGGTGGTACCGTTCGGGTCAAAGCAATATACTTTGCCGACATCTTTGAATTTTATACCTACTACTTCAGGCATCTGTACCTCCGGATAATTTCGAAACAAGTCTCGTCAGAGTGAGATTCTTGTTGCCGTATATGTTTATTGCTTTGACAATTTCCTTGAGGCCTTCCTGTTTTTCGAGCAGCTCGTCCGGCCGGAATGCGGCGGAGAGGGCGCGGGCTTCATCCGGAGCCCAGCTGATGAGCTCTTCACCGCCCGCGCTTATTACGAGGGCATCGCGGATGATTGCCGAGAGGCAGCTCAGTGCGGTGTTTAAAAGGTCAAAGTTCTTGTCAAAGGCGGAGACGGCAGAGAGGAGGGCGAATCCGTCCTTCGCGGCGGTCTTTGCCGCGAGGTCTTTTGCAAGCTTTAAGGATTCGTCATAGGTCTCATCGGAGCCGTCGGTTTCTTCTTCGTCAAGCGTGAACACGGCGACGCGGGAGAGCACGGTTTCGAGCAGGGCCGAGTGCGTGTCACAGAGAAGGATGAAGGTCGCGTATTTCGGCGGCTCCTCAAGAATCTTGAGGAGGGCATTCTGCGCATAGTCGAGCATAAGCTCGGCCCTGCCGATAATATAGACCTTGCGCTCGTTTTCATTCGGGATGATGTAGGCGTCCTCACGCATTTTGCGGATGACCTCTACCGAGAGCGTCTTTTTCTTTTCTTCCGGCAAAACAGTTATGACATCCGGATGGATGTCGGCCATAACCTTTTTGTCCTCTTTGAGGAGCGCGGCCGCAAGTTCCTTTGCGCAGAGAAGGCGTGACTCAAAAGTCCCGCCGTCTATGACGAGCGCATGCGGTACGCGTCCCGCGTCCACCAAAGTCTGAAGCTTACTTATCATTATCTGTCGACCTCATTAGTCAGAGGTGTGACCGTGAAGAGGAATGCGCTTGTGAAGAGTGCGAGACCGAAATCACAGTAACGTACGGGATATGCGTCGGGGATCATCTCGTCCTTTCCCGTAATGACGAGAATGAGGGGAGCGAGGGCGCATATGAACGCCATGAGGGCTGCCATGACACCTGTGAACCAGAGAACCCACATGCTCTTCTCTCCGTTTACGTCCGAGGCTATGCGGGCGAAGGAGAGGAAGAAAACCATGGTGAAGCAGAGCATGATTATCTCGAGGAAGAGCTGGGAGACATTCTTGAAGTTGACGGGTGCCACAAAGTGACAGATGAGTCTGAACATTGCCCAGAGAACCGGGTTGAGCGCGAGCATTCTGTGTGCGCTGTAGGAGTCCTCTCCTTTCAGTGCGGAGATACTTACGAGCACGAGATAGATGGCGGCGAGTACGCCGAACAGCACCTCAAATGCCATTGCGAGTGAACCGGTTGTCGTCAGGAAGCGGAAGATATCCTTTGCGCCCTGGGCGGTAAATGTCGATACGAGGGTTATGAGTTTTGAAACGCGCAGCGCGAGGTCGATGATGAGTGTGCCGGCGAAGACTATGGCGCCTATGCCGAGCAGGATATCCTTATCCTCCTTGAATGCCGGCCTTGTCATGATTCCGCTGAATGCGGAGAGGAAGAAGGCGACGGCACATATTACCGCGCAGATTATGTAAAGCAAAGGTACAGTGAAATCCTTCGCAGCCCAGAAGCCGGTTGCGGGGTCGACACAGTTGGTCAGCTGGAAGGCGCGAATGGGTACGGTCACCAGGACTGCCACTGCGAGTATCAGCAGAAGCGGCGTGGGAGAGAGGTTACTTATTCTGAGCTTTTTCATATATTACCCTCCGGTGGACATTTATACAGTCTATTATTATATACCATTTTAAATATGAAAAGCAACAAAGAAAGCCCTTTTTGCAAAATGCCCAAAAAAATATTTTTTATTTATGCAAACCGCTCCGTTGACATATGTATATGAGCGCTATATAATGTTTAATACACGACACACGACCACAATATGTTGTGGTTTTAGCATAAACGGAGGAAGAGAAATGATTGAAACCATTATCAAACGAGACGGCAGAGCGGTACCGTTCTCAATTGACAAGATAGCAAACGCTATCTTCCAGGCCGCCAAGGCAACAGGCGGAAATGACTATGAGGAGGCGCTTGCGCTCTCTCAGAAGGTTGTTGACTATATTGAGTCAACCGGAAATACCAGACCGACCGTAGAGGAAATTCAGGACGCGGTTGAGAAGATTCTCATCGAGAGCGGCCATGCCAGAACCGCCAAAAAATTCATCCTTTATCGTTCGGAGCGTTCAAGAGTACGTGAGATGAACACACGCCTCATGAAAATCTATGAGGGTCTCACATTCAAGGACGCTAAGGAAAATGACATAAAGCGTGAAAATGCAAATATCGACGGCGACACCTCAATGGGCACAATGCTCAAGTACGGTTCCGAGGGCGCAAAGCAGTTCAACGAACTCTACGTTCTCAAGCCGGAGCACTCAAAGGCTCATGCTGAAGGCGATATCCATATCCACGATCTCGACTTCCTCACACTTACCACAACTTGTTGCCAGATAGACATAAACAAGCTCTTCAAGGGCGGTTTCTCAACAGGACACGGCTTCCTTCGTGAGCCCAACGACATCTCGTCATATGCGGCTTTGGCGGCGATAGCCATCCAGTCCAACCAGAACGACCAGCACGGCGGACAGAGTATCCCCGCTTTCGATACTTTCCTTGCCCCCGGCGTAAAGAAGACTTACAGAAGATTCTACGTCTCAAATCTCTCCAAGGGCCTTGAGCTTCTCTGCGGATTTGAGGATGCGTTTGAAGCTTCGAAGAACCTCTGCCTTGAGGTTGAGGGCACATACGGTCTGACCCCTGTTTTCGCCAATGATAACGACTATCAGGCAAAAGAGGCAGATCTCTTAATAAACAAGTACAAGCTCCCTGAAGCCAATGTAAGAAAGGCTCAGAGCTTTGCAGTAAAGAAGGCCGTAAAGGAGACGGACAAGCAGACCTACCAGGCGATGGAGGCCTTTGTCCACAACCTCAACACCATGCACTCCCGTGCAGGTGCCCAGGTTCCGTTCTCCTCAATCACTCTCGGAGACGACCCGTCACCTGAAGCACGCCTTGTCTGCAAGAACTTCCTTCTTGCCACGGACGCAGGTCTCGGCAACGGCGAGACTGCCATCTTCCCGGTTTCCATCTTCCGTGTAAAGGAAGGCGTAAACTACAATCCGGCAGACCCGAACTACGACCTCTTTAAACTTGCGATGAAGGTTTCCGCGAAGAGACTCTTCCCGAACTTCTGCTTCGCTGACGCTACATTCAACGCACCGGGTTATGACGTAAATGACTATAACTCAAAGGTTGCCTACATGGGCTGCCGTACCCGTGTTAAAGCCAACGTCTATGATCCGACCCGTCAGGTAACCTGCGGACGCGGCAACCTCTCATTCACTTCCATAAACCTTCCGAGAATAGCCATCAAGGCTCACGGAAACACCGACATCTTCTTCGAGGAACTCGACAGAAAGATCGACCTTGTATTCGATCAGCTCTACGACCGCTTCCTTATCCAGGGACGCAGAAGAGTCTACAACTATCCCTTCCTTATGGGACAGGGCCTCTGGCTCGACTCCGATAAGCTGAAGCCGGATGATGAGGTTATGGAAGTTCTCAAACACGGAACACTTACGGTCGGCTTCATCGGTCTTGCCGAGGCACTCAAGGCCCTCATTGGTTCTCACCACGGTGAGACCCAGGAGGCGAGAAACTTAGGCCTTGAGATTGTCGGCCACATGCGTTCACGCTGCGATCAGAAGTCCCAGGAAGAGGGCATGAATTACACACTCATCGCAACTCCTGCAGAGGGACTTTCAGGCCGTTTCGTACGCATGGACCGTGAGCGTTACGGTGTTATCCCGGGCGTAACGGACAGAGCTTACTACACAAACTCCTTCCACGTACCGGTTTACTTCCCGATCTCCGCATTTGAGAAGATTAAGATTGAGGGACCTTATCATAATCTCACAAATGCAGGCCATATCTCCTACATTGAAATGGACGGCAACCCGCTCGACAACCTCGATGCGTTTGAGTCTGTCATCCGCTGCATGAAGGACAACAACATGGGCTATGCATCCATCAACCACCCGGTTGACCGTGACCCGGTTTGCGGTTATACTGGTATCATAGGTGATGTATGTCCCCGCTGCGGCCGTCATGACGGTGAGGCCATTTCAGAGGAAGTACTCATGAAAATAAAGGGCTACTCAACCTCCGTATGCTCCTGCGACGAGAACCCTCTCGAGGAAGCCGACAAGGTTGCGCATCCCGTTGACATAGTAGAAATATAACCTGACTATAGAACAAAGAAAGGAAGAACCTGAAATGATGGAATCAAAAATGGTTGGTGAAGGCGTAAAGTTCGAAAGAATCCGCAGAATCACCGGTTATCTCGTAGGTACACTTGATCGTTTCAACGATGCAAAGTATGCTGAGGTTAACGACAGAGTTAAGCACTCAATCGGCACCGGCAACGGTGAGTTTGAAGAGGTTTAATGTCCGATAACTTATTAATTAACGACCGGCCGGGTGAGACAAAACTTCACCTGGCCGGTGTTATTCGCGAATCTATCGTCGACGGTCCCGGCTGGCGCTTCGTTGTATTTGTCCAGGGTTGCCCGCATCACTGCAAGGGATGCCAGAACCCGCAGACCTGGTCCTTCACCGAAGGCGGCTACGACACGACCGTCGAAAATATCATGAAAGCGGTAAAAGAGAACAAACTCATAACCGGAGTGACATTCTCCGGAGGAGAACCTTTTACCCAGGCCAAAGCTCTCACTGTTCTTGCAAAGGAGATCAGGAAGGAGGGCCTTGATGTCATGGCCTTTTCCGGCTGGACCTTTGAGGAACTCAAAGAGGGAGCAAATGAGGAAAACGGCTGGATGGACCTCCTTCGCGAGCTCAGCCTACTCATTGACGGACGTTTTATTGAAGAGCAGCTGACCCTGAACCTCCGATTCAGAGGTTCCAAAAACCAACGTATCATCGACGTTCAGCGCTCCCTGGCCGAAGGCAAAACAGTTCTTTCGGAACTGAATTGAGCAAAAAAAAGTTCTTTGTCAAATGTTGGGGTGAAAGCTCCGACGAATGATAATTGAACGAGAATAGGCAGTTTGCTCATAAAAGAGCAGGCTGCCTTTTCGCTTTCTTCGGTTTCTGCCGGTCAAACGTAGTGCAAACAGGC
>JAFSPP010000059.1 GCA_017451425.1 Clostridia bacterium | reverse complement strand
TGATTCTCTTCCATGAGAGCTCGGAGATGTGGATCATGCCGTCCACTCCGCCGATATCAACGAATGCGCCGTAGTTTGTAAGTGATTTTACAACGCCGGTATAAACCTGGCCGACCTCTGCCTGAGCCCAGAAAGCCTCCATGGCCTCCTTGCGTGCAGATGAGGTGTGAGCTTTGATAGAGCCGACTGCGCGTCTGCGCTGCTTGTTAACTTCAATAATCTTGAAGCTGACTTTAGTATTTTTAAGGTCGTCCATCGGAGCGTCCTTGGGTATGCCGGTGAGTGAGCCGGGAATGAATACGCGTACACCCTTCTGGGTTGTAGCGATGATTCCGCCCTTGATGATGTCGGTAACGGTACCTTCAACCTTTTCGCCGGATTCCATGGCTGCTTCGAGTTCGTCCCAGGAATTTGCACTGTCAAAACGTTTCTTGGAGCACATGATTGTGCCTTCAACGTCATTGGTCTTCATGATAACGACATTGATTTCGTCACCGACCTTAGCCTCTTCAGCCGGGTCCGCTGTCGGGTCGAAACTCCACTCGTTATATGCGATATAACCTGTCTGCTTCCTTCCTATGTCAATCTGGATTTCAGTGGGAGTGATGCCTACGATGACACCCTTTACCCTCTGATCGGTACTCATGTTGCTTAATGATTCCTCGAGCATTGCCTCGAAATCCTCAGCAGCATTCATACTTTTGTTTTCTACTTCAGACATCGTCTCAAGTACCTCCTTTATTGTTTTGGCAGGCGTCGATGCCCCTGCGGTGACGCCGATGGTTTCTGCACCATCTAGGAAGTCTGCGTTTAGTTCCTTTGCCGATTCGATGAGGCAGGTCCTACAATTCTCCTTGCAGATGTTGTAGAGCTTAACCGTATTTGATGAATGCGTTGAGCCGATGACGACCATGGCATCGCATTCACGGGAAAGGCGGTCTGCCTCTGCCTGCCTTTCCTGCGTAGCTTTACATATTGTATCAAAAACAGTCGCCTTTGTACACAATAAATTTATTATATTTAAAGATTTTTCCCATTCTCTGACGGAAAAAGTCGTCTGACTGACCACATATACGGCAGTATCGGGACAAGTGTCCATAAACTGCGTAAGTATGTCCTTCAGCTCATCGGCATTTTTGAAAACATGATAAGGACATCCGGCAAAACCGCGTATTCCGATAACCTCAGGATGATTCGCGTCACCTGCTATGAGGAGAAGCGAATTCTCCGCGGGAATCTCTTCGACAATCTTGTGTATTTTTGCGACGAACGGACATGTCAGATCGATGTAGTTGATTCCGGAGTCGGCAAAATACTCGTATACCTCTCTCGAAACGCCGTGTGCACGGATAATGACATTTGCGTGAGGAGGAATCGCCCGGAAGTCGTCCTCTATGTGTACACCCTGCCCTTTCAGGTAGTTGTTGATGACGTTATTGTGAATCAGCTCACCGAGGCAGTATATATCGGATTTTTCCTTGTCCTGGGCAAACTGATACGCGCCTTTGACGGCGCGCTCAACGCCGAAGCAAAAGCCTGCGGTTTCAGCAAGTTTTATTTCTGGCCGTCTTTGTCCCATAATTCAATGATTCTCTCCATAATAAGATTTGTTGCCGCTTTGAGCTCCTTTGACTTGGGCTTTTCACCGAGACCGAGCTCCTCGAAAGGTATTACCTCTCCCAGACGGATTACATACTTATCCTTCTTTCCCTTAACCGTAGGTCCGCGGTATACGGACATGGGTACAACATTCGCCTTTGTTTCACGGGCAATGAGGGCGACACCGGCCTTCGCATTTTCAACTTTCGGACGGGAACGTGTCTTGTCTCTTGTGCCCTCGGGGAAAACAAGAAGGCAGTGTCCTTCGTTGAGAACACGGAAAGCATATTCAAGTGAGTCCCTGTCAGCAGTGCCGCGCTTTACGGGGAAACCGCCGAGAAAGAGAAGAGGAATCTTGGTGTAGAACACATGGAAGAACTCCTCTTTGACCATGAAATACATCGTTCTCATATTGTGTTCCTTGTAGAGTATTCCCGTGAGCGCAATGGGGTCAAGACCTGCGACGTGGTTTGAGCAGATCATTACGGGACCTTCTTTCGGAAGGTTCTCACAGCCGTGGTACTCGAAATTGCCGAATTTTACCCAGCATACGAGTCTTACGACGGGATAGAAAATTCTGTAAGTCCACTTCTTTTTCTTGATGGGTTTGTCCCAGTTGAAATGATACTCGTTTTCGTTATAAAACTTCAGTCTGTCCTTGTTGGTGATAATCTGTTCGGGCATTATTTTCTCTCCTTATAAAGTTGAATAATTCTCTCTTTAACCTCGTCAAAAGTCATGTCTGATGTGTCGACCAGGACTGCATCGTCCGCCTGTCTGAGAGGCGCAATCTCCCTGTGGGAATCCTGGTAGTCACGCTCAATGAGTTCGCGGAGAACATCATCATAACTGACCTCTTTCCCTTTCGCCGTGAGTTCGTCAAAGCGTCTCTTAGCGCGGACTTCGGCAGAGGCTGTGAGAAAGATTTTAAGCTGTGCGTCCGGAAGAATAACCGTGCCTATGTCACGTCCGTCCATGAGGACATCCTTCTCCCTAGCTATCTTTCTCTGGAGTTCAAGCAGGAACTTGCGGACAGCGGGTATGGCGGAGACGTTTGATGCGGCCATCGAGACTTCGGGAAGTCTTATGTCGGTCGATACATCCTCGCCGTTTAACATGACGCGCTGTTCGCCGTCAATGTAAGTGAAGTCGACGCTGACTTCTGAAAGAGCTGCGCTGACCTTGTCGGCGTCGTCAGTCTTTATGCCATTTCGGAGGCAGTAAAGACCGATGGCTCTGTAGAGAGCACCGGTGTCCACATAGATGAAACCGAGCTCTTTCGAAACGGCCTTTGAAATGGTGCTTTTTCCCGCACCTCCGGGGCCGTCTATGGCAATATTGAACATTCTGTCACCTCTGTTGTCATTTATGCTGATGCCGGCTGTATAGCCGGTCGTAAAAGCTATCTGGAGATTGAATCCGCCGGTGTAAGCGTCAACATCAATGAGTTCACCGGCAAAGTAGAGTCCCGGCACGAGCTTAGACTCCATTGTTTTGGGATCGATTTCCTTTGTGTCCACGCCGCCTGAAGTGATTATGGCCTCGTTGAGAGGCCTGAAGTTTGTCAGCGGGACGGTAAAGTCTTTAAGCGAAGAGACGAGAGCAGAGCGCTCCTCTCTTGTGATCTGATTGACCTTTTTATGCGGATCGATACCGCTTCTGCCTACGATTACGGGGATCATCTTTGAGGGCAGAAGCTCGCCCAGGGAATTGCAGAAATCCCTGTTGGGCTGCTTTGAAAAGTCGCGCAGAATACGCGCGTCAAGTTGTTCCTCAGTGAGTGCGGGTTTCAGGTCAATTGAAAGTGTATACTGCCCCGGACTCATTGTCCTGATATGGGAACTTGCGCTGAGAATGACGGGACCGGAAACGCCGAAATGCGTGAAGAGCATCTCTCCGAAATCAGTATAGACGGGCTTTTTGCTGTCTTTGTCACAGATGCTGACGGCGACGTTCTTCAGTGAAAGACCCATCATTTCCCTGCAGCAAGGGTCGGAAGATTCAATGGGAACCAGAGAAGGAAACAGCGGTACAACCGTATGGCCTAGTGATTCGGCAAATCCGTAACCGTCGCCTGTTGAACCGGTGGCTCTGTAGGATGCGCCGCCCGTGGCGAGAATCAGCTTGTCAAACGAATAGGTCCGACCGCCTTCACAGGCGACCCTGAAACCGGGGTTCTCAAAAGTGACATCCGTTACACGGGTGTCGGTAACGAGTTTTGCCCCGGACTTTTTCAGATGAGCGAGCAGTGCGTCGGCTATGTCGGATGATTTGTCGGATACGGGGAAGATCCTGTCCCCTCTCTCGGTTTTAAGAGGAACACCAAGGCCTTCAAAAAGGGCCATGGTGTCATAGGTCATAAACTTAGAGAGACCGCTGAAAAGAAAGCGGCCGTTTACCGGGACATTGTCAATGAAGTCGTTTATGTCAGGGCAGGCATTGGTGACGTTGCAGCGTCCTTTTCCGGTTATGAGAAGCTTCCGGCCGATACGGCCGTTTCTCTCAATGAGGGTAACATCTGCCCCTGCAAACGCGGCAGTGGCGGCGGCAAGACAGCCAGCCGGACCTCCGCCTATGACACCGACCTTACTCATAGTCGCTGTCCTCTGTTTTATCGTAGACATCATACTTGTCCCAGATGCTCTCAAGCTCGGCAAATGTGCCGAGAACCTCATCGCGCTTGCCGATTGTTGCTTCGACTATGAGCGCATTGATAAGGCTCAGAGGAGCTACAAGAGAGTCCGTGAAGGAAGCCATGTTACTCTTTGCCTTCAAAAGATAGGTCGCGAGCGGAGCTATCGGTGAGGAGTCGCTGTCCGTCACGGCAATAATCTTTGCACTCTTCTCCTTCGCATATTCAAGAGTGGTCACAACCTGCTTCGAATAGCGCGGGAAGCTTATGGCGATGCAGACATCCTCTTTCCTTATCTTGAAGATATTCTCAAATTCCTCTGAGGAACTTGCGGAAGTGATGAGGACAACATTGTCATAGACCATCTTGAGATAGAAGTTCATGAAGTTTGCGAGCGGAGCGGCGCTGCGAACGCCGAGAATGTAAATTCTTTCGGCGTCATTTATGGCAGCGGCCGCGGCTTTGAAGTCATCATGCGAGACATTCGCGAGAGTCTCCTTGATGGCATCACGGTCGCTTCGCATTACTTTTTCGAGTACGTCCTCGTCAAGCATTTTGAAGCTCGCGACCTCCATGCGCTGGAGAGTGGTAAGCTTACCCTTTATGTCGTCGCGAAGGGCTGCCTGAAACTCAGGAAAACCTTCAAAACCGAGCTGAGCGGCAAACCTGACGACCGTGGATTCCGAAATATCGGTCTCCTCGCCCAGTTTTGCCGCAGTATAGTAGGCGGCCTTCTGATAATCGTTTAAGATGAAGTCCGCAATCTTTTTATGACTTTTTGAAAACTTGGGATATTCCTGTTCGATGCGTGAAAGCAGAGTACTCATTGTTTGTCTACGTCCTCGATATCATCAGTAATGTCTACAGCATTGTCTCTGCGGCTGTCGGGTTTGAAACTGCGCTGATTGCGCTCCTGGAAATACTCGGTGTGAGTGGCCATATAGGCCTTCTTGCCGACCGTGTACAGGATGGGAACGGCTATAAGACCTATTCCGGAGCCGAGCGCTCCCAGCCATGAGAAAGCCAGCCATCCGAAACCGGCGGCGAGAAGTTCCTCAAGAGGACTTACACCAAGGGATTTGCCGCGTATGAAAGGTTCGGAGATCTGCTTTATAACCATTACGCAGATATAAACCAGAAGAAGTGCCAGGCCCTTTGTGCGCGGTTCGGCAAATATCGTGACGATTGCGGCCCACGGAAGCATGCAGGCGCTTATGCCGAGCACCGGGATAGCATCGATTATAGCGATTACAAAAGCGATAAGCGGAATGAGCAGGTCAAGCGCCAGGCCTGAGCCGTACTTCTTTTCACAGACATAATCGGCAATGAAAAGACCTACTGTAAGGAGTAAGAATGTGAGAGCGGAAACTTTGAGCTGGGATTTCAGCCAGTCCTTTCCGCTTGATTTTATTTCATCAAATAAGTCGAAAATACTGTTGTACATGGAAGGGCCTCCTTTTCCCGAATATGATAACTTATTTACCTTGCAATTTCAATAAAATATATTTAAAATAGATGTGTATATTTTTGGAGGTAACTCATCATGGATGATTTTACTAATGAACTTGAGGCGCTGAAAAAAGAGAATGCGGAACTCAAGGAAAAAAACGACAAACTTTATAAGGACTGTGTGTCTTTCGCAAAACGCATAAAGTCCTCTGAAGGCAGTGCTGCCCGTATTGAGGAGCTTGAGGCGGAAGTTGAGCAGCTCAGGCATGAAATGTCAAAGCTCGCCTCATCCGAGCGTGTAAGCGAATACATCGGTTCAGATGACGATTTCAATGAACCCGAGGAGAATCCTTTCCCGGAATCTCCCCTTCCGTATCGTCAGGAGGATTTCTCCGCTCAGCAGACAAAACTCTATGAAGAGGAGCCCTACGGTGACCCCTATGACGATGAACCGTACGATGACGACATAATCCCAAAGAACCATACGGTTTACAAGAAATCTCCCCTCAGGACCTTTGTACGTGTATTTCTCTGGATTTTCCTCATTTTCTCAATGCTGGTCGGAATAGCGAGCCTCGTTGCCTATCTGTTCTCCGCTAACTTCAGCAACTACGGTATTGCAAATCACCGCTTCGCCACCGTGACCAACAGCAATATGAGTCCCGCCGTCACGAAGGACGATGTCATCCTTATCAAGTATTCGGATTTCAACGGCATTGAACTCGGCTCCCTTGTCGTAACCACCAAGGACACCCGTTCGGTGGCCGCTTTAAAGAGCATAGACGTTATTGATGGCGATAACATAGCAACCGTCGAGGACAAGAACGGTGAATACTCAGTCAACGAGGATCAGTTCATCGGTCAGGTCAAGCTGAAAATCCCCTTCATAGGCCGGGTTGTCCAGTATGCCTGCACAAATCAGTACGTCTATCTCGCCGTTGTAGTGGGAGCAAATCTCGTCTTCCTTGCCCTGCTGCTTATAATCCCTTCCAATAAGGCCAAAACACCCAAGTTCGGAAAGGATTATGACGTTGAGGACTTCACAATATAGCAACTGCACATGTTGAAACATTGTCACGCATGTGTTAAAATATACAGGCTTAACTTTTGAAAAATTTTTAATCGGAGGATTAACCATGGCAAACAAAAAGGTATTTATTACCGGTGCTTCCGGTAACATGGGCTGGCACAGCTTCAAGCAGATTTATGACAATCGTTCCGACCTTGACATCGTAGTTCTTCTTCGTGACTCCGAAAAGAACAGAGCTAAGTTTACTCCGTTCCTCGGCGATCCCCGTGTAAAGATCGTCTGGGGTGACTTCGGCAACTACGATAAGATTCTCGAGTGTGTAACAGGTGCGTCATACGTACTCCACATCGGCGGTCTCGTATCCCCTGCAGCTGACTACTACCCGAAGAAGACACTCAAGACAAACGTACAGGCAGCTGAAAACATCGTAAACGCCATCAAGGCTCAGCCCGATCCTGATGCCATCCGCGTTGTTTACATCGGTACAGTTGCCGAGACAGGTAACCGTCCGTACGGCATCCACTGGGGCCGCACAGGTGACCCGATTAAAATCTCCGTATATGACCATTATGCCATCTCCAAGGTCCGCGCCGAGCGTGTATTCGCTGAGTCAGGCCTCAAGTACTGGGTTTCAATGCGTCAGTCCGGTATTCTTTACCCCGAAATCCTCAAGAATATGGACCCGATCATGTTCCACGTTCCGATGAACGATGTTCTTGAGTGGGCTACAGTTGATGACTCCGCCATCCTTATGGAGCACTTCTGCACCGATGATCTTCCCGAAGAGTTCTACAGAAACTTCTACAACATCGGTTCAGGCGACACATACAGAATCACTCTCTACGAGTTCGAAGACCTTCTCCTCAACGCCATCGGTATGGGTCACGACGCTTCCAAGCGCGTATTCAAGCCCAACTGGTTTGTTGACAGAAACTTCCACGGTCAGTGGTATGCCGACTCAGATCTTCTTGAGAGCTATCTCCACTTCCGTCAGAACATCCCCGCAGAGAAGTACTTTGCTGACATGGCAAAGACAGTTCCGTGGTTCTACAAGCTCTCATGCGTCACCCGTCTTCCCGGTATTTCCTTCCTTGCACGTGAAGGCCTCGGTATGATCGCCAAGGATAAGAGATTCGGCACACGCACATGGGTTAAGCAGAAGAACACCGAGCGTCTTAACGCTTTCTGGGGCGACAAGGAATCCTTCGGTCTTGAGCACTACAAGAAGCTCTCTGACAACTGGGCTGACTGGGATCTCACTCCTCCTTCACGCAATATCAAGGAAGCTGACAAGTTCAAGCTTGACCATGGTTATGATGAGTCCAAGAAGCTCGAAGAGCTCACCCTCAAGGAGATTAAGGCTGCAGCTGAGTTCCGCGGCGGTGAATACACCAGCAACAGAAAACCTGCTGATCCTTACACTCCCGTTAAGTGGAAGTGCGCATTCGGTCATGAGTTCCAGATGAGCCTCAACACCGTTCTCAAGGGCGGCCATTGGTGCCCTGAGTGCGATCCGATGCCTTGGAACTATGATGCAATCGCCAAGAAGAATCCTTTCTTTGCTCAGGTATGGTATGCTGACCACGGCAAGAACGAGGACTACGTTCACACCGAGGACATCTACAGAGATTACGACGAGTACAAGAAGGCATAAGACAAAAAGAGAAGGCCCGCTTCATGCGGGCCTTTTTTATTTTCTTTCACAGATAATTCATCCGTTACATGTTCCTTTTGTATCACAATAAATACATCTGTATCCGGAATCCGTCTTTTTAAACAGAGGCTTAAGTCCCTGTTCAATGCCGGAGATACAGCGTGAGTTGCCGCATCTCAGTATGTTCTTCGGGAACTCCTCTGC
>JAFSPP010000058.1 GCA_017451425.1 Clostridia bacterium | reverse complement strand
TTCTCTATGCAGAGACCGCAGCGGATGCACTGATCCTCATGAATTACATGAGGTTCCTTTACCTTGCCTTCAATTGCACTTGCAGGGCAGTTGCGGGCACAGGATGTGCAGCCTTTGCACTTGTTCGGGTCTATACGGACGGGCTTATCCCAGTCGATGTATACGGGTTCACCCTCACCCGGAGGGTTCTTGAGCATCTCTATTGCCTCAACGGGGCACATGCGTGCGCATACGCCGCAGCCGATGCAGCGCTCAATATATGTTGTTGCGGGAAGTTCACGTCTCATACCGCGACGTGTGACTTTCTTTGCGAGAGTAAAGAGGCTGACCGGGCAGTTATAGAGACAAGCCTTGCAGCCATAGCACTGATCATAGTTGATATAAGGTAAATAACTAGCCACGGCTCGGTACCTCCTTTATGAAGTTTTCAATGGGTCCGTCGAGGAAGTAAGGAAGGTTCAATGCTTCAACAGTCTCCTGAAGAGGAATACCTGTCTTCTCATCGAAGCCCGCGTTCTTCCAGACACTCATGATTTTCGCGTCAATGGGCACCGTCTTACCGGCAACCTTACCGACCTTAAGAGGAGGCTCACCGACCATACGGGGATGAGGACGTGAATACCAGGGATCAAGTCCCTGCTTGATGTTGAACATGTGACGTAAAGTGAAAATACGTCTGCCTATCCACATGAGATCATCGGTAGTGTTACCCCAGCCTGTAGCGGCTTCGGTCCACTCGAAGATGGGATAAATGGCGGTACCGAGAAGGAATCCGAAGTAGCATCCGCCGACACCGTCAACTATACGCTTGAAGTAAGCTGCGGCAAGCACCTTGAGGGACTCCTCGTCAGATACTTCCCACTCTCCCTGCTTGCCGCCGACAAGAACTGCCGGGGGAGCCCAGGTAACCTTCTTCCAGAGATGCATACATCCGTAGTAGAGTGAACCGCCGGTTGTATGACGGGAAGGAGTCGCGTCTATGGCGTAGAGTGTAGCCTGCTGAGGGTCAGGACGTGAGTCATGCATCGGGGGCTCCATGCCGCCACCTTGTACCGCGTACTGTGCAAACTCAGGTCCGAGAATCTCTACAGCCCTCTTACAGCCGTCAGCAAGTACATCGCCTATGCCTTCACGATGAACAATCATCTTTACGAGTCTGATGATTGCGTCGGCATCGCCCCAGTGAAGCGGGAATCCGACATCTGATTCTTTGAGAAGGCCGTTTTCATAGGCCTCAATAGCCATACCGACCGTACCGCCGACAGAGATGGCGTCCATACCGGCACGATTCAGATACTCGTTGATAAAGAGCATCGCATCGTTATCCTCATTGAGGAGGAATCCGGTGTAGTCCCACTGTGACTCGTACTCGGGCTTATGTACTCTTGAGTAGCCCTGATCGTTATGTTTGATGTGTGATATGTCAAGCTCGCCGCCGCATCCGTACATACAGGAATAGCAGTAATAGCGGTTGGTCTGGAGTTTGAGCATATGCGAACCGTCGGTCTTGTTGAGTGCGCGGACATGGAAGTCCTCTTTCTGAGAACCGCTCCAGTTCTTTACGGGAGCCTCACCTGTCTGTCCGGCGAACTGTGAAGAACCACCGGTTCCCCATGTTCCCATGAGAACGCCTGTCATGATTCCGTCGGGTGACAGCTGAATCTCGGGAAGGAACTTGGCGACATGAAGAAGACCTGTAGGAATTTCCGGAGGCATGAACGCCATATTGGCACGCTTTGCGCACATCTTTGAAAGACGACGGATTTCTTCCGGATTCTCACCTGAAACAGGCTTGTTGCCGGCGAAGCAGAGACCCTTGAGTTTCTTGGAGCCCATAACGCCTCCGACACCCTGACGGGCTGCGATTCGGCCGTTGTCATTGCAGACACCTGCCATCCAGCTCAGGTTCTCACCACCCCAGCCTATTGTGCAGGCCTGAGGAATCTTCTTACCCGGAACAGTATTCTCTTCTACAAGCATCTTCTCCGCAACAGCGGCATCCTGTCCCCAGATGTGCGAAGCATCCTTGAGTACGGGGCCGTTGTCGTCGCAGTAAAGATATACGGGTGTGTCAGATGCACCGTGGAATGCGATTATGTCATAACCGCAGGCCTTGATAAACGGGGCAAAAGTACCACCGCAGTTTGCCTCACCGATACCGCCTGTCGAAGGCGATTTGGTGACGACCATCCAACGTCCGGTAATGCATGAACCGGTACTTGTCAGAAGACCGGATGTAATGCAGAGGACGTTCTCCGGACCCATCGGATCCGCGCCGGCCGGGATATTTCTGTAGCACCACCATGCAGCAAGTCCCGCACCGGAGAGAAAGTTTTCGTAGATTTCATCCGCAATGTAGACGTCTGTACAAGTCTTGTTTGTAAGATCTACCTTGAGGATCTTTCCACAATATCCTTTCATGATTAATCTCCCACTTTCTGTTTATTTAAAAAATTACTGAACTGTTTTTAACCGCCGCCTGACGGTGAAAAAGCGCTTACTACATCGCCTTCTTTGAGAACGGTGTTCATGGGTACCTTCTCGTAGTTGACGAGGAAAGGAAAGACCTTTGCCCACGCTATGGGAAGTTTGACAATTTTGATAAACTGCTTCACTGTTGTTCCGTCGGGAACATCAATTGTACCATCCGCATTCATCTTTGAAAAATCGCAGATTGCAGGACCGTGAAATTCTACTTTCAGAAAGCACACCTCCTCATTTTTGAAGACAAATATATTCATTTTATTATAACTTATATATTTATAATCTGCAATGATTGTTAATTTTTTAATATTGTTTACTTGTGCGACGTACATTGCTATAATAGGCATTGCAATTTTCATAAATCCCCGGAGGGAAGACCCATGTCAGACAGATATTCCAGACAGATTATGATTCCGGAATTCGGCGAGGACGGCCAGCAGAAGCTTGAAGACGCAAGCGTCCTTGTAATCGGTGCCGGAGGTCTCGGCACCACACTCCTCTACCACCTTGCGGCTGCAGGCGTAGGCACAATAGGAATCGCCGATAACGATATCGTAAACATCTCAAACCTGAACAGACAGTATATCCACTTTGAGAAGGATCTCGGAAGCCTCAAGGTTGTCTCCGCGGCAGAGAAGCTCAGGAAGTTCAACAGCAACATTCAGATTTTCCCGCTTGCAACGGCCATCTCAAAGGACAACGCCATCGACATCATAAGCCAGTATGACATAGTCGCCCTTGCAGTTGACAGTGTCCAGGCCAGGATGATAGTCAACGAGGCCTGCGTCCAGCTGAGCAAACCTTTCGTGGACGGCGGCATCAACGGTTTCATCGGCACCTCCGTATTCATCGAGCCCGGCAAGACACCCTGTCTCGCCTGCCTCTACGGCACGGAGCTGCCCCCGATAGAAAAGTTCAGCTCGCTTTCACCCGTTGTCGGAACCATCGCTTCAATAGAGGCCACATCGGTCATCCAGTACCTGCTCGGTCTTCCGGTTCCCCTCGCAGGCAAACTTCTCTACTACAACGCACTGCTCGCTGAGTTTGAACAGCTTCCTCTTGAGTTCAAGGACGGATGTCCCATCTGCGGCGGCAAAAAGAAATAATTCAATTAAAAAAACAAAACCCGAGACATTCAGTCTCGGGTTTTAATTTACTTTGGTTTTCCTTAGAACTTCTTGGAAACTACGAATGCAGCACCTGCAACGAGAGCTACAACAGCCATTGCTGAGAAAGCAGCGTCGCCTGTGTTTGCAATTGTCTCCTCGTCAGCTGCGGGAGCAGCAGCAAGAGGTGTGGAGTCGTCGATAACTACTACTTCGTCAGTTGTGTCATCGGTCGGTTCAGCCTCTGTCTCGACGGGATCGTCAACCTGAGACTCACCCTCGTCGATCATCTCGTCTGTAGCTTCATCAGTTGTCGGGAAGTGAGCAGCGATGATGCAGTCCTCAGAGATGGGCTCGAACTCAGCAGACCAGTCGATTGTGATGCTTGAATCGATTACGAACTGCTTGTCGAAGATTGTCTTGCCTGTGATCGGGTCAACGATAAGAACTTTGAAACCGTCCTGAGCGTCTCTTGTTACGGAAACATCCTGGTTGATGTCAACATAAATGCCTGAATCCCAGAGAGCTGTGTAGATGTTGTTCATGATGTTCTCGAGGTTGAACTGGTCAACTGTCGGGATTGTGGGAAGATTCCACTCCTTCTCCCATGTCCACTTGCCGTCCTTGTAGAGGAGGTAGTTATCATAGAGAGTGTTGCCTGATACAGGCTGAATGAGGTGGACTCTGTATCCGAATGTATTGTCGTTTTCTACTTCAATCTTATAGTCACGACCGTAAACAAGACCTGTGCCCTGGATACCTTTCTGAACGTTTGCAAGAATGCTTGCGAAATCAAGTGTGGGGATAAGTGATGTGAGTTTCGGAGCAGCAAAGTTGGAAGCTGCGCGGTTTGTTCTTGCCGTTGTGTTGGTGAAGCAAGCCGAAGCCGAAACTGCCGTGATGCTGAAGATCATTGTGATTGCAACTACAAGTGCGATTAACTTTCTCATTTCCTGTCTTTCCTTTCAAATCCCATTTTGAATAACCAACGGGGCTTTTCGTCTCCCTCGTTCTTACACGGCTATTATATAAGGGCGGTTCTCGGACAGTCAACCAAAAAGTGTCCACAAAAACCTTTTTCTGCGTTTTATACAACTATCATTCAACAATGCCCCTGTTTTTTGTTG
>JAFSPP010000057.1 GCA_017451425.1 Clostridia bacterium | reverse complement strand
GCGCTTGATATGGGTGAGGAACTCATGTCCTGCGGCGCGGAAGTGAACCGTGTCGAGGACACGATTGCCCGTATGGGCATGGCTTTCGGCGCGGTTAACATGAATGTCTTCGTCATTACGACATCCATAGTCGTGACGATGACTCTCTCCGAAAACAACAGTGTCACACTCACGCGCCGCATAAACACACCCGGCGGAATAGATTTCAGAAAACTTGCCCGTATAAACAACGTCAGCCGCGCTTTCTGTCGTGGCGAGATGACGGTTGAAACTCTGGAAGAAGAGTTTAAAAAAGCCGTGCAACCCACGACAACTCCGATAAGGCAGTACATAGGCAGCGTGCTCGCCGCAGGAGCGTTTGCGGTGTTCTTTGGCGGAAAGATATGGGACGGTCTGGTTGCCGCTCTCTTCGCGGTTTTAATCTGCTTTTTACAGCGTGAACTGTCAAACAAGCTTCCGAACCTTCTCGTATTCAACATAATTATTTCATTCCTGGTCGGTGTGGGTGTGTGCCTTGTGGCAAAACTCATCCCGATACTGAACCTGGACAAGATTTTAATCGGCGACATAATGCTCCTTATACCCGGAATCGCGATGACCAACGCGATAAGGGATATTCTGGTGGGCGATACGGTTGCGGGTACAATGAGACTTGTGGAATCAATCATGTGGGCCGGCGCTTTGGCGGGCGGCTTTATGGTTGCATTCTGGATTGTGTGGTGATCTTATGGATACAAAGCTTATCATTATTCAGATATTGACAGGCGCTTTGGGTTCTGTGGGGTTCTCACTTATCTATAGACTCAAAGCCGCGCACATACCTCTTGCCGCTGTCGGCGGCGCGCTCACATGGGGCATATATCTCCTGGGTCTTCATTTTACCGGAAATATTTTTGCTGCCAGCCTGCTCGCTGCGGTCGTATGCACATTTTATGCTGAGATTCTGGCAAAGGCGCAGAGGACTCCCGCAACGGTACTTCTGATACCCAGCATAATCCCGCTTATTCCCGGAGGCGCTCTCTACTACACAATGAGCAATATAGTAAGTCGTGAACTTGAAACGGCCTGGTACTTCGGTCGCCTTACAATTCAGTATGCACTTGCAATAGCACTCGGCATGGCTCTGGTCTGGACGGTATGGACTACTGTCACAAGAGTTATGAATAAACAGGAGGATTGATGAAATGAAATGGGCAGTATTTGTATTTTTGGGACTCGGACTGTTATTCCTTGCATGGTTCTGTGCTGAACGTGTAAAGGGGGTATCAGTCAAGGCAACTATCATCAAGGCGCTTACATCCGCCTACTTTATGATTGTTGCGGTTTCCGCGTTTATCGAATCAAGACCTGAAAAGATGGCGCAGTTTGGATTGTTCGTAATAGTAGGTCTGCTGTTCGGACTTTTCGGAGATATCTGGCTGGACCTGAAATTCGTATATCCGGACGATAATGACATCTACACTTTCGCCGGATTCTACACATTCGCATTCCAGCATATTCTTCTCATCGCGGGACTCCTTATGAACTACGCGATGTTTGACAGCGCAAAGGGTGCGGCGTTTGCAATCCTTCCGATAGTGTTGGGTCTGTGTGCAGGCGCGCTCAACGTAATCTTTATGGAAAAGCCAATGAAGCTTAATTACGGCAAATTCAAGGTCGTATCAGGCGTGTACGGCGGACTTCTGATTTCCGATACATTGCTCGCAGGTTCGCTTGCAATACTGTACAGTTTCAAGAACATGACCCTGACACTTATGTTTGTCGGTCTCATTCTCTTCCTTATATCCGACCTCATACTTTCCGGCACATACTTCGGCGAGGGCAAGAACAGACCGGTTGATGTAATCACAAATCATGTGAGCTACTATCTCGGACAATTCCTGATAGCGCTTTCACTTCTTTATCTCGCATAAAAAGGAGCGATTCTTTTGAGGAAAACCAAAATCGTGTGCACAATAGGGCCGGCGAGCGACAGCAAAGAGACGCTTGTCGCCATGGCGAAAGCGGGCATGAACGTCGCCCGCCTGAACTTTTCGCACGGCACACACGAGGAACATCTCGACAAAATAAACAAGATAAAGGAAGTCCGCGAGGAACTCGGACTTCCGATAGCCATACTCCTTGACACCAAGGGTCCGGAGTACCGTATCAAGACTTTTGAGAAGGGCAAGATCTTCTTAAGCGAGGGGGACACTTTCACCTTTACGACACGTGATGTAAAAGGCAACAAGGACATTGTCTCCGTAAGTTATGAAAACCTTCACAAGGATCTTGAAAAAGGGGACATCATCCTCTTAAACAACGGACTATTGAAATTTGAAATCAAAGATATAAAGAAGCAGGATATAATCTGTGAGACAATAGTCGGCGGAGAACTCTCCGACAGAAAGTCAATGAGTTTCCCGAACAAGGTTTTAAAGCAGAAGTTCCTTTCGGATCAGGACAAGGCAGACCTGAAATTCGGTATTGAAAACGATATCGATTTCATCGCCTGTTCCTTTGTCTCCTGCAAGCAGGACCTTCTTGATGTCAAAAAGTATCTTAAAGAAATCGGTTATGACGGCAAAGACAATCTCATCGCAAAGATAGAAAACCAGTCCGGAATAGATAATATCAAAGAAATCTGCGAAGAGTGCGACGGTATCATGATAGGCCGCGGCGATATGGGCGTTGAGATTCCTTTTGAGGAGCTCCCCGCAGTGCAGAAGAAGCTTATCACAAACTGCCGTCTCCTCGGCAAGCGCGTCATCACGGCTACCGAAATGCTTGAGTCGATGATTCACAACACGCGCCCGACGCGCGCGGAGATCTCTGATGTCGCAAATGCCGTCTACGACGGTTCAAGCGCCATCATGCTCTCCGGTGAAACCGCCTCGGGCGAGCACCCAGTCGAAGCAGTTGAGACAATGGCGAAGATTGCGGAATACACAGAAAAGAACATAAACTACAACAAGTGGTTTTACGAAACTGACTTTGTAATAAGAAATACGGCTGACGCCATAAGTCATTCCACTGTAGGCATGGCAATAGACATAGACGCGAAAGCCATAGCCGTCTGTACCATAAGCGGCAAGACGGCCCGCATGGTTTCACGTTTCAGACCGACTGTAAACATCCTCGGTCTCACCACCGACAAGCGCACCTATTATCAACTTGCGCTTTCATGGGGTATTATCCCTGCGCTTGTCGATGTCTATGATTCGACCGATGTCATGTTCTTTACCGCAAAGCAGAAACTCAAAGAAGTGATGAGCCTTGAAGACGGAGACCTTGCGGTTTTAACTGGCGGCACCTCCACAACTTCAGGCAACACAAACCTCATAAAAGTAGAAACAGTATAGGAAGGTATACTTATGGATCTCATACCCAGTTTCCAGGTTGATCACACAAAAATAAAGCCGGGAATCTACGAATCCCGACTGGATCAGATTGGCGATGAATTTGCCACAACCTTCGATATCCGGATGAAGTATCCGAATACCGAACCTGCGATTCATCCCAATGCCATGCACACGATAGAGCATGTCATAGCAACCTTCCTCAGAAATGACGAGGAGTGGAAGGACAGGATAATCTACTGGGGTCCTATGGGTTGCCTCACCGGCTCATATCTCATAGTCAAAGGCCATCCGACTCCCGAGGAAATTTATCCTCTCATGCTCAGGGCTTTTGAACATTTAAAAGACTTTGAAGGTGATGTACCCGGTGCCACGCCTGTAAACTGCGGCAACTACCTTCTCCACGACCTTCAGATGGCCAAATGGGAAGCGGCCCAGTACTACACCCGCCTCAAAGACTCTCCCTGTTTCACTTACCCGACAACAAAACGCATAACCACAAATGAAGGAAAAACCTTCTACGACTCATAATAAAAAGCGGGGCTGTGCTGAAGGTGTAAGATGAAAGTAGACACTTAAAAAAGTGTCTACTTTCTTTTTTTTGT
>JAFSPP010000056.1 GCA_017451425.1 Clostridia bacterium | reverse complement strand
GTTGCCTTCGGAGGAAGACCTGCGGCGAGAGCGGCGTCAAGGATGACTGCCTTCGGACGCATGGCTGTGTCGGAAACGGTGATCTTCTGATCTGTTCTGACGTTGGACATTACAGCGGCAACCGTGCTTTCCGAACCTGTGCCTGCTGTTGTCGGGATTGCCATGAGGAAGGGAACATTCTTGCCTTTGCCGGCAAATGTTACGGGGAAGTAGCCCATGGCTCTTCCGAGTTTCTCGGCTGTGAGATTAGGTCTTGCAGCGTTGCAGAGAGCTATCTTTGCGCAGTCGATTGATGAACCGCCGCCGACCGCTACGGCGCAGTCGCAGCCTTCCTTCTTGTAGAGGGCATAGGCGGCATCGATGTTCTCAATTGTGGGGTTGGGCTCAACTCCGTCAAAAATGACATACGGGAATCCCGCGGCATCCATGGCGTCAGTCATGGTCTTGAGAACGCCGAGACTTACAAGGACCTTATCAGTTACGATGAGGGCCTTTTTGCACTTGTTGAGCTTTAAAATCTCAACAGCGCGGGCACTTGAACCGGGGCCTTCGATAACATCCTGGAAAGGAGTTACGTTCTCCCAGAAGAAGTGCTGGGATGCGGAAATGATGGCTTTGATTCCGAAAACGAGCGTTTTGCTTTCCGCAACCTTCGACATGATGTCTTCAAGTTTCATTTTATTGCCTCCCTGTATATAAATTTTTTAATGCTCATAAAATAAAGTTACCACAATGAAGGAAAAAAGACAAGAAAATGGGAAATGTCCTAAAAGTTTATTTTTTAACAATAAAAAGCACTGCGGCTTTCGCAGTGCTTAAAGTATCTCAAGTCCGTGTTTTACGGGGTTCGTGAAGAATACGCTTCCGTACCGCTTCTCCAGCTCTGCAGCGCAGGCCCTTGCCGGTATTTCGTTTTCGAAGATGGCGTAGACCGAGGGGCCGGAGCCGCTCATGCAGGCAGCCTTGGCGTTATGCGCCAGCATAATCGCCTTTATGTCCACGCGGTCCGGCACTTCGACAAACTGCTCGAAGATATTCTTTATCTTCGAGTAGACGGTCTTGTCGTCCTTATTTGCCAGGGCATGAACCATGCCGTCGCGGTCGCAGTGACGCAGGTAACCTGCGGTGTCAAAGGCGTCATAGGCGGCCTTTGTCGAGACGCTCTGGTCCGGCTTTACGAGTACAATGTACTTGTTCTCAAAAGGCGGAAGGGGAGCGAGTACCTGGCCTATGTCGAGTGCCGCCATTGTGCCGCCCTTCAGGCAGAAGGGCACGTCGGCGCCTATTTTCACACCTATGGCGCAGAGCTCTTCAATATCGTAGTTCGCGCCGGTGAGTATGTTGAGCGCAAAGAGCACGGCAGCCGCGTCCGCGCTGCCGCCCGCGAGACCGGCCGCGAACGGAATATTCTTTTCTATGTGGATTTTCACGCCCGGGGCAGGCTTTCTGTCAAGCTTTGCCATGAAGGCCTTCGCGGCCTTGTGGGCGATGTTTTTCCTGTCTGTGGGGATTGCCTCTTCGGAGCAGGTTATGGTAACCGTGTTGGGCCTTCCGGCGAGTTCAACGGTTACATCGTCATATATGCCGATCGATTGCATAATCATAAAGAGATTGTGGTAGCCGTCATCGGTTTTCCCGAGGATATCGAGCATAAGATTTATCTTTGCGTATGCACGGATGACCATATATGCGCTCCTTTCGTGAATATGGGGTTATTTTACCATAATTTGATTGAAAAAAGAATACCTCTTTGGTATTATATATCAGTATCTTAGAGAAAAGGGGCGATATTGCATGAGAAAAAGTGTATTGCTGAAGGTTCTGTTTACCGCTGTTGCGGCGCTGACAGTCCTTATGGCGACATTCGTGCCTGCCTTTGCCGCAAAGGGCGTATATACCGTCGCTGACGGAACGGAAACCGTAAGGGTGGGAGAAATCCCGAATGAGCCCGGAAAGGACACAAACGACTCGATTATTGTCGTAAACCTGCCGAGTTCTGTCAGAAACATCGAAAACGGCGCTTTCAAGAACTGCCCCAATATCAGAATCATGAATGTTGACGGACGCAGAAACTCGGTCAACTTTGACCCCAAGTACGTCTTCTACACCATTCACGGCTTGAAGGTCAACTACGACACGCCGCCCATGGACAGCGTACCTCCGGAGTACACGACTCAGTCTGCGGATGCGACAACAACGACGACTAAGGCTCCGGAGACGACAACAAAGGCTCCCGAGACCACAACCGATTCTTCAACGACCACCACGACGGAGGCCGATACCACTACAACCACGACGGAGAGCTATTCCACGGTTGACTCCTGGGAGGAGCTTATCTCGGGCGATGTAGCCGAGGACGCCTCTGTTGAGAAACCGTCAGTCCTGGCCAAGGTCCTGCCGTTTGTAGGTGCGGGTCTTGCTCTTGTCGGCGCAATTGTTCTCATGGTCATCAAGTTTAAAAAATAAGGATTGAAGCTCCGCTCTTTCAGCGGAGTTTTATCTATAAAAAGGGGAGGAGGAATGACATGGACAGCAGGCTCACTGAGATTGCAAAACGTGAATCGAAAAAGCTGCTTGTGCACATCTGGGTGTGCGTAAAGTGGATAGCCTACGGCATGTTCACCGGTGTCGTCTTAGGTCTTATCGCGACCGGTTTTGCCTATGCCATGAGCGCGGTCACCTCGCTGCGCGGCTCATATCCTCTGATTATCCTCGGACTTCCCTTCTCGGGACTTCTGATAATCTTCCTCTACAAAAAGTTCGGACAGACTGTCGTGAAGGGCACGAACTCTGTCATAGCTTCCGTAAACTCCGATGAGAAGATGCACTTCATTATGACTCCTCTCATCTTCGTCTCATCGATAATCTCCCACATGTTCGGCGCATCTGTCGGCCGTGAGGGCGCTGCGCTTCAGATGGGCGCATCCATGGGACATACTTTCGCAAAATGGCTGAAGCTCAGCGAGAGCGACCAGAAGATTATGATAATGGTCGGCATGAGCGCGGCCTTCTCAGCTCTTTTCGGCACGCCGCTTGCGGCCGCGATCTTCGCCATGGAGGTTATCTCCGTAGGCGTCATGTACTATGCCGCCCTCGTGCCCTGTCTGGTCGCGTCACTCACGGCCTACAACCTGGCGAAGGACCTGGGTGTGACCTATCCGTCATACTCGCTCATCGATATTCCCGCTTTTACGCCTTATACCATCAGCATGACGGCAATCATGGGCTTTTTATTCGCCCTCGTCTCTATCCTCATCTGCGTGGTTTTCGCACTGACAGAGAGGGGCTTCAAGAAGTATTTTGAGAATGAATACCTCCGTATTTTCATCGCAGGTGTGTTTGTTGCCGCCATGAGTTTCCTTATAGGAAATCAGGACTACAACGGACTGGGTGCTCCGGTTATCGCCCTGGCGCTTGCCGGAAAAGCCGTATGGTACGCATTCCTGCTCAAACTGATTTTAACCGCCGTCTCACTTGCCGGCGGATACCGCGGCGGCGAAATTGTACCGTCGCTCTTCATAGGCGCGACCTTCGGCTGCCTGCTCGGCGGCATAATGGGTCTGCCGCCCGAATTCTGCGCGGCGCTCGGCATGGTCTCCGTATTCTGCGGAGTCACGAACAGCCCGATCTCCTCGATTATCATCGGCATCGAACTGTTCGCGGGACAGGGCCTCTGGTTCTTCTGCCTCGCTATCGCGCTCTCATACGTGCTCTCTGGATACTTCGGTATCTACAAGAGCCAGCTTATAGTCTATTCGAAGTACAGATCCGCTTATGTCCACAAGACGGCAAGGAGATAGTGAAATTCCAATGGCAGAAATCAGAGAAGAAAATAAAATGGGTGTAATGCCGGTAGGCAGACTCCTTATAACCATGGCCGTGCCCATGATCCTTTCAATGCTTGTGCAGGCCATGTACAATATTGTCGACAGCATATTCGTGTCGAGGCTTTCGCAGGATGCCCTCTCGGCCGTATCGATGGCCTTTGCCCTGCAGAACCTGATGATAGCCGTCGGAGCGGGCACGGGCGTAGGCATTAACGCCGTGCTCTCGAGGAGCCTCGGCGAGAAGAAGTTCACCAGAGCCAACAAGGTTGCAAACCACACAATCTACTTCTGGCTCATCTCATATGCGATATTCCTGACCATAGGTCTTACGCTCACGCATACATATTTTGCGTCGCAGACATCTGACCCGTCGATTATAGAGTACGGCGTGCAGTATACGAAGATAATACTGTGCTGCTCGTTCGGCCTCTTCGGTCAGATGTTTTCCGAGCGCCTTCTCACCTCGACAGGCCGGACCTTTTTGTCGATGGTCACGCAGATGACGGGTGCCGTCATCAACATGATCCTCGACCCCATCTTCATTTTCGGCCTGCTCGGTTTCCCGGCGCTCGGTATAAGGGGCGCAGCCATTGCCACCTGTACGGGCCAATGCATCGCCTGTATTGTCGGCTTCACCTTCAACTTCACGAAGAACAAGGATATTGAACTCAACCCGAAATATATGAAACCCGAGGCGAAGATATTCTCAAGGGTATACAAGATAGGTATTCCGTCAATAGTCATGGGCTCTATAGGTTCAGTCATGGTCTACGGGCTCAACAAGATAATCATAGATTTCACCAAGACGGCTGTCGCCGTATTCGGAGCCTACTTCAAGCTCCAGAGCTTCGTATTCATGCCCGTCTTCGGTTTAAACAACGGTATCATCCCGATTATCGCGTACAATTACGGCGCTAAAAATCGTGAGCGTATTATGAAGACCATAAGGCTGGCCCTGGCCTTTGCCTTCTGTGTCATGACCGTGGGTCTCATAACATTTGAGGTGATGCCGCAGGTGCTCCTCGGACTGTTCCGTTCGGGAGACCCCGCAGAGAACGCCGCACTCATTGAAATCGGCGTGCCCGCACTTCGCATTATCGGCATTCACTTCATTATCGCGGGCTTCTGTATCGTCATAGGTTCGACATTCCAGGCCCTCGGCAAGGCGATGTATTCCCTCGTCGTGTCGCTCATGCGTCAGCTGGTCGTTCTGCTGCCCGCAGCCTACCTGCTTTCGCTCACGGGCAGCCTTACAAATGTCTGGTTCGCTTTCCCGATAGCCGAATGTATGTCGCTTATCGTGACCACATTCTTCTACAGGACTAAAATCCGCAAAATGCTTGATTTCAAAGAGGTAGACGATGATCTGGTATAAAGCTATTCTTGCACTTCTCATTTCGTATCTGATAGGTTCTTTCCAGTCCTCATATTGGATGTGCAAAATTTTCAAACACATAGACATAAGGGAACACGGCAGCGGAAATCCGGGTGCCACAAACGTCATGCGCGTATGCGGCTTTAAGTTCGGCTTCTTCGTGCTGTTCCTTGATGCCCTGAAGGGCGCTCTCGCGGTCCTTCTCGTCAAATACGGCTTCCACTGCGACAACGTGGCGATTCAGCTGCTTTCGGGCCTTGCGTGTATTCTGGGACACAATTTCCCGTTCTACCTCGGTTTCAAAGGCGGAAAGGGTGTCGCCTCAACGCTCGGTATTATGCTCGTCATAAACTGGAAGGTCTTCCTTCTGGCCGGCGTGCCCGCGCTTATTGCTCTTCTTTCGACCAGAATCATGTCGATTGCCTCGCTGACCTTCGGCACGATGATTGTCATTGCGGTTGCCGTCTTCTATTTTTCAAGCGGCAATTTTGTCGCAATTATGATTGCGGCTGTCTGCTATCCGCTGATGATGTTCTACAGACACAGACAGAACATTAAGCGGCTTTTAAACAAGGAGGAAAAGCCGCTCTGGGAGTGGAAAAAGAAGGATAAGGAATAATAAAAAAAGCCCGCCGATTTCGGCGGGCTTTAGTTTTTGCTTACATGTGGAAGAGATTGTCTGACTGGTACTCGGGCTCACAGGTGAGGTTTATTCCGAGCCTCTTGAAGACATTCGCGTCCACGCGGGAGATGATGACCGTTGAGTGTGCCTCGCAGCCCTTGAGGTCTGAGAGGTGCTTCATCGCCTTGGCGGCATTCTTATCCGTGGCAGCCGCAATCGAGAGGGCGATTAAGGTCTCGTCCGTGTGGAGACGGGGATTCTTGTTGCCGAGATTCTCGGTCTTGAGTTTCTGGATGGGCTCGAAGACCATGGGCGGGATGAGGTGGACCTCATCCTTTATGCCGGCGAGTTCCTTTAAGGCATTGAGCAGGACGGCCGAACAGCCTCCGAGCAGGTCCGTAGTACGGCCTGCGACAATATGGCCGTTCGGGAGCTCAATCGCCGCGGCGGGAACTCCGCCGTTGTCGCGGGACTTGGCGAGTGAGACCGCGATGACCTCGCGGTCGTCGACGGACAGTCCCGCCTGTTTTATGAGCATCTCGAGCTTCTGTACTATCTCGTTTCCGATGATACCCTTCTTCTTGTCGCAGAGGGCCGTGTAGTAACGGCGGATAATCTCCTGGTTCGCCGCGGCAATACAGACGTCATCATCGATAATACAGTTGCCCGCCATGTTTACGCCCATGTCCGTGGGAGATTTATACGGTGATACACCGGAGATCTCCTCGAAGATGGCGTTTAAAACAGGGAATACTTCAACATCGCGGTTGTAGTTTACGGTTGTCTCTCCGTAGGCCTCAAGGTGGAACGGGTCAATCATGTTGACGTCGTCGAGATCGGCCGTGGCAGCCTCATATGCGAGGTTTACGGGGTGCTTGAGCGGCAGGTTCCAGATGGGGAAGGTCTCAAACTTCGCGTATCCGGACTTTATGCCGCGCTTGTTGTCGTGGTAGAGCTGTGAGAGGCAGGTGGCCATTTTTCCGCTGCCCGGTCCGGGAGCGGTGATTACGACAAGTTCACGTGTCGTGTGAATATACTCGTTCTTTCCGAATCCGTCATCGGAGACGATGAGCGGAATGTTTGAGGGGTAGCCCTCTATGGGGTAGTGACGGTATACATCGATACCGAGATTTTCAAGTCTTTTCTTGAACGCGTCAGCCGCAGGCTGATTCTGATAGCGGGTCATGACCACGCTGCCGACATAGAGGCCTATGCCTTTGAACGCGTCGATGAGGCGGAGGATTTCAAGGTCGTAGGTGATGCCTATGTCGCCGCGCACCTTGTTCTTCTCTATGTCGCCCGCGTTTATCGCGATGACGATTTCAGCCTTGTCCTTCAGCTGCAGGAGCATCTGCAGCTTCGAGTCGGGCTTGAAGCCGGGAAGCACGCGTGATGCGTGGTAGTCGTCGAAGAGTTTTCCGCCGAACTCAAGATAGAGCTTTCCGCCGAACTGCTTTATGCGCTCTGCGATGTGCTCGGACTGCATCTCCAGGTATTTTTTGTTGTCAAAGCCTATTTTTGCCATACTGTGTCCACCTCTTGTGCTATTACAACAAACCTCTCGGTTTTTGTTCTGCTTGTGCAGGTGGAGAGGGTGATTGTCTTCTCCTCTCCGGTGAAGTCATATTTTTTGCCCGTCTGAAGTTCGGAGCGGGTTATGAGATCGGAAAGCCAGGCCTTCTGGGTATTGTCGTTTTCCGTGTTGAATGTGTAAACGGGGTCGGTCACCTCGACCGTCAGGGCGGCGATTATCTCGTATTTCTTCTCCTCGTCGCCGTTTAAGATGTAGACGTACGGGTGACTGTCATAATACGCCTTTTCCTTGTACTTCTTCAGCGAGCCGAACATGGAGTCGTTCTTCGTGTTGTGGCCGTAGATGACCGTGTTTCTGTCAGCGAAGGTGCAGCCGGAATCCACGAAGATGCTGCCGAAGTCGGAGTAGGCGTGGTTGTAGGTGTGCTTGAGGTAGTAGGAGTTGTTGTCCGGTACAAGCAGCGGATAGTCCACCGGGGTGTCCGGGATTCTTATCCAGCCGTTGATGTCCGGGTTGACCTCCTTCAGACCTTCAAGGTCCACGGTGAAGTAGTACTTCTCCTCTTCGGTCTCTGTGCCGTCCACATAGGAGGCCTTTGCCTCGTTGTAGATGGCGTCGCCCTCCTTGTAACTTTTCCAGATGCGGTAAAGCTGAAAAAGAGAAATGAGGGTCAGCGCGATGAAGAAGAATTCCAGAAAAGTGAGAACTTTCTTTTTCACGATGACACCTCCTTAAAAAATACTCTACTATTTTAACATATCATCACGCTATTTTAATACTTTATTTTCAGTTTTATTGCTATTATAATAGTTGTGTATCGCTTTTTTACGCTTTAAAGAGGTATCTGATGAAAGTGAAAAGATTCGGAAAACTTACGGTCTTTTTGCTTGTTGCTCTTCTGATGGCTTCGCTCCTCTTCGGATGCAAGAAGGAGGAGGAGCCCGCGCCGACTACCGCGGCGCCGACGACGACAACCGTCGCGCCGACTGACGCCACCACCGTGGAGCCCTCCGAGGACGAGTCTTCGGAAGGCGGAGGCGGAGGCGGAAACGGAGGCGGCGGAGGCGGAAGCGGAAGCCGGGGCTCCGGCGGACAGCAGCAGACGACGCAGGCAAAGACCACTGCCGCGACAACGGCAAAGTCAACTTCATATTATCCGCCGCAGGTTATAGGAACCTCCGC
>JAFSPP010000055.1 GCA_017451425.1 Clostridia bacterium | reverse complement strand
GCGACATACTCGGGCAGGTTGTCGGAGAGAGTCTGAATGCTGTCGATAAGCTGAGGCACCAGAATCATAATCGCGAAGGTTATGAAGAGGAGAACTACGATGTAGGCCACCGTGATTGCGAGTGCCTTGCGTATTTTGGGTTTCTTTATGAAACTGAAGACGCTGTGAAAGAGTTTATAGAGAGGATTTATCATGTAGGCAAAGACGAAGGACAGAATCAGAGGACGGAAATAGCCTACGAATTGGGTTATGCCGTCCCAGATACCTCCGAAATGTGCCAGAAGGACATAGAGAAGGACGCCGGTGCAGATGGCGACCGTCATGGGATACCAGGGTTTTTCTTTGATTTTGTTAAACATTACTTTTTGCTTCCTTTCTCGGTGTCATCCAGGTGGCGGCGCCAGTGGAAAAGATATTGCTGTGCGATGCCGCGGGTGCCGGCCGTGCAGGGCGGTAAGCCCTGCGGGTAGAGTTCGGAGAGGATTCTCTTCACCCAGATATCCTGCGGGAAGGCATCAGCCTGCCGGCAGCCGTAGAGGAGCACGCATTGCGCGACCTTCGGGCCGACGCCCTTTATTTTAAGAAGTTCAGCTTCCGCTTCTTCAAGCGGGAGCTCTTTTAATCTTTCGAGGTCAATTTCGCCGCTTGCCGTCTTTCTCGCGGCATCTATTATATATTTGTTCCGAAAGCCCGCCCGGATAGGGGCGAGGTCCTCCGGTTCAAGTTTTGCCAGTTTCTCTGCGGACGGGAATGAGCAGAGAGTCTTTTTTGTACCTTCTTTTGTCGTTATTGTCTTTACGGGTTCTCCGAAGTTCTCGCAGAGGCGCTCTATTATGCCTTTTATACGCGGTATGTTGTTGTTCTGCGAGATGATGAAGGAGCAGAGGGTCTCCCAGGGATCCTGGTTGGTGACACGGATACCGTAATATTCCTTTGTCGCTGCCTTTAAGTACTTGTCTTTCTGATATGACCTGAGTATTGCGTCATAGTCACGGTCAAGGTCGAAATAGGGGACCCAGATTTCTCTGAATGTTTTCTCATCGCAGTCATAGAAGGTGATGTCGCTTGTGCCGTCCTTGTTTTGGCTGAAACTGAGTTCACAGTACTTCGGGCCGTCCTTTGTGGAGACTACTGCGCACCAGTGACCCTCGGAAGTCTTCTCCCAGCGGAAGGACTGACCGCAGTCGAGGGTATAATCCGGGTTCAGGCAATGAATATTTTTTACTGTCAAGTTACAGTTGCAGGTTTTCGATGTAAAATTTCGGCCCAATTTTCAGGCCTCCTTTTGTGCATTTTATACTTCCAAAATTTTGGCTTAAATATGTGCATTGTGACGATTATTTTTTTTCAGGTAAAGACTTTTTAACGGCTTGTAATAGAGAAATTTGTCAACCCCGATTTTCTCCGCAAAAACGTCGAAAAGCCCATAAAAGCCTTATACTGCGTTATATATTTTTTTTGATTCCGCAATTTCCACCGAGTTTTGCACATTTGGGGCCCCAAAATATATTACAGTTTGTATAATTCTGGAGTTCTGTCCGAAAAAAACTTGTTAAAAACCTATTGACAAGTCAGAAATGACGTAGTTGTGCCGTTTTATTAAAGCGCATAGTTACGTTGATTATGAACATACGTCTGTTCTTGTTTCACATGTGAAAGTATTTATGAAGATTGCCAAAAAATGTCAAAATTTATATTTTTCTGTATTGGAAAAATAATTGAATAATTTTTATTTTGTGCCTTTTATGGCGTCCCAATAGGCCTTTGTGGCCTGTTCAATCTTGTTGTCCCCGTATTCGTAATAGTGTACGTTTTTGATTGCATCGGGGAGATACTGCTGTTCAAGCCAGTGGTTGGGAAATGAATGCGGATATTTATAGAACTGGCCTTTGACGTCCTGGTCTTCGCCGTCAAAGTGCTTGTTCTGCAGGGTGCGCGGAATGGCGCCGGAGTTGCCGCGCTCTATGTCCGCCATTGCGGTCTCGATGGCCGTTACGCCCGAATTGGATTTCGGGCTGGTGGCCACGAGTATTACCGCGTCGGCAAGCGGGATCTGCGCCTCCGGCAGGCCGACCTGAAGCGCTATGTCGCAGGCAGCTTTGACAATCGGGATTATCTGCGGATATGCGAGGCCTACGTCCTCACAGGCGCAGACGAGGAGGCGGCGGACCGCAGATATCAGGTCGCCGGCTTCAAGCAGCCGTGCCAGGTAGTGTATGGCGGCATCGGGATCCGAGCCGCGCATGGACTTCTGATAAGCTGAAATTATGTCATAGTGGTCGTCGCCGGCGCGGTCGTAGCGCATGGCGCTCTTTCCCGTTATCTCGCTTGCGAGTTCAGCCGTTACCTTGCCGTCTTTAGCGGCAAGCGAGATGAGCTCGACGGTGTTTATGGCTTTGCGCACATCACCGCCGGCGGCCCTGGAGATATCAAGTATGACGCCGTCCTCAATGTCGTAGGTGATTTTCTTCTCTTCACCTACGATTCTGAAGGCGCGCTCGACAGCTTTAGCTATTTCTTCAGGCGTGACCGATTTGAATTCAAATACGGTACAGCGGCTGATTACCGCGTTATAAACATAAAAATAAGGGTTTTCCGTGGTGGAGGCGATCATGGTTATACTGCCGCTCTCCAGAAACTCCAGGAGGGACTGCTGCTGTTTCTTGTTGAAATATTGGATTTCATCCAGGTAGAGCAGTATACCGTTTGGCGCCATAAGAGTATCCACATCCGCGATGATATCGCGGATGTCGTTTATTGAGGCCGTCGTGGCATTGAGCTTGTAGAGACGCTTGTCGGTCTCTTTTGCGATGATGTTCGCAAGCGTCGTCTTGCCTATGCCCGACGGGCCGTAGAATATGAGATTGGGAATGTCGCCGGACTCGATTATTTCGCGCAGGGCCTTGCCTTTTCCGAGCAGGTGAGGCTGTCCGACTATGTCGTCAAGTGTCTGCGGACGCAGGCGGTCCGCAAGTGGTGAATTCATAGAGTTTCTCCCGTTTCGTATTTATACCATTTATATTATACGCGCGCGCGTAAGTTTGCAAGAATATTAACAAATTGTAAATTTTGACTATACCATATATATTATTTAGTGGCTATACGGGCGCTTTTTGACAATATATTGTGTACCCGGCGCACAAAACGCGCGGCGGGGTTTGCAGTGCCCCTCATTTTTTCAAAAAAATCCTTGCTTTATAATAACGCGCGTGGTAATATATTGGGGCGCGCCAAAGGGCAGACGTGTCAAAAAGCGCGTAGATATGCGATGATGCGGGATGTGGCTACCCTCAGAGGTAGGGAACTTCCGCGGAGTATGTCCGATTCTAAAACCGGGCGAAACATATGCCGTTTTGCCAACCGGGACTCTCGTTTTTTCCGGATTTTTTAATTAGTGTAGGAGGAAACGCCCGGCGGTGTGTATTTTATTGGAGGAATAAAAATGGCAGTAAAAGAAAAAATCAGAATCAGACTCAAGGGCTATGACCACAATCTTGTAGACGCAGCAGCCGAGAAGATTGTTGAGACCGCAAAGCGCACAGGCGCCAAGGTTTCGGGTCCGGTTCCGCTTCCGACAGAGAAGGAAGTAGTAACAATTCTTCGCGCTGTACATAAGTACAAGGACAGCCGTGAGCAGTTCGAGCAGCGCACACACAAGAGACTCATCGACATACTGAGACCTTCAAACAAAACTGTTGAGGCTCTCACAGGTCTTGAGCTTCCGGCCGGTGTTGAAATAGAAATTAAACTCTGATTTCGAATTCAAGCCGGTAACCGGTCATGTTGGCGGTATGAATCGCCAACCAATAACTGAAGGAGGAATAAATCATGCAAAAAGGTCTTATCGGAAAGAAAATCGGTATGACACAGCTCTTTGACGAGAAGGGAAATGTAATCCCCGTAACAGTCATTGAAGCAGGTCCGTGTGCAGTAACACAGAAGAAGACAGTTGAAAACGACGGCTATGAAGCAGTCCAGCTCGGCTTCGGAGATGTTAAGGTACAGAGAGTCAACAAGCCCATGCAGGGCCACTTCGCAAAAGCAGACGTAGCACCGAAGAAGGTACTCAGAGAGTTCCGCCTCGAGGATTGCTCGGCAGTAAACGTCGGCGACATCCTGAAGGCTGACACATTTGAAGTAGGCGACAAGGTTGACGTCGTCGGCACTTCAAAGGGTAAGGGCACAGCAGGTGCCATCAAACGTTGGAACTTCGGTCGTCTTAAGGAAACGCACGGTTCAGGTCCCGTAGTAAGACATGCCGGTTCACTCGGCGCTTGCTCAGACCCGTCCAGAGTTTTCAAGGGAAAGAAGCTCGCAGGACACCTCGGTGCAGAGAGAGTTACAATCCAGAACCTCGACATAGTCAAGGTTGACGCGGAGAACAATCTCATCGCCATCAAGGGCGCTGTTCCCGGCCCCAAGGGCGGCATCGTAGTTCTGAAGAACAGCATAAAGAAAGCGTAAGGAGGTAGAAAAGAATGCCACAGGTATCAGTACTTGACACAACCGGTAAAAAGGTTGGTACGATGAACCTCAAGGATGAGATCTTCGGTATCGTTCCGAACATGTCCGCAGTTCATCTCGTAGTAGTTAATTATCTTGCTAACCAGCGCCAGGGCACACAGTCTACCAAAACACGCGCAGAAGTTAGCGGCGGCGGCAAGAAGCCGTGGAGACAGAAGGGTACAGGCCGTGCCCGCCAGGGCTCCACACGTTCACCTCAGTGGACACACGGTGGTGTCGCTTTAGGCCCGAAGCCGAGAAAGTACGGTTTCTCAATCAACAAGAAGGTAAGACGTCTCGCAATGTTCTCTGCTCTTTCAGACAAGGTTGCAAACGATGAGCTCACAATCGTTGACAAGCTTGAGCTCAAAGAGATCAAGACAGCTGAGATGGTTAAGATCCTCGCCGCTCTCGGTGAGGCAAAGAAGACACTCATCATTCTCCCCGAGACTGACGATGTCATCTACAAGAGCGCACGCAACATTGAAGGCGTTAAGGTTTCTCCCGTAAATGCCATCAACGTTTACGACCTCGTAAACTGCAACAAGGTAGTTATTGCCAAGGCTGCGGTAGAAAAGCTTGAGGAGGTATATGCATAATGAAAAAGCTTGCACAGGACATAATCCTCAAACCCATCATCACAGAGGCATCAATGGAAAACACAGCCTACAAGAAGTACACCTTCAAGGTTGCCAAGGACGCCAATAAAATTGAAATTGCTAAAGCCGTAGAGGAACTCTTCGACGTTAAAGTAGCAAAGGTAAACACATTATCAGTACGCGGCAAGCTTCGCCGTCAGGGCCGTTATGAAGGTTACACAGCTTCCTGGAAGAAGGCCATCGTAACTCTCACCGAAGACTCCAAGACAATCGAGTTCTTCGACGGCATGATGTAATCAAAGGAGGAAACTGACGTGGCAATAAGAAATATTAAGCCGGTTACAAACGGCACACGTAACATGTCCGTTACGGATTACTCCGAACTGTCAAAGGTTGCACCTGAGAGAAGCTTACTTGCTCCTCTTAACAAGAATGCAGGCCGCAACAGTTATGGTAGAATCACGGTTCGTCACCGCGGTGGCGGAAACCGTAAAAAGTATCGCATCATCGACTTCAAGAGACAGAAGTTTGACATGCCGGCAACCGTGCTCACTCTTGAGTACGACCCGAACCGCTCGGCATTCATAGCCCTCATCCAGTATGAGGACGGCGAGAAGTCTTACATCCTCGCTCCCGTAGGTCTCAAGGTCGGTGACAAGGTTGAGGCCGGTGCCGGCGTAGACATCAAGCCGGGCAACGCTCTTCCGCTCGCGAACATTCCTACAGGTACATTCGTACACAACGTTGAGCTCAACCCGGGTCGCGGCGGCCAGCTCGCCCGCTCCGCAGGTAACGCTGCTCAGCTCATGGCTAAAGAGGGCGCTTACGCTCTCCTCAGACTGCCTTCAGGCGAACTTCGTAACGTTCCCATCAACTGTATGGCGACAATCGGCCAGGTAAGCAACACAGACCATGTCAACGTTAAAATCGGTAAGGCAGGTCGTACACGTCACCTCGGCATCCGCCCGACAGTCCGCGGTTCCGTTATGAACCCCAATGACCACCCTCACGGTGGTGGTGAAGGTAAATCACCCATCGGTCGTCCGGGCCCTGTTACCCCTTGGGGTAAACCGGCACTCGGTTACAAGACACGTGATAAGAAAAAGGCTTCCAATAAGATGATCGTAAGACGTCGTAACGGAAAGTAATTGTGAAAGGAGTTATGAATAATGAGCAGAAGTCTTAAAAAAGGCCCCTACGTGCAGCCGAAGCTCCTCGCCCGCGTTGAGAAAATGAACGAGAGCGGCGAGAAGATCGTCCTCAAGACATGGAGCCGTTCTTCAACAATATTCCCGCAGTTCGTTGGTCATACTTTCGCAGTTCACGATGGACGTAAACACGTTCCCGTATACGTTACGGAAGACATGGTAGGCCATAAGCTCGGTGAGTTCGCACCGACAAGAACATTCAGAGGTCACGCCGGTTCCAAGACCGGTAAATAAGCGGAAAGGAGTGTGTATTAAATGGAAGCAACAGCTAAAGTAACTTACGTCAGAATTGCTCCCCGTAAGGTTCAGATAGTACTCGACCTTATCAGGAATCAACCCGCTGACAAGGCAATGGCTATTCTCAAGCACACACCGAAATCCGCAAGTGAGGTTCTTGAGAAATTACTTAAATCCGCAATAGCCAATGCGGAGCAGAAGGACATGGACGTCAGCAAGCTCTATGTTGCAGCTTGTTCCGTAGACCAGGGTCCGACCTTAAAGCGTATCAGACCTATGTCAAAGGGTCGTGCATACAGAATTAATAAGAAAACATCGCACATCAACATCACGCTTAAGGAAGCAGAATAAGAGGAGGAGGTAAAACATGGGACAGAAAGTTAATCCTACCGGACTTCGTGTCGGTGTAATTAAGGACTGGGAGTCTCGCTGGTATGCTGACAAGAGCAAATTCGCGGACACTCTTCATGAGGACTATGAAATAAGAGAATACCTTCTCAAGACACTTGCTTCCGCAGGCGTTCCCAAGGTTGAGATCGAGCGTGACGCCAAGCGCGTACGCATCAACATCCACTGCGCAAAGCCGGGTGTTGTAATAGGTAAGGGCGGTGCCGCCATCGAGGAGCTTCGCGCTGACTGCGCAAAGAGACTCGGCAAGGACATCTCAGAAGTTTCTCTCAACATCGTTGAGATCAAGCAGCCCGACCTCGACGCTCAGCTCGTAGCAGAAGGTATTGCAGCTCAGCTTGAGAAGCGTGTATCTTATCGTCGCGCACTCAAACTCGCAATCGGTAGAACAATGAGACTCGGTGCAAAGGGTATCAAAGCTCAGGTTTCCGGTCGTCTCGGCGGTGCTGAAATCGCGCGTTCAGAGAGCTATCACGAGGGTACAATCCCGCTTCAGACAATCCGTGCCGACATCGACTACGGATTTGCAGAGGCTGACACAACTTACGGCCGTATCGGCGTAAAAGTATGGATCTACAAAGGTGAAGTACTTCACGATACACGCAATAAGGAAAAGAACACTAAGAGGGAAGGGGGAGCCAAGTAATGTTAATGCCTAAGAGAGTTAAGTACAGGAGGCAGCAGAGAGGCCGTCTTACAGGTAAGGCAACTCGCGGCAACACCGTAACTTACGGCGAATACGGACTTGTGGCTTTAGAGCCGGCCTGGATTACAGCGAACCAGATAGAAGCAGCCCGTATCGCGATGACAAGATACATTAAGCGTGGCGGTCAGGTCTGGATCAAGATCTTCCCGGACAAGCCGATCACGGAAAAACCCGCTGAGACCCGAATGGGTTCAGGTAAAGGTTCTCCTGAGTACTGGGTAGCAGTTGTAAAGCCCGGCAGAGTCATGTTTGAGATCGCCGGCGTTGACGAGGAACTCGCCCGTGAGGCTATGCGTCTTGCGTCAAACAAGCTCCCCATCAAGTGCAAATTTGTAAAGAAAGAGGAGGCGAACAGTAATGAAAGCAACTGAACTTAAGAAACTGTCCGCCGCTGAGCTTGATGCCAAGCTCCTTGAGCTTAAAGACGAACTTTTCAAGCTTCGTTTCCAGCAGGCTATAAATCAGCTCGACAACCCCATGCGCATTAAGGCCGTCAAGAAAGACATCGCCCGTATCAAGACGATTCAGCGCGATGTAGAACTCCACGGCGAGAATGCTTAAGCGGTAGGAGGGAATAAGCTATGGAAAGAAATTTAAGAAAGACTCAGGTCGGCATCGTATCATCAGATAAGATGGACAAGACCGTAGTTGTTACGGTTAAGGAGAGGGTCAGACATCCTCTTTACAAGAAGATCATAAATCGTACGGTAAAAATCAAAGCACACGATGAAAAGAACGAGTGCCAGGTTGGCGATAAGGTCCTCATCATGGAGACCCGCCCCATCTCTAAGGATAAGCATTGGCGCGTAGTTGAAATCATCGAAAAGGCTAAGTAATTAAGGAGGGAACCACTGTGGTACAGCAACAGAGTTACCTCAAGGTTGCCGACAACTCAGGCGCGAAAGAGATTATGTGCATTCGTGTGCTTGGAGGTACAGGCAGGAGGTACGCCAATATCGGCGACGTCATCGTAGCATCTGTCAAGAAGGCTACACCGGGCGGCGGCGTTAAAAAAGGCGAAGTAGTAAAAGCAGTAGTGGTAAGAACAAAGAAGGGTGTTCGCCGCGATGACGGTACTTATGTACGTTTTGACGAGAACGCGGCAGTTCTTATCAAGGAAGATAAAACCCCTAGAGGAACCCGTATTTTCGGTCCCGTAGCTCGTGAGCTTCGTGAAAAGGAATTCACAAAGATCCTGAGCCTCGCTCCGGAAGTAATTTAAGGGAGGTGCAAGAGATAATGAATAATAAGGTTCACGTAAAAACAGGTGATGAAGTTATCGTTATCAACGGCAAGTACCGCGGCCAGAAGGGCAAGGTACTCGAGGTTGCACCTTCAGAGGGCAAAATCATCGTTGAGGGTATCAACATCATCACAAAGCACGTAAAGCCTCGTAAGATGGGTGAGGCCGGCGGTCTCATCAAGGCTGAAAGTGCTCTCTATGCTGACAAGGTTCAGCTCGTATGCCCGAAGTGCGGCAAGGCCACACGTGTAGGTCATGCAGTAGACAAAAACGGTAAAAAAGTACGCGTTTGCAAGAAGTGCAACGCTCAGTTTGAATAAGGAGGGGAGCAATACTTATGGCAAGACTTAAAGATATGTATACCAAAGAAGTGGCTCCCGCTCTCATGAAGAAATTCGGCTACAAGAGCGTAATGCAGGTACCGAAGCTCGATAAGATTGTTATCAACGTAGGTTGCGGCGAAGCGAAGGACAACGCCAAGGTAGTTGATGCCATCATCAGCGACCTCTCCACGATCACAGGCCAGAAGCCCGTTATCTGTAAGGCAAAGAAGTCAGTCGCGAACTTCAAACTTCGTGAAGGCATGGTTATCGGCGTAAAGGTAACACTTCGCGGTGAACGCATGTATGAATTCCTCGACAGATTCTTCAATCTCGCACTTCCGAGAGTAAGAGACTTCAGAGGTATCAATCCCGACTCATTTGACGGTCGCGGAAACTATTCAATGGGCGTTAAAGAGCAGCTCATCTTCCCTGAGATAGAGTACGACAAGATCGACGCTATCCGCGGTATGGATATCTGCTTCGTAACGACAGCGAACACAGATGAAGAAGCGAGAGAGCTCCTCACATTGATGGGCGCTCCGTTCGCAAGATAAGGAGGTAAGACACGTGGCTAAGACATCACTTAAGGTAAAGCAGGCTCGTCCGGCTAAGTATTCCACAAGAGAGTACAACCGTTGCAAAATCTGCGGCAGGCCGCATGCCTACCTCAGAAAGTACGGCATATGCCGTATCTGTTTCAGAGAGCTCGCTCACAAGGGTCAGATCCCCGGCGTGAAGAAAGCAAGCTGGTAATTTGAGCAATAGGAAAGAGAGGGAAAAGCTAATGCAGATTACAGATTCAGTAGCTGATATGCTTACAAGAATCAGAAACGCTAACTCAGCTAAGCATGACACAGTTAAAATTCCCGCATCCAACATGAAGAAAGCTATTGCTCAGATTCTTGTTGATGAGGGCTACATCAAAAGCTTCTCCGTTGAAGAAGACGGAAAGCAGGGTATGATTGAGATCGTACTCAAGTATGGTGAAAACAAATCCCCGGTTATTACCGGTCTCAAGAGAGTTTCAAAACCCGGTCTCCGCATCTACACAGACTGCGAGAACATGCCTTCAGTAATGAAGGGTCTCGGTATCGCGATTCTCTCCACATCCAAAGGTATTATGACCGATAAAGAAGCACGCAAAGCCCATGTCGGCGGCGAGGTGCTCGCATTTATCTGGTAAGGAGGAAACAGTAATATGTCACGTATAGGCAGAATGCCAATCGCAATTCCGGCCGGCGTAGAAGTCAAGCTCGACGGCAACACTGTTTCTGTAAAAGGCCCCAAGGGTGAACTTACCAGAACAGTGCATCAGAACATGAAGGTAGAGGTAAACGGTGCAGAAGTTACCGTTACCCGCCCGAATGACGACAAAGAGAACCGTTCACTTCACGGCCTTACGAGAACACTCATCGCAAACATGATCAAGGGTGTTACGGATGGTTTCTCAAAGGAACTCGAAGTAAACGGCGTCGGTTACCGCGCATCAGTCGAAGGTAACAAACTCGTATTGAACGTAGGTTATTCACATCCTGTTGAGATGCCTCTTCCCGACGGTATCAAGGCCGAAGTAAATGATAAGAAGATCACTATCTCCGGTATTGACAACCAGAAGGTCGGACAGTTCGCAGCAGAAGTTCGTGAACAGCGTCCTCCCGAGCCGTACAAGGGCAAGGGCATCAAGTATATGGACGAACACATTCGCCGTAAAGAAGGCAAAGCCGGTAAAGGCGCATAATAAGGGAAGGAGTGTAAAAGAATTATGGTTAATAAGGCAGATACCAATAAAGCTCGTCTTAAGCGTCATAAGAGAGTACGCGGAAAAATTTCCGGTACAGCTTCACGCCCGCGTCTTTGCGTTTACCGCTCACTCGACAACATCTATGCTCAGGTTATAGATGATGAGGCCGGTGTTACACTTTGCAGCGCTTCCACAAACGAGAAGAGCTTCAAGAAGTACGGCGGAAACAAGGACGCAGCAAGGGAACTCGGTAAGATCCTTGCTGAGCGTGCACTTAAGAAAAACATCGAAGAAGTTGTTTTTGATCGTGGCGGTTATGTTTATCATGGTCGCGTGGCTGAACTTGCTGAAGGCGCTCGTGAGGGCGGACTCAAGTTCTGATTAATGGTAAGGAGGAAAAACTTTTGGCTAGTAAAATAGATGCTTCTAATTTAGAGTTACAAGAGAGAGTCATTACCATTAACCGTGTATCAAAGACAGTTAAAGGTGGACGTATCTACAAGTTCGCAGCCCTCGTAGTTGTCGGTGACGGCAACGGTACAGTAGGCTTCGGTATCGGTAAGTCCGGCGAAGTTCCGGATGCCATCCGCAAGGGTATCGAGGATGCGAAGAAGAACCTCATGAAGGTTTCTCTCAAGGGAACAACAATTCCCCATGAGATTATCGGTAAGTACGGCGCAGGCGTTGTACTTTTAAAGCCCGCGGCACCCGGTACAGGCGTTATCGCCGGCGGTCCCGTACGTGCGGTTGTTGAGACCGTAGGTATCAAGGACATCCGTTCCAAGGCCCTTCGTTCAAACAATCCCTGCAATGTAGTCCGTGCTACACTTGACGGACTTTCAAAGCTCCGCAATGTTGACGAAGTTGCCGCTATCCGCGGAAAGTCAGAAAAAGAGATTTTAGGTTAAGGAGGGCGGTTCAAAATGGCTAAAGCTTCAGTTGAAACTGTTGAGATAAAGCTCACAAAGAGCCTTATAGGCAGCAAGAAAGACCAGATTGCTACCGCAAAGTCACTCGGCCTTCGCAAGATCGGTGACACAACCACCCAGCCTGATAATCCTCAGACTCAGGGTAAGATCAAGAAGATCTCACACCTTATCACAGTCACAAAGGCTTAAAGAAAGGTAGGACAAAAACATGAAATTACATGAACTCACACCTGCCGCCGGTTCCAAAAAGGACGTTAAGCGCGTAGGCAGAGGCCCTGCTTCTGGCCAAGGTAAGACTGCCGGTAAGGGTCATAAGGGTCAGCTCGCAAGAGCAGGTAAGGGTATGCGCGCCGGATTTGAAGGCGGTCAGATGCCCCTCCAGAGAAGACTCCCGAAGAGAGGCTTCAACAACATATTTGCCAAGGAGATCGTAACCGTTAACGTTTCCGACCTTGAGAAATGTTTCAAAGACGGCGACACGGTAGACGCAGCAGCGCTTATCGCCGCAGGTCTTATCAAGAAGGAAAAGGACGGTGTAAAGGTTCTCGGCAACGGTGAGCTCAAGAAGAAGCTCACAGTAAAGGTCAACGCTTATTCAGAGGCTGCAAAGACAAAGATAGAAGCAGCCGGCGGAAAGGCAGAGGTGGTTTAAAATGCTGCAGACTCTTGCTAATGCTTTTAAAGTACCTGACCTTCGCAAGAAGATGCTTTACACAGCACTCATTCTGCTTCTTTTCAGACTGGGAGCTGCTATTCCGGTTCCGTTTACGGCAGCTGCGGGCGGTATCATTCAGGATGCCAACGGTTCAAACTTCATGAACTACCTCAGCATGATGACCGGTGACGCGTTCAACTACGGTACACTGTTCGCCATGTCGATCACACCGTACATCAACTCGTCAATTATCATTCAGCTTCTTACAGTTGCCATCCCGGCACTTGAGAACCTCGCCAAGGAAGGCGAAGAGGGCAAGAAAAAGATCTCGTTCATCACGAGAATCGGCGCTGTTATCATCGCCATCATGCAGTCCGCTGCATATTTCTTCTTCCTTCGCTCCGGCGGATTCATTGCCACTGCTGCTGACGGCACACCCTTCACGGGCTTCGCCGCAACACTCCAGGCTCTGGTAATCATTTTTGTTCTCTCAGCCGGCGCATGCCTGCTCATGTGGATGGGTGAATCCATCAACAGAAACGGCATAGGCAACGGTATTTCAATGATACTTTTCGCAGGTATCGTATCTCGTATTCCGACAACAATCACCTATATCATCGGATACTTCTCATACGGCGGACTCTACTACCTCTTTGCTCCGATAGCCCTCATCATCATGATAGGCCTCGTAGTATTTATAGTATGGGTTGACGGTTCTGAGAGAAAGCTCCCTGTCGCTTATGCGAAGAGAGTTGTCGGACGTAAGATGTATGGCGGCCAGAATACTCACATGCCGATCAAGGTCAACATGTCCGGTGTTATGCCCATCATCTTCGCGAGCTCAATCCTTTCACTTCCCCCGACGCTCCAGATGTTCTTCGGAAACAGGATCACAAAGGGAAGCGGTCTGGATAATTTCTTTAACCTGTTCAACACAACAAACTGGTTTTACGGACTCGTTTACTTCATCTTTATCATCCTGTTCGCCTATTTCTATGCGACGATTCAGTACAATCCCATAGAGATGGCCAACAACCTGAGAAAGAACAGCGGTTCGATTCCGGGTATCAGACCGGGTAAACCTACTTCGGATTACATCGCAAAGGTACTTTCAAGAATCACATTGCTCGGCGCCCTTCTCATAAGCGTTGTTGCAATTTTACCGATCGTTTTCTCACAGATTACGGCACTTTGCTGTCCGTCTCCGATGAACCTTTCACTCGGCGGAACATCCGTAATCATCTTGGTCGGTGTTGCTCTTGAAACCGTTCGTCAGCTTGAATCTCAGATGATGATGCGTCATTATAAGGGATTCCTTGACTAAGGAAAGGACTTTGTTATGAAGATAATCTTTCTCGGCGCCCCCGGCGCAGGCAAAGGAACACAGGCGGAAATTGTCGCTGAAAAGTATGCAATTCCCACAATATCTACAGGTAACATCATTCGTGAAGCGCTGAAAAACGGCACAGAGATGGGCCTTAAAGCAAAGGCTTTCATCGAGGCCGGTCAGCTTGTTCCGGATGAGGTTGTAATAGGCATAATAAAGGAACGTCTTGCAAAGGGTGACTGTGACAACGGTTTCATCCTTGACGGTTTCCCGAGAACAATTCCTCAGGCCGAGGCTCTCGATGCCATGGGAATCATCATCGACAGGGTTGTCGATATCGAGGTTCCCGATGAGGCTATCGCCGAGCGTATGACAGGTCGCAGAGTGTGCCCGGATTGCGGCGCATCCTATCACATTGTCAACAAGAAGCCTGAGAAGGAAGGCATCTGCGACAGCTGCGGAGCTGCCCTTGTACAGCGCAAGGATGACGCTCCCGAAACGGTTGCAGACAGACTTAAGGTTTACCACGATCAGACAGAGCCCCTCAAGGGTTACTATGAGAAGACAGGTAAGCTTAAGATTGTAGAAGGTCTTGGCAGCGTAGCCGACATCACGGCCCGCGTGCTCAAGGCACTCGAGGACTAATACATGATAGTGCTTAAGACATCAAAGGAACTGGAACTCATGCGTGTTGCATGCAGAATTTCAGCCGAAGCACTCCAGGTTGCCGGGGAGGCAGTCAGGCCGGGTATCTCCACATGGGAGATCGACAAGATTGCCCACGACTACATCATCAGCCAGGGAGCAGAACCCAACTTCCTCGGACTGTACGGGTTCCCCGGTACCGCATGTATTTCCATAAACGACGAGGTTATTCATGGAATACCCAGCAAATCCCGTATCCTCAAAGAAGGGGATATCGTCTCCATTGATCTCGGCGCAAAGATCCATGGATTCAACGGGGATAATGCGGCCACATTTGCCGTAGGCACGATAAGTGACGAGGCACGGCGTTTGCTTGATACCACGAGGGAATCTCTCACCGAGGGTATTAAGGCGGCTGTCGCCGGTGGCAGGGTCGGTGATATCGGCCATGCGGTACAGACGTACTGCGAAAGCCGCGGATACGGTGTCGTTCGCGAATACGAAGGACACGGTGTCGGCACTAAACTCCATGAAGAGCCCGGAGTACCAAATTTCGGTACGGCCGGCAGAGGCATAAGGCTGCTGCCCGGAATGACAATTGCAATAGAGCCCATGATAAACGCGGGCACTCACAGAGTAAAGCAGATGTCAGACGGATGGACAGTCAAAACGGCGGACGGTGCACTATCCGCCCACTTCGAAAACACAATAGCCATCACCGACAATGGTCCGGTGATTCTGACGAAAGTGTAAAAAGGAGGAATATTTATGTCAAAGCAGGACATGATCGAAATAGAAGGTACCGTTATTGAGGCATTACCGAACGCAATGTTCCAGGTTGAGCTTGAAAACGGTCACCGGATTCTGGCCCATATCTCCGGTAAACTTCGGATGAACTACATCCGTATTCTTCCGGGAGATAAGGTTACAGTAGAGATGTCGCCTTATGACCTCACAAGAGGCCGCATCACATGGCGATCCAAGTAATAAGTAATGAAACTTTAGGAGGTAAAACAAATGAAAGTCAGACCTTCTGTAAAGAAAATGTGCGATAAGTGCAAGATAATCAAGCGTAACGGTAAAGTTATGGTTATCTGCGAAAATCCCAAGCACAAACAGCGTCAGGGCTGATTTAGCCCCGAAACATTAAAATGGAGGTACAAAAATGGCTCGTATTTCAGGTGTAGATTTACCGAGAGATAAGAGAATTGAAGTTGCCCTCACCTACATTTACGGTATCGGTCAGAAGACAGCAAAAGATATCATTGCTGCCACAGGCGTTAATCCTGACGTTCGCGTTAAGGACTTGACTGAAGACGACGTAGCTAAGCTTCGTGAGTATATTGACCACAATCTTAAAGTAGAAGGTGACCTCAGAAGAGAGACAGCTCTTGAAATCAAGAGACTCGTTGAAATCGGTTGCTATCGCGGCGTACGTCACAGAAAAGGACTTCCCGTCAGGGGTCAGCGTTCAAAGACAAACGCCCGTACACGCAAGGGTCCGAAGAGAACCGTTGCAAACAAGAAGAAGTAATTAGGGAGGGGTACAATTGGCTACAAAAGGTACAAAGAAAACCACAGCCACACGTAGACGCCGTGACCGCAAGAATATTGACCGCGGTGCGGCACATATCCAATCCACTTTCAACAATACAATCGTTACCATTACCGATACACAGGGTAATGCAGTCTCATGGGCATCAGCCGGTGAGATGGGCTTCAGAGGATCCAAGAAGTCCACTCCCTTCGCAGCTCAGACTGCTGCAGAAGTTGCTGCAAAAGCCGCTGTTGATCACGGTATGAAAACTGTTGAAGTATATGTTAAAGGCCCCGGTGCCGGTCGTGAAGCTGCCATCCGTGCGCTTCAGACAGCAGGTCTTGAAGTAACATCCATCAAGGACGTTACTCCGATCCCGCACAACGGCTGCCGTCCGCCGAAGAGAAGACGTGTATAATTAGGAGGAAAATGTAAATGTCAAGATACACAGGTGCAGTTTGTAAACAGTGCCGCCGTGAGGGCAAGAAGCTTTTCCTCAAAGGCGACAGATGCTATACAGGCAAATGCGCATTAGAGCGTCGCTCATATGCTCCCGGCCAGCATGGCCAGGGCAGAAAGAAGACTTCCGAATACGGTACTCAGCTTCGCACAAAGCAGCAGGCAAGGAGATACTACGGTGTTCAGGAAAGCCAGTTCCACAAGTACTTCCTCATGGCTGAAAAGATGGAAGGCATGACAGGTGAGAACTTACTTAAACTCTGCGAAAGCCGTCTCGACAACGTGGTTTATCTGCTCGGTTGGGCAAATTCCCGTCAGCAGGCTCGTCAGCTTGTAACACACGGCCACTTCAAAGTCAACGGCAGGAAGTGCGACATTCCGTCATATCTTCTTAAAGCAGGTGACACAATCTCAATCAAGGAGAAGAGTGTTGATACTAACGGTTTCAAGGTAATTCTCGAAACCAATGGTTCAAGAACCGTACCGACGTGGCTCTCGAAGGACAACACCACAGCGAAAGTTGTCAATCTTCCTGATCGTGAGCAGATTGCAGCTCCGGTTGAAGAGCACTACATCGTTGAGTTCTACTCCAAATAATGCCGCATAATTAAAACTTAATATTGCGACATCAAAGTTATCTTAAGGAGGGTTTTTGAATGATTAGTATCGAAAAGCCGAATGTTGAGTGTATCGACACAGGCGACACTTATGGCAAATTCACTCTGGAACCGCTTGAGAGAGGCTTCGGCACGACGGTTGGTAACAGCCTTCGTCGCGTTCTCCTTTCTTCTCTTCCGGGATATGCCATAACATCCGTAAAGATTGATGGCGTTCTTCACGAGTTCACAACTATCCCCGGCGTCAAAGAAGACGTTACAGAGATAGTTCTGAACTTAAAGAGCGTAATCCTCAAGATAAATGGCGATGGCCCCAAGACAATGTACATTGAAGCTTCAGGCGAAGGCGAGGTCACAGCGGGTGACATAAAGGGCGATTCAGACATCGAAATCCTGAATCCCGAACTTCACATCGCAAGCCTCGACAAGAGCGCCAAGCTTTCCATGGAACTCACTGCTGATGTGGGCAGAGGTTATATCTCGGCTGAGCGCAACAAGGCAGAGATGAATCCGCCTATCGGCGTGATCGCTATCGACTCAATTTATACACCTGTACTGAAGGTCAACTATACCGTTGAGAATACTCGTGTAGGTCAGCGTATCGACTTTGATAAGCTTACACTTGAAGTATGGACCAACGGCACAATCTCCGCTAAGGAGGCTGTATCGCTCGGTGCCAAGATCCTCAACGATCACCTCAAGTTGTTCATCGACTTGTCAGAAAATGAATTCATGACAGACGTTCTCGTTGAGAAAGACGATAACTCAAGAGAAAAGGTCTTAGAGATGACCATTGAAGAACTTGATTTGTCTGTTCGCTCATTCAACTGTCTGAAGAGAGCAGGCATAAACACGGTAGAGGACCTTACAAACAGATCCGAAGACGATATGATGAAGGTTCGCAACCTCGGCAAGAAGTCTCTTGACGAAGTAATCGCGAAACTTGATTCACTCGGTTTCACACTTCGGAAAGAAATAGAAGATTAAGGGAAGGAGTGTTTTAAATGCCAGGAACAAGAAAACTCGGCAGAGCGAGCGACCATCGCAAGGCTATGCTTCGCGGTATGGTTACATATCTGCTCGAAACCGGCAAACTTGAAACCACCGTTACCCGTGCCAAAGAAGTACGCTCCATGACGGAGAAGATGATTACTCTCTCCAAGGACGCTACTCTTGCAAATAAGAGACAGGTTCTCGCTTATGTCACAAAAGAGGACGTAGCGAAGAAGCTTTTTGATGAAATCGGTCCGAAATATGCGGACAAGAACGGTGGATACTGCCGTATTATCAAGACAGGCCCGCGTCGCGGCGATGCAGCTGAGATGTGCATAATTGAGCTCGTCTGATCAATACGCATAAAAAGATACGAAGAAACCCTGAGAGGGACGCCTCTCAGGGTTCTTTTTGTCTTGCTTTGGTTTACAAATATTGTCTTTTTATAACTAATATAGTATAATTTTACAGTAAATTGAACAGCGACCATATGGTTTCGAGCATTTAATCCTAAACAGAGATGCACGGATTATCTGCCCGGGCTTTCGGGGAAACCCGGGAACCTCCCGTTATTTGGAAAGGAATCATGCGGAGATTTCATATTCTCGGTGAATCCATTTCCATATGGGTTCGCCGTTTTTTTACAAATATTTTTTTAGGAGATGTTCATTATGAACACAAGAAAACTTGTTGCTCTTCTTATGGCTCTCGTTATGGCTATCGGCCTTGCAGCATGCGCAAAAGCTCCTGCAGCTCCGGCTACTGACGACACAACCAAGGATGCTGAGCCCGCAGTTACACTCGGTCTCGACATTCTCAAAGAAGAAGACGACGCCATGATTAACAACTATACTGTTATAGCTGTTAATGACAAGGCTGACTGGAAAGACGCTGACGGAAACGCAGTTGCTGATGTTAAGATCAACACAGCTGGCGCTGACGCTTTCATCAACTGGCTCCTTTCTGACGGTCTTGCACTCTGCGCTGAGTATGGTAAAGACACATACGGCGTAGCTCTCTTCACACTTAAGGACGATGCTCCGAAGGCTACAGGCAAAATCGAGAAGGCTACAGATGAGACAAAGACAATCCGTCTTTCAACAACTACATCAGTTAACGACTCAGGCCTCCTCGGCGCTATCCTTCCCGTATTTGAGAAGGAATACGGCTACAAGGTAGAGGTATTCTCAGCAGGTACAGGTAAGGCTATTGCCAACGCTCAGATGGGTAATGCTGACGTTATCCTCGTTCACGCCAAGTCCTCTGAGGAAGAGTTCGTTTCCGCAGGCTATGCAAGAACAGTTGAAGGTTTCTCAGCTGAGAGACTTACATTCATGTACAACTACTTCGTACTTGTTGGTCCGAAGGATGACCCGATCGGTGTCAAGAGCGCTGCTGACGTTAAGGCTGCTTTCGCTCTCATCGCTGAGAAGGGTGCTGCCGGCGAAGCTAAGTTCATCTCCCGTGGTGACGCTTCCGGTACACATAAAGCTGAAATCAAGCTTTGGCCTGAAGACCTCGGTATCACAACTGAGGCTGACTCCTTCAAGGATTATACAGACTGGTATGTATCAGCAAATGCCGGCATGGGTGCCTGCATAAAGATGGCTGATGAGATGGGCGCTTACATCCTTACGGATAAGGCTACATATCTCACAGCTGCAGGCAACTACGAGCAGTTCCTTGCTGATCTTGACAAAGCTGCATAAGGATTCTTAATGCATAACATTTTTGTAAAAGCCATTGAGCTTATCGCGTCACATGACCCTGAGCTCATAAGTATTGTTCAGATAACACTTAAAATGTGCTTTTCAAGCTCCCTTGCGGCACTCCTTTTAGGAGTGCCCTTCGGGGCTTTTTTGGCTTTGTCGCGCTTCCCCGGAAGAAGGGCGATTATAGTTTTAAACAGAACTCTGATGAGTATGCCGCCGGTTGTCTGCGGTCTCATCTGTTACATACTTTTCTCCGGAGTGGGCTCGCTTCGTGCGCTTGAACTTCTCTATACCGTAACCGGTATGGTAATAGCCCAGGTCATACTTATAACACCCATTGTCGCCGCGAATACGGAGACATTTCTCTCCGGCATTGTGCCGGACCTGCGTGAGACCACGAAGGGTCTGGGTCTTGGCTTTTCCAAGACACTCGGTCTCACGATTCTTGAAAGCAAATATCAGATTGTGTCGACCTATCTCGTGGGCTTTGCCCGCTCGATAGCGGAGGTCGGCGCCGTATCAATGGTCGGCGGAGCAATCGTCTACAAGACGAATGTCATGACGACCGCAATCATGAACTATACAAGCAGGGGCAATTTCTCAAAAGCCATGGCAATCGGAATAATCCTCATGACGATGTCCCTGATTGTAAACATAATCGTTCATTTACTCTCCGAAAGGGTGGTGGATGACCGATGAAAATAAATAATCTGAAAAAAACGTACGACAAAAAGGTCATACTCGACATAGATGAACTTGAGTTTGAAGAGGGAAAGATTTACGCGATAGTCGGCGCGAACGGCAGCGGCAAGTCGACGCTGATCCGCGTCATGGCAGGCACGGTCGTGACCGACGACAGACGCAAGGTCGATTTTTGCGGCAAAACTCACGCTTATATGCCGCAGCGAAACCACGCGTTCAAGATGTCGACGGAGAAGAACGTGCTGCTCGGCTCCAAAAAGGACGATGCCGCGAAAGAGCGCGCCGCCTCCCTCATGAAAGAACTGAAAATAGACGGCCTTGCAAAGGCCGGTGCCCATAAACTTTCGGGCGGAGAGACCGCGAAGATGGCTCTCTGCCGCACCGTTTTAAGCGACGCGCAGATACTGCTTCTAGATGAGCCGACTGCGGCAATGGATATTGAGTCCACGCTGGCGGCGGAGGAGATTATCCGCCGCGTGAACAGGGAAAGCGGCGCTACGATAATCATGATCACGCATTCTCTGAGTCAGGCGCGCCGCCTGTCCGACATGCTTGTTTTCATGAAGGACGGCAAAGTTGTTGAATCGGGAGAGACGGAAAAGGTGCTGAGTACACCCGAGAAAACGGAGACAAAGGAATTTCTGGAATTTTTCGGGTCGGATAAATAATTTTCAGTGGTGGTTTTATGGAAAACAGGGATATTGAATATTTTGACAGACTCTGGAAGGAGTCAAATCCCAAGGACGGTATGAAACATACCCGGGAGACCTGGGACAGACTGGCTGAGGGCTGGAAAAAGGATCCGCCTGAGATTCAATATGCGAAGGATCGTCAGTGCAGGGATATGACGCAGTTTTTCGTCGACGAGGGTGTGATAACCCCGGAGTCATCCGTGATTGACATAGGCTGCGGTTCGGGCAATTACGCAATCTGCTTTGCTGAGCATGCCGGACATGTCACCTGCAGCGACATTTCCCCGAAAATGCTTGATTACTGCAGGGAATATGCCGCGGAGCGGGGCCTCTCCAATCTTGATTATGTCGCCTGTGACTTTCTGGACTTCGACATTGATGCCGCAGGATGGAAAAAGAATTTTGACCTCGTATTTACTTCCCTGACACCTGCGATGGACGGGCTTGCATCGGTTGAAAAAGTAAATGCCATGAGCAGGAACTGGTGTTTCAACAACAGCTTTGTCTACAGGAAGGACAACCTCAGAAACGCCGTAATGGAAAATGTGTACGGAAAGCCTGTCACAAACCGCTGGGGCAACAGCTCAACTTACTGCCTCTTCAATATTCTCTGGCAGATGGGCTTAAAACCTCAGATCCGGTATTACAAGGAGATAATTGAATACGAGACGGAACTTTGCGAAGAAATGGCAAAAGG
>JAFSPP010000054.1 GCA_017451425.1 Clostridia bacterium | reverse complement strand
TTGACGCGGATGTGAATGTGAAATTGCTTTTCTGAATCGCCATGAAATCTCCTTTACTCTCTGGAAAACTGTTTGTTGTAGAGGTCGGCATACTCGCCGTTTACGGCGAGAAGCTCATCGTGGGTTCCCTCTTCAATAACGCGGCCCTTGTCGATAACGGCAATCTTGTCCGCGTTTCTGATTGTCGACAGACGATGAGCGACGACTATCGTCGTCCTGCCGACCGACAGTTCATCGAGTGCCTTCTGGATGAGGATCTCCGTAGCATTGTCAAGTGCGCTGGTGGCCTCGTCCAGGATGAGTATGGGCGGATTCTTCAGGAATACCCTGGCGATAGAAAGACGCTGTTTCTGACCGCCTGAGAGCCTTATACCGCGCTCTCCTATCTCGGTGTCATAGCCGTTTGGCATGGACATTACAAACTCATGAATATTGGCGCGTTTTGCCGCCTCGATTACCTCCTCGTCGGTAGCGTCAAGCTTACCGTAGAGGATGTTTTCCTTTATGGACGCATTGAACAGATAAACATCCTGCTGGACAATGCCGATATTCCTTCTGACGGAAGCTCTTGTGAGCCTGTTTATGCTCTTTCCGTCAAGAAGAATATCTCCGTCAAGGACATCGTAAAAATGCGGTATGAGATGGCAGATTGTAGTCTTGCCGCCTCCGGACGGTCCGACCAGGGCATATGTCTCACCGCTGTTGATTTTAAATGAGACATCGGTGAGAACGTTCTGCTCCTCGTCCTCCGTCGCCTCTATGCCGTAGAGTTTCAGATTCTCAACATATGAATAGGATACATCTTTGAATTCGATATCACCTTTCAGAACTCCTGCGTCCTCCGCACCGTCAGCGTCCGTCTCCGGGTATGTGTCCATTATTTCGCAGAAACGCTCAAATCCGGAAGCACCCTCTTCAAGCATCTCCGCAAACTGTATAAGCATGTTGAGCGGAGTCAGGAAAAGTGCCACGGATACAATAAATGCCGAATAGTCAGCAAAATCTATGCGGCCTGCGTAAAGGAAGAGACCGCCCGCAATGAGGACGATTACATTGAAAAGATCGGTTACAAATTGAGAACTCGAGAAGAAGGCCGCCATATATTTATAGCTCTCCGAACGGGCACCGACAAATTCCCTATTGCCCTCCTCAAATTTCTCAGTCTCTTTCTTGTCGTTGGTGAATGCCTTTGTTACTCTGATACCCGAGATACTGCTCTCTATTTTTCCGTTTATAACGGCAAGAGCTTCTTTGGTGCGCTTGAAAGCTTTGCGCATGCCCCCACGTATGAGTATTACTATACCTACGAGCAAAGGCAGAGCAAGGAGTATTATAAGCGCCAGCCAGACATTGATTGTCATAAGGTAGATAACGGATACCATAAGCGTAATTGACGCAATGATGGCATTTTCGGGTCCGTGGTGAGCAAGTTCACTTATATCGAAAAGATCGGTCGTCATACGGGACATGATCTTGCCGGTCTCATTTTCATCATAGAAACTGTAGGGCAGGCTCTCAAGATGATTGAACATGTCAGAGCGCATCTCCGCCTGCATCCTTGTGCCCATAATATGGCCCTGATACTGTATGAAATACCGCAGTCCCGTACGGACAAGATAAATGGCAAGCAGGAGAATACCGCTGATGACAATCAGCCTGTATTCCCTGTCCGGTATGAAAGTATTGAGCATTTTGCGCGTGACTATCGGGTAAACAATGCCTATGACCGACACCGTAAGCGATGCCAGCATGTCGAGCGCAAAGAGTTTCTTATGCGGTATGTAGTATTTCAGGAATCGTTTAAGCATTTTGTCTCCTCAGAAATTCGGGAACTCCTTTGCAAACCAGATCTTCTCCAGCGGCACCTCATAGGTCCTGCCGTCAAACTCCAGTTTGTAGGAATAAAGAAATTGCTTCTTGTAGCCCAGTTCTTTGTTCAAAGCGGAAAAACCGTACTTTCCGTCACCCACCAGCGGACAGCCGATGTAGGCCATGTGAGCCCTTATCTGATGGGTTCTGCCTGTCAGAAGATTTATCTCCAGCAGAGAGAACTTGGGGCTTGTTTTAAGCACCCTGTAGAAGGTGCGTATCTCTTTTGATCCGTTGATCTGTTTTTCATAGATACGGACCTGGTTTTTCTCCTCGTCCTTGACGAGGTAATTTACAAGCAGGTCCTCATCCCTGGGCGGCCTTCCGTGGCAGACGCAGAGATAGTATTTATGAACTTCACGGTCCTTGACCTTCTTGTTCATAATACGGAGCGTCTCCGCATTCTTGGCCGCCATGACGATACCGCCCGTATTTCTGTCGATACGGTTTATGAGCGCGGGCGTGAAAGCCTGTTCGGCATCCGGGTCGTACTCGCCCTTCTCGTACAGATACCGCTTCACGCGCGAGATGAGCGTATCGACATACTCGGTATCGTCCGGGTGTGACAGCAGTCCCTGCTTCTTGTTGAGGATTAAAAGGTTCTCATCCTCAAAGATTATGTCGAGCTCTTTCGGGGCATGAAGGAAGTCGTAGTGGGGATCCGGCTTTTCAAAGAATTCATCGTTTATGTACATATCAACTACATCGCCGACGGAAAGGCGCGTCGAGATTTCAGCACGTTTTCCGTTGACTTTGATGCGTTTTGTTCTGATGTACTTGTAGAGAAGCGACTGCGGAAGATTCGGCAGGTTCTTCGTAATGAACTTGTCGAGTCTCTGGTTCGCGGAGTTCTCTTCAATCACAAATGATTTCATAAGCGTCCCCTTTTTGAACTTCCCGATAATTATATGAGGATTTCCCCCATTTGACAACAATTCTTTTATATTATATACTACCATCTAACAACTTTTTGAAAGGAGTGTTTGATCCTTATATGGACGGCGACAGTCGAGGGTCAATCATAATAATCTTAATACTTCTTGGTCTTGCGGCGTACTTTGCAATTACCGAGACCGCCCTGTCGAGTGTTTCGAGAAACAGACTCAAACTCGGCGCGGATCGTGGTGACGTCAGAGCTAAACGTGCGCTTTTCGCGCTCGACAACTTTGACAAAGCAATCACCACACTTCTGATATGCACAAATATCGTGCATGTCTCAATCGCTTCCATCGTTACGGTTTTCGTAACCAGAAACTGGGGGCTTAACGCGGTAACGGTCAGCACCATCCTCACCACACTTGTAGTGTTCTTTGTCGGTGAGATGCTGCCTAAGAGTTTTGCAAAGAAGAACAGCGAAAGCTGTATCCTGACGTGCGCGGGGCCTCTTCTTATTTTTATGAAGATTTTCGCTCCCCTCGCGAAAGTCCTCGCAGGCATAGGAAATCTGGCTGAAAAACTGACCCGTGAAGAGCCGGAGATTACCGTGACCGAGGAAGAACTTCTCGACATAATCGAGGACCTCGAGGAATCAGGAGCAATAGACGAGGAGCAGAGCGACCTTCTCTCCTCCGCCCTCTCATTTGATGACGTGACCGTTGAATCCGTTTCAACGCCGCGTGTCGATGTAGTGGGTATCAACCTCTTAAAATCAAACGAAGAAATCTTCGAAGTCATAACAGACGCGTCTCACTCGCGTCTTCCCGTGTATGAGGAAACAAAGGATCAGATAATCGGCGTTCTCCACATACGCAGATATATGAAGCGTTATCTTCAGACCGGCAAATACCCGGTAATCAAACGCATCATGAATAAGCCCCTGTTCCTTGAGAAGGGAACGACCATTGACGATGCGCTTGAGACGATGACGCAGAACCGCGTGACGCTCGCTATCGTACTCGACGAGTTCGGCGGCACCTTCGGTATTGTCACAATTGAGGACATACTCGAGGAACTCGTCGGCGAGATTTATGACGAGAGCGACAAAGCGCCCGCCGAGGAAGGTGGTGAGGAAGCATGACACTGCCTGTAATTCTCGTGTCCCTCGGAATACTCCTCTGTGTATTCCTCTCACACTTCTTCTCCGCCTCTGAGATGAGCTTTTCGGCCGCAAATGAAGTTCGTCTCGAACATGAGGCCGATTCGGGCAAGAAGAGCGCCGTACGCGCCCTGAGTATCTCCAGGCGCTTCGATGACGCGCTCTCAACCATTCTCATCGGCAACAACCTTGTAAATATCGCTGCCTCAGCCCTTGCTGCCGTACTCATCCAGCTCATCTTCGGCAGCGACAAACTCACCTGGGTCGGAACACTCGTCATAACTCTTCTCATCATTGTTTTCGGCGAGACCATACCGAAGATAACAGCAAAGAAGAAACCCAATATCCTCGCCATGCGATATTCCCTTCCCATCAGAATTCTGATGACAGTCCTCTTCCCCGTCGTATGGGTTACGGTGAAACTTTCAAACCTTATCACCGGTCCTGAAAAAGCGACCGAGGAGGCTGAGGAGGAAGCAGTTGAGGAATTCCAGTCCCTCATCGAGACTGCCGAGGATGAAGGCATACTGAACTCCGACAGTTCAGAGTTGCTTCAGGCTACAATTGATTTCTCAGACACTTCCGCATCCGACGTCATGACTCCCCGTGTTGACATGGAGGCCATCGACCTGGATGACAGTGAATCGGAGATAAAGAAGATTATCACTTCCACCACCTTCTCAAGACTTCCCGTATACGAGGATGACATCGACAACATAATCGGTGTACTCCACGTAAATAACATACTGAAGTCACTTGCAGACGGCGACAAATTCGATATCAAGTCCCATCTCTTTGAGCCCTGCTTCATCTACAAGACAATGAAGCTTCCGGACATTCTCCGCACACTCAAAGAGAACAAGCAGCACATGGCAATCGTCACGAACGAATACGGCGGAACCCACGGCATTGTCACCATGGAGGACGTCCTTGAGGAACTCGTCGGCGAGATTTGGGACGAATCGGACGAGATTGAAGAGGAACTCATCGAGCATGAGGATTCCCTCGAAATTGACGGCGATATGATTCTCGAAGACCTCTTTGATGAGTTCGACATTGAGTCCGACGACTTCGAGTCCGAGACCGTCGGCGGCTGGTGCATTGAAATGCTCGTGCACTACCCTGAAAAGGATGAGGAGTTCACCTACAAGAACCTGAAAATCACCATCCTCGAAGCCGACGAACGCCGCGTCGAAAAAGTACTCATAAGCCTTCTCCCTCTGGGAGAAGGTGTCAGCGAAGCTGACGGATGAGGGTAAAAGCGTATAAATTTTAAAATAAGAAAAACTCCGAGCATTTGCTCGGAGTTTTTAATTTACTAACACTAAATTCCACTAACTTCAATTCGTTTCAAAATATCCTCGCACACACCATCAAAGTTCGAATTTACATCATAATTCGAATATCTCAAAACAGTGAGATCCATATCATTCAGATATTTATCACGCTCCGCATCAGAAGCAAGTCCTTTTTCTTCAAAGTGTTGAGTTCCGTCAATCTCAATCACAAGTTTTGCAGAAGCACAATAGAAATCAACAATGTACGGTCCGATAACTTTTTGCCGATGTATGGTAACAGGAAGTGTTTTCAAAAAATCATACCAGAGGTGCCGTTCTTCTTTTGTCATTTCTTTTCTGAGTTTCTGAGAATTCTTTTTGAGATTATTCTTGGTTTTGCTCATCAATCTCCTTTCTTCAATACCGATTCAATTATAACAAAAAACGGGAGCATCTGCTCCCGTTTTTTCATTTAGTGTTATACTGATCCCCTCATCCGCCCCGTCGGGGCACCATCTCCCCAGGGAGAAGGCTTAGAGATTGGGGCCGTCAGCTAAGCTTATTCAGTACCGAAGATGTACTTTTTGAAGTACTCAGTGGTTTTCTCCTTGCCGAGCATGTCGACGAAGATGTCGGTTGAAGGTCCTCCGTTGTCGAGAAGACCCTGGACATAGGCGTCTGAGGCGGCGCGCTTGGCCGCTTTGTCGGCGACCTCAGGCATTGCGGCGGCAGCCGCGAAATACGCCTCGAGGTACTTGCCGTAAAGCTCGTCGCACGCAGCGCCGATGACCTTTTTCTTATCCTTCTTGGAGACGGACGACGCCATCTTTATGTTGTCGTACCAGTGTTCTCCCCTGTCGTCGTCCGGCAGATCCTTGTACTCCGCCTTGATGACCTCGAGTGCTTTTTCGAGATCATCGGTTTTATCGAGCATTACATCGTACAGTTCGATAATGAGCGTCAATTTTCCCATCGCGTCAATAAGGTCATATGAGAAAAGAGGAACATCACGGTCTGTCGGGGTGACGCACATCATTTCCATCTTCATCATGCCGAACATGGCTGATGCGTGCTGGAAAGTCATGTTGCCGAGACCTTCAACTTTGTACTGCTCAATATTTGTTTTCATCTTTGAGGTCTTCATCGCGGCAAATTCAGCCGGGACCTCACATGGTGTGACAGTGAAATACTTCTTTGCAACGGAAAGTGCATCTGTCATATCAATTCTCCTTTAAGGCATCCGCTTCGGCGAGCCCGTGCTTATGCAGGATAACAACACCCAGGTAAAACATAATCTGACCGAGTGTGTTTATTCCCTGCTCAACCCAGTTGGCCCATGAGAGCGTTGAGTCGAGCGTGGCAGCGAGATAGCCCATGCCGAGCAGGCAAAGAATACTGAGTATGAAAAGAATGATTGCGGGGGTCTGTTTCAGTTTCTTTGCAAAGATGCACATTACAATAAGGCTTCCGATTGAGCCGAGTGTCTGGAATATGAGAAGCGGCATGCTGCTTGTCACGGTTGCGGCCATGACATTCATGCTGTTCCCATTACCCTTCTTCTGTCCTTTAAGGGTCATGATGAGACCTGCAAGATAAAGGCAGAAACCGGGCGCCTGCATCGGGAAGAAACAGGCAAAGAAAAACGGATAATTTATACCGAAGCAGAAAAGCAGCTTCCAGAGAGCCTTGAAGGCACCGCCTATGAATACCATTATTGAGCCTGAGGCAAGAAGCGCGAAAGCCGTCTTCGAAGTTTTGTTATAGAGGTCTCTCGCAATCAGCCACGAGGCAAGAAAGTAAAACAGTACCGGCAGGAAGTCCACTATTGCCATGGGTATTGAATACGCGCCTTCCGTCATTGGCGCAAGGCTGAATATATTCATATTACTTCTTCGCTTCCTGCTCCTTGGCGAGCTTCTTCGCGTGGTCCATCTTTATCTCTTTTTCCATCTCTTTGGCATCTACATGATAGTACCACGGGATGAACGGGATAAGGATGGGTGTCTTTGTTGCGTACTCCTCGAACTCAGCATTTCCGCAGAGTCTCTTGGTCTGTCTCTTGTCAAGTCTCTGGCAGCCGTTGAACATGATGTAAACGATGCAGATATAACCGAGAATTGCAACGAGCCACTGGATGCCCTTATAAGCGGCAATACCGGAGATGAATGTACCTGTCCAGAATGTAACTTCACCGAAGTAGTTCGGGCAGCGTACGAACTTGTAGAGTCCCTTTGTGGCGACCATATTGGGGTCAGCCTTCTTCTGATCGCTCTTCTGCTTGTCGGCAAGAGCCTCGATGAGGACGCCGAGAACAGAGATGACGATACCGATTATCGGGAGGATAACGGCTGTCTCGCCGTTGTGAATTCTGTAGTTGAGACCTGAGGTCTGCGCAAGGTAGAGAGCGCCCATTACAAGCCACATTACGACTTTTACGAATATCGGAGGCTCTGCGCCCGCAGCTTCCTGAAGGGTCTTTTTGTAAGCGGCATTCTTGAGTTCACGCACAAGAAGGAAACCGCCGAGACGGATACCGTACGCGATGAAGATTACGCACTGTACAACAGTAATCCAGTAAGCAGGTGTGCCGGCCATGTCGGCTGCACCGAAGCCCTGCACGAGCATTATGATGAGGTTTGCAAGTCCGATGCCGCATACGGAGAGACCGTAACCTACGGACATGAACCAGATGAATTCCTTAAAACCTACGCAGCAGAAAAGAAGAGCTGCAAGGAAGATGATTAAATAATACATAAACTTTCTCCTTTACTCTTATTTCTTCTTGGCTGCGGCAGCTTCTGCTGCAGCTTTTTCAGCGAGTTCGTCCTCTATGCGCTTTGCATATGACTTCTCGGCGATGTACTGCTTGAATGAGAGACCGGGTACTTCGCAGTCACCGTAGCAGTCATTTGAAAGAGTGAACTTAGAGAACTTCATGATGTCGGACTTGCCGGCGGCCTTGATTTTCGGAAGCATGGCAAGCATTGAGAACATCCACGGCGGAGCGTATTTGATGGGAACGTCTCCGGTGTTGCCGGCGGCCTCCCAGAACATCTGGCCTATCTCCTGATAGGTGTAGGTCTCTGTTCCGCCTACGTTGTACATCTTGTTCTCATCGCACATTGTCTTTACGATGAATTTTGCGAAGTCCATAGTGTCTATGACGTTGGCCTTCTTGGGCTCGCCCTTGAGAAGCTGGATCTGACCCTTTAAGATCATCGGCCAGAAAACATGGGCAATGTCATAGAAGTAGCCGGTGGGACGATAGATGACATAGGTCATGCCCGAAGCCTTGAGTTCAGCCTCAAGGAGATACTTGGAGTTGACCATGGGGATGCCGTCACCCTTGTCGGCATTGATAACGGAGATATATGCGAAGTGATTGACATTTGCCTTTTTCGCCTCTTTTACGAGGTTTAAATTGCCGAGGAAGTCGATATCATAGTTGTTGACCGTTGTGGACGCGCCCGTGAGGCCGCAGGTCGTGATAACGACGTCTGCACCGTCGCAGAGGCCGACAAGGTCCTCAGGCTTCGTGATGTCGATCTTCCGTGTTTTGTAGGAGTCCGGAGCAAGGTCGGGCATCTCTCTTATGACCATGTCGGCCGCAAGGACATCATGACCTTCGGCGACAAGGGCGCGGAGAATGTCGGAACCGAGTTTTCCGAATGCGCCTGCAAGTACAACTTTCATTTTGTGATTCCCCCTGTATATAAATTATTGAAACCGATTTTAATCGAACATGCGGTGAAGGACGCGTGAGATATTGTCATACTCAAAGCTTCTCTTCGTAGCGGTGTTAATCAGCACCTCCGCCAGGAAGACACTTATGTACGGATCCTTCTCATTGTGGCAGCGGACAAGAATCTCATTGAGTATCTCAGAGAGCTGAGAAATCAGCATGTCAAACTGCACCGGCATGTCGCGTCTCGTATATGACTCCTTGCCGTATTGTGTCCAGACCGGGTCATATTTCTCGACAAACTTCACGACTCCGTCATACATACGGCGGAAGCCTTCGTGGATATTACTCGCTGCGGAACATTCCAGAGCGACGTCCTCGATGATATGATTCCAGTCGCGGAGCATGATTTTTGCGACCATCATATCCTTAGACTTGTAGTAGTTGTAGACGGTGCCTACTGCGATTCCGCAGGCTTCCGCCACACTTCTCATCGTCATGTCTGAGTAGCCCTTTTCAAAGAGCTGTATGTTGGCCTGCTCGATGATGGTATCTTCGAGGTTTGCTATAATTTTCGGCATGTCAACACCCCTTAATGAACAAATTCATAAAAATTATAACGCATAAAAAAGGCTCTGTCAACGAGTTGACGGAGCCTCTTTGGTATATTGTTCTGTTATTACGAACAGTATCGTTATGATTATCAGATAAGCCGGGGCAAATATTCCGGGATTTACGAGGGAAATAAGTTCGAGTCCGATGAACGAGAAGAACACGGCTCTCGCCTCGTCAGTGTGACGCCGCATGAAGAATTTTATGCGGGCAATGAACTGATATCCGTAGGCCAGCATTCCGGCGATTCCCAGGCTGCCCCAGATCTGCGGCAGCGATGAGTGGTACCAGCAGAGGGAGCCTATCTTTGAGGGATGCAGGTCCCGGTTGCCCTTATAGCCCACTCCCCGTCCGAAGAGCGGGTTTGCGAGGAAGTCCTCGACCGAGCGCTTCCAGAGGCCGAGGCGTCTGAAATTCTCCTTGTAAGAGGTGAAGCGGTCGAGCGTGTACGCGAGCAGCGAAGAATACTTTATGAGGACGACTGCGGCAGCAGCCACGCCGAGGCCCAGGACTCCGAGATAGTATTTCCTGTGGTTTTTGTCGGTCTTTGCATAGTAGATAATCAGAATAAGGAATTCAATTGCGCCGAACACCAGTCCTCCGCGTGAACCCGAAAGGACAAACGCGACACAGGACATGACCGCTACGGCCATGTAGGCAAAGTGCTTTTTCTTTGCCATATAGAAGGAAAACGGCATGGCAATCATAAGCAGCGTGCACGCATTATTACGCCATTGGAAAGGAAGAATATTCGGCTTTGCTATAAATTTTGCCCAGTGTTCCCCGTAGTACTCAAAGATGGCAAATATCAGGAAAACCGCCACCGTAATGAAGATCTTTGCCAGCCTCTCGCCCATATCGTCCGTATAATTCTTACCCGGACCGTTCAGGCCGGAAAGAATATAGTAGATAAGCAGTGTTGCCGGACCGAGCATGATTGCATTGACCAGGTTGAGGCTGGAAGTATACTCAGAGAAAGTCATAATACCGACACCGCCGAGCATCATTGCGACAGAGGCTGCGGCAATGGGCCAAAAGAGTTCAAGATCGGATATCTTTTTCCGTTCAAACCTCTTTCTGTAAGCAATTATATGGAACAGAACTGCAAAAACAATGAAGGGTATGCCCCAGAGATAGTGCATGTATGCATCGTACGAGTTTTTATACTGAATGAAAAAGGATATGGCAAGAAGCGACGGACACAGAACGGAGACGAGGTCGTCCGTCAGCATGAGTATGATAAAACAAAGAAAACCATAACCTATGGAGAGACCGTAATACACGGGTGTGCCGAGCATCTGATCAATACAGATGATTACCGCAGCTATGACGAACATCAGGATATTCGCCTTGTCGGATGCCAGAAATTCCCTGACCTTCTGCATGTCGTCCCTCCTTTTCACATAAAATCAACAAGGTAATTATACTTGAAATATGGACTTTTTTCAAAACTTTTGTATAATATTATACGCTATTTAATTTATTCATTTCATATGGAGGTAATGATATGCAACTTAAACCCGTACTCGACAAGGTTGTCATTAAGGCAATTGAAGCTGAAGAGACAACAAAGGGAGGTCTCATCCTCTCTTCCGCATCTCAGGAAAAGCCTCAGATCTGCGAAGTAATCGCAGTAGGTCCCGGCGGCATGATTGACGGCAAGGAAGTGCCCATGTTCGTAAAGAAGGGCCAGAAGGTCATCGCGGCAAAGTATGCCGGAACGGAAATCAAACTTGATGACGAGACCTACACCATCATCAGCCAGTCTGATATTCTTGCAATTGTTGAATAATTCAAAGGAGATAATCAAAAATGGCAAAACAGATCATTTACGGTGAGGAAGCCAGAAAGGCCCTTCAGACGGGCATTGACAAGCTCTCCGACACAGTCAAGATCACTCTCGGTCCCAAGGGACGCAATGTCGTACTCGACAAGAAATACGGCGGTCCGCTCATCACAAACGACGGTGTGACCATCGCAAAGGAAATAGAACTTGAGGACGCTTTTGAAAACATGGGCGCACAGCTCGTAAAAGAAGTATCGGTTAAGACTAACGATGTAGCCGGCGACGGCACAACAACCGCCACCCTGCTCGCTCAGGCTCTCGTACGTGAGGGTATGAAGAATGTAGCTGCAGGCGCAAACCCGATGGTAGTCAAGAAGGGCATCCAGCTCGCAGTTGACACAACCGTCGATACCGTAAAGAAGAATTCCAAACCCGTCAAGAACTCCGCTGACATCGCCAGGGTCGCAACCGTATCCTCAGGCGACGAGTTCATCGGAAACCTCATTGCAGAGGCAATGGATAAGGTTACAGCTGACGGTGTCATCACCGTTGAAGAGGCAAAGACAGCTGAGACAACCTGCGATGTCGTAGAAGGCATGCAGTTTGACCGCGGCTACATCTCCCCTTACATGGTAACCGACACCGACAAGATGATTGCCGAGATAGAGGACGCTTACATCCTCATAACGGACAAGAAGATTACAAACATCCAGGAGATTCTTCCCCTTCTTGAGCAGGTTCTCAAGGCCGGCAAGAAACTCGTTATCATCGCTGAGGACATCGAGGGCGAAGCTCTTGCCACCCTCCTTCTCAACAAACTCCGCGGTACATTCACATGTGTTGCCGTCAAGGCTCCGGGCTTCGGCGACAGACGCAAGGAGATGCTCCAGGATATCGCCATTCTCACAGGCGGTACAGTAATTACATCCGACCTCGGTCTCGAGTTTGCCGACACAACTGTCGATCAGCTCGGACGCGCCGCAAAGGTTGAGATTTCCAAGGACTACACCACAATCGTAAACGGTGCCGGCGACAGCAAGGAAATCAAGGCCCGTATCGGTCAGATCAGAAAACAGATTGAGCTTACAACCTCTGACTATGACCGCGAGAAGCTCCAGGAGCGCCTTGCGAAACTCTCAGGCGGCGTTGCCGTAATCCACGTAGGTGCAGCCACAGAGACCGAGATGAAGGAGAAGAAGCTCCGCATCGAAGACGCTCTCGCAGCTACAAAGGCAGCCGTTGAGGAAGGTACAGTCGCAGGCGGCGGTGTCGCCCTTGTAAATGCCATTCCGGCAGTTGTCGCACTCCTTGAAAAGTGCGAGGATGCCGACATAAAGACCGGCATCCGCATAGTTATCAAGGCTATTGAAGAACCCGTTCGTCAGATCGCAGCAAATGCCGGTCTCGAAGGTTCCGTTATTATCGATACAATCGCCAAGTCAAGGAAAATCGGTTACGGTTTCGACTTTGCGAAGGAAGAATATGTTGACATGTTCAAGGCAGGTATTCTTGACCCGACAAAGGTCACACGTTCCGCACTTGAGAACGCAGCCTCTGTCGCTGCCATGGTTCTGACGACAGAATCTCTCGTCGCTGACCTCCCCGACCCCGCTGGTGACGCTGCAGCAGCTGCCGCAGCACAGGCCGCAATGGCACAGGGCGGAATGTATTAAACCATTTTCTCCTGCTTGACTTTCTTGTCAATCACATGGCGTGAAGCGAGCTCGGCCGTGACCTCATCGAGCGAGATTCCCATCTCGGTCATGAGCACCATTACGTGATAAGCGAGATCAGCAATCTCGTAGATTGTCTCGGCCTTGTCATCAGCTTTAGCCGCAACAATGACTTCAGTGGACTCCTCGCCCACCTTTTTGAGAATCTTATCGATTCCCTTTTCGAAAAGGTATGTGGTGTAGGAGCCCTCTTTTTTGT
>JAFSPP010000053.1 GCA_017451425.1 Clostridia bacterium | reverse complement strand
TTTCGCAGTCGCAGATCTGTTCATCAGTCAGATTAAAATGTCTCTTTGCAAAGTCGAGTTTGCCCTGAAAGGCTCCTCCGATTATCAGTTTCATTGTAAGCCTCCTCAGATAAGAGCAAAGACTGCGACTCCGCAGACCTCTGCTATGGTCAGGGCATAGCCTGAAATGTCCCCTGATATGCCTTTAAGGGATTTTACGGCGCGCAGCAGGGAAAGACAGTATCCGGCAAGCACGGCCACGGAGACGAAGCCGTAGCGGCCGAGAAAGATAAAGCCTGCTGCGATACCCGCCGCGAGAATGACGGCAAGCGTTATTGCCTGAGGCATTTTTGCGGGATTTGCCTTGCTGTATTCACTGGTTCCGAGCGGCTTCATTGTTGTTACACAGAGGGCCGCTGCGGAGCGTGAGATTATCGGTATGAGCAGGAGGGCGAAAGCGTTCGCGTCAGGCTTTGCGCCTGCAAAGAGTGCAAACTGAATCATAACGAGAAGAATCGCATAAAGGACAGCGAAGGAGCCCACGTTCGGATCCTTGAGAATTCTGATTCGCTCCTCAACACTCTTGTATGACTTTACCGCATCCGTGACATCCAGAAAGCCGTCAAAGTGTATTCCGCCCGTGAGCAGGAAAGGAACGGCCGTAAGTATTGCGGCACATATCACTCCCGGCAGATTTGTCAGCCTGAGCAGATATGCGGCGGCAGTCCATATGCCGCCAATCACTGCGCCGACGAGGGGGAGGAAGATGAGGATGTGATTCTTTGCCTCCTCATCCCATTTCTTAAAAGGGCTCGGGATGGCGCAGAACATGGAGAAGCACATGGTCAGGGCATCAAAGTATTTCTTCAAGTTTTTCGCCTCCCTTATGAATAATCCTGTTTGTCGCGCAGAGCTCAATCACCGCGTCGCATTCCTTTGCAAGCATATTGCCGGTTTCCGCCAGCAATCTGCGGTATTCTTCCGTGTATTCATCGTAAAGATTTGCGTCTGAGAAGATGAAGTCCGAGACAAATACGGCATTCTCTGTGCTTTTTGTCACTTCGGCGAGACCGTCAAAAGCCTTCTTCGGGCAACGGTTTGCAAACATCTCGTTTGCGAGCAGGGCAGTGACACTGTCAATCAGAAGGGTGCCTTCAAGGTCCTTTACCTGTGCGATGTCCTCTGAAATTTCCTTTGTTATAAAACCCTGACCCTCGCGGTCTCTTATGTGGTTTTCTATTCGCTTTCTGTCCTCGTCATCGACGGGAACCATTGTGGCGATGTAGTATCTCGGGCCGTTGCCCGAAAGCTTCACGGCGAGTTCCTGAGCAAAGGAAGTCTTGCCGTTCTTGCATCCGCCGGTGATGAAAATTTTCATAGTCTTACCTTACCGTAAATGAGTCGGAACTCCTGATGGGTTCAAGATAGTCGTCGTTTATCTCCGCCTCTTCAAAGGTCGCCATATTGTTCATGACGGCGCAGGCGTCTTCGAGAATCTGCATGGCTATCGGGCAGCCGGAGCCCTCGCCGAGACGCATGTCGAGGTCGAAGAGGGGGCGAAGATCAAGCTCGCCCATGGCGATACGATAGCCGATCTCAAACGAGGCGTGCGACGGGATAAAGTAGTCGCGCGCAGTCGGACAAATCCGCGCGGCACAGAGTGCCGCTACGGCTGAGATGAAGCCGTCAATGACAACGGGGCAGCGTGCCGCCGCCGCGCCGAGAAAGGCGCCTGTCATTGCGGCAATATCGAAACCGCCGACTTTTGCAATGACATCGATGACATCATTTCTGTCGGGTCTGTTGATTTCTGTTGCTGCCTCAATTGTTCTGATTTTCTTTTCATATGAGTCATCGGTAATACCTGCTCCGCGGCCGGTCAGTTCCCTGACAGGTTTTCCCGTCAGGACCGCAAGTACGGCAGAGGAGGTCGTGGTGTTTCCGATTCCCATCTCACCGATACCCAGTACATCGGCATCTTTTGCGGAGGCAGCCGCTTCCGCAATTCCGGTAGCTATGGCTTTTTCAGCCTCTTCGCGGGTCATGGCCGGACCTTTGGATATGTTGTCCGTGCCTTTTCTGATTTTTCTGTCAATGACATAGGGATCTGAGATATCGGCATTTACGCCCATATCGAAGACCTTAATCTCACAGCCGATGTGGTCGGATAAAACGGCGGCGCCGGTCTTCTTTCTTGTCAGATTGATTGTCTGTGCGAGTGTGACTGACTGAGGCGCACTTGCGACACCTTCCTCGATTACGCCGTTGTGGGCACAGAAGACGAGGAGTGTCTTTTTGTTTATCTCATTATTAACCTTTCCGGTTATGCCGGCGAGCTGAACGGACAGCTCTTCTAGCCTGCCGAGCGAACCCGGCGGCTTTGCCAGCATGTCCTGACGCTCGCGGGCTTTTGCCATCGCATCGGGATAAAGGGGAGATATGCTGTTTACGGTTTCTCTGATATCCATATTAATACTCAATACCTTCTCTTGCGGCAATACCTCTGTCAAACGGGTGCCTGTGTTTTCTCATCTCTGTCGCGTAATCCGCGAGCTCGAGAAGCTGACGCGCGGGGTCACGTCCGGTCAGGACAATCTCTTTTGCCTCTCTGTTGTCCTTGAGGAAGGAGAGGAGCTCATCCCTGTCGATGAAGCCGTATGAGAATACCGAGACGGCTTCGTCGAGGACGATGAGATCGAAGTCTTTTGCCATACCTATGGCCTTTTTCATGGCTTCGGTATAGCTCTTCTTTGTCACTTCTCTTTGGTCGTCAGTCATTGTGGCGTAGCGGCCGTTGTATGTGTCTGGGTAGAGGAAAGTGATGTTTTCAAGTTTTTTCAGGGACTTCACTTCACCTGATGAGCCGTCCTTGAAAAACTGAACGAAGAGGACTTTCATACCGCTTCCTGCAGCCCTGGCCGCAAGGCCCGTTGCCGCCGTGGTCTTGCCTTTTCCTTCACCGAAATAGATGTGAATCATATGCCTGCCTCCAGAATTTCGTAGATGAGGTCCATGTCAAGAGACTCCCTGACGGTCTTTGCGAGCAGGTCGTACTGCTCCTCCTTGTAACTGTGAATGTCGAAGACCGCATTCTCGTCAAAGACGAGGCCGCGCTTTTTGTAGAGGGCTTTCACGATTGATTCGGAAATTCCGGGCTCGTCGAAAATGCCGTGGATATAGCTTCCGTAGACGTCGTTGTTTTCTATTACGGGAGATGTATCGCTGCTCTGTCCCATATGTATTTCGTAGCCTCTGTAGGGACGGCCAGAGAGGTCTGAGAAGATTCCGCCTATGCTGTCGAATCTGCCGTCCGTTTGGGTACGCGTCTTCTCCTTTTCGAAGACAGTGTCGACGGGGAGGAGGCCGAGACCTCTTGTCTCGCCGCCGCCCTCGGTGCCGTAAGGATCGGCAATGCGCTCTCCCAGCATCTGAAATCCGCCGCATATGCCGAATACCGGTATACTGCGGGCGGCCCGTTTTTTAATCTCGGCCTCCAGACCGTTCTGGCGCAGCCAGAGGAGGTCAGAGATAGTGGACTTTGTGCCGGGGAGGATTATCATATCGGGATTTCCGAGTTCGTTCACGCTTTTCACATATCGCAGGGACACACCTGAAAAACGTGAGAACGGGGAGAAGTCCGTAAAGTTTGAAATGCGGGGAAGGGAGATGACGGCAATGTCGATTTCTCTGCGCTCGCCGGATTTCAGGCGCTCGCTTAAGCTGTCCTCATCATCTATGTCCGCCTTGGTGTAGGGAACTACGCCTGCGCACGGGATCTTCACAAGGTCATAGAGCATGTCGAGACCGGGCTCGAGTATTTTTTTATCACCGCGGAATTTATTGATGACAGTGGCCTTTACCATTTCCCTCTCGTCGGGCTGAAGCAGGGCGAGAGTACCGTAGAGCTGGGCGAAAACTCCGCCTCTGTCTATGTCTCCGACGAGGAGGACGGGCGCCTTGGCAAGTTTCGCCATTCCCATATTTACTATGTCGTCTTCCTTGAGGTTGATCTCCGCCGGACTTCCGGCGCCCTCAATGACGATTATGTCGTACTCGTCCGCAAGCTTTTCATAAGCCTGCATTATCTCCGGTATGAGCTGCTTTTTGTATTTGAAGTAATCAGCGGCGGACATATTGCCTCTGACCTCACCGTTTACAATCACCTGTGAACCCACGTCGGTCGTGGGCTTTAAAAGTACGGGATTCATTGCGACCTGCGGGGCAATGCCGGCCGCCTCTGCCTGGACGACCTGTGCGCGGCCCATCTCAAGGCCCTCTTCGGTTATAAAGGAGTTGAGCGCCATGTTCTGGGACTTGAAGGGCGCGACTTTATGGCCGTCCTGCGCAAATATGCGGCAGAGGGCGGCGCAGATAAGGCTTTTGCCCGCATTGGACATGGTGCCCTGCACCATGATGGCTCTGGCTTTACTCATCGGCGTATCTCCTTTATCGCGGCTATGAGTGTGTCGTTCTCTTCCCTTGTCCTGACAGCTATTCTGACAAAGCCTTTCTGCAGGCCCTTCTCATATGAGCAGTCGCGGATGAGAATTCTTCTCTCCTTGAGTTTTCCGTAGAGGTCCTTCTCCGAGTAGAGGAGGATGAAGTTTGTCGCGCTGTCGTAGACCTTGAGGCCGGGAATCTTCTTCAGTTCCTCGGTGACTCTCTTGCGCTCGGAGAGGAGGGTGTTTATCTGTGCCTTTATGTCGCCTGAGCACTCCAGCGCGGCGAGGCCGGCAGTCTGTGCCAGTGTGGAGACGTTCCAGCACTGGGACTTCTCAGCCATTTTGTTCAGGAAGATCCTGTCGGTTGAGATGGCATAGCCGAGCCGGACTCCCGCAAGTGCGAAGTCCTTGGTGAATGCCTTGAGCGCGACGATATTCGGATAGCGGCTTAAGAGAGCCGGGAAATTGTAGAGGAAAGGTGTCTCAGTGAGGGGGAGGAAGGTGACATCGAGCAGTACACGGATGCCCGTGGCAGCAATCTTTTCAATGCCTTCCGGCGGAATGAGCGCACCTGTCGGATTGTTCGGGGAACAGAGGAAGATGGCCTCGTAGTTCTCAAGGCCCTTATCCGCATTGTTTACGAAGGGCTTGCCCGCGGCGTTCATTGCCGTCTCATATTCGCAGAAAGTCGGAATTGGAATGACAGACGGCTTATTTCCGTCGAGGGCCGCGGCAAATGAATATATTAAATCAGCAGCACCGTTGCCGCAGAGAATGTTCTCTCTGCCGATGCCTTCCCGCTCTTCAAGCTTCTTGCGAAGTTCTGAGCAGTAGGGGTCAGGGTATCTGTCTGCATTGTCGACAGCCTTCGCCACTGCAAGCTTTATATGCGGATGCACGCCCCACGGATTCACATTCGAGGAGAAGTCCATGAGAACATCGTTGTGATAGATGTCACCGCCGTGCGGGTTTATCTGATTTAAAAGCATAACATCACCAGTGTCCTTGTTAACAGTGTGAGGGCGAGCATCAGGGCTGATGTGGCATACATCAGGTTGCATGCCCTTTCTATGTCTTTCGGTTCAATCTCTTTTATCGGGTCCCCGATATACGGTTTGTCATGCAGGACTCCTCCGTATGTGGCGGGGCCGAGGAGCCGCAGGTCGAGTGCGCCTGCGCATACGGATTCGGTCTGCGCCGAGTTGGGACTCGCGTGCTTTAAGCGGTCCCGCCTGAATACTCTCAGAGCGTTTTTCGCATCCAGCCTTAAAAGTGCGCTTGCGGCTATCATCAGTGCCGCAGCGAGTCTTGACGGAATGAAGTTGACTGCATCGTCAAGTTTTGCGGCAGCTCTTCCGAAGAAGATGTATTTGTCGTTTTTGTATCCTATCATTGAGTCGAGTGTGTTGACTGACTTGTAGAAGAAACCGCCGACAGGGCCGAAAAGCATCATCCAGAAGAGGGGTGCCGTGACACCGTCCGATGTGCTCTCCGCGACTGTCTCGACTGCTGCGCGCGTGATGCCTTTTTCGTCGAGCTTCTCCGTGTCGCGGCCGACAATCATTGAGACTGCCTTTCTCGCGCCTTCAATGTCTTCCTCAAAAAGACATTTCTTAACCTTGTCCGCTTCTCTCTGAAGCTGTCTGGCTGAGATGAGCTGCCAGCACATGAGGGTGCAGAGGAAGAAGCAGAGATAAGGGAGATAACGCGCTGAGAGTATGAGGAGCAGGAGAGGAACAAGTGTGGATACCGAAACGGTAATACCCGTTGCAAGCGCTCCGGTCTTTAAGTCCCGCTCGTCGTTTTCGCCATGACGGAGTTTTTCGTCAAGGTAACTTATCAGTTTGCCGATAATCCTTACGGGGTGCGGAAACGACGGGGGATCACCCAGGAAGAAATCCAGCATGAAGCCCGCGAAGATCGCATATGTCTGGTAAGTGATGAATAGTCTCATTTTCTGCCTCTGCGCATGGTAAAGATTGTTACGGGGTTTAACGAGTTCATAAGGTGGTAGTCACCGGCCGGCCTTGAACGGGAGACGCTTACGGAAACCGCTTCGAATTCGTCAAAGTTCTTTGCGAGACTGCTCGCTTCCGTCTGGGTTTCAAGTGTTATTGCGTTTACGACTATTGTCGCGTTTTCATTCTTTTCGAGAACGAGGTTGATTATCTGTTCAAGGTTGCCTGAGGAACCGCCGATAAATACGCAGTCGGGGGCGGGGAGGTCTGCGAGAGCCTCCGGCGCTTCACCGACGATGTCGATTATATTGTCAGCCCTGAACTTAATCCTGTTCTGTCTGATGAGATCGACAGCTTCGGGCTTTTTCTCAATTGCATATACACATCCGTCCTCAGCAAGGAGGGCACATTCAACCGAGACGGAGCCTGTGCCGGCACCTACGTCCCAGATGACGGAATTGTTTTTGATTTTCAGTTTTGAAAGCGATATTGCTCTTATTTCAGCCTTGGTCATAGGCACGTCCCCGCGGATGAATTCATCGTCCGGGATTCCTATGGCAGTGGCTTTTTCGGCATAAGGATTCTCAACGAAAACGATTGAGAGAGGATCGAAATCCATGCCCTCGAGCTGCGAGGCAGAGCCCGCAGTATATCTCTCGTTTTCACAGGAGAGATTCTCGCCCACGGTGACTTTCAGGTCGCCCAGACCGTATTCGATGAGCTTGCTGATTATGTTCTTCGGAGAACTGTTTCCGCCTGTCAGTATGAAAGTCTTAATGTTCCGGCTGATTTTGAGAACCGGGTTCTCATCCTTGCCGTGGAGGCTGATGAGCGCGGCGTCGTCCCAGGAGATGCCGAGGTCGGCGGCAAAGAGAATGGGAGAGGCAATGCCGGGAATCAGCACAGCGTCCGGTATTGTTTCCCTGAGCTTCTTTGCGCCGCTGTAAAAGCCGACATCGCCGCGCATGACGAGCGCAGCGTTTTTAATCTCCGGATGGTTGTCCAGAATATCCTTTACCTTTTCGGGAAGATATTCATAGTATACGGGTTTATCGATTTTCAGCGAGTCAACTACGGATTTTGCTCCGAGTACCGCGTCGCAGGCGGAAAGGGCCTCTTTCGCATCTGCGGTCAGAAGTCCGTCCGAGCCCGGTCCGATTCCGATTATTGTCACTCTGCTCATAAGTATCTCCTTTTAAGTTCCGCTGTCGCTTCGTCGAGCGTCAGACCTTCGGTCTGCGGCGGCAGGCCTATGATAACGGGGATCGCGCCGGCATCCTTCGCTGCGCGGATTTTCTCGTCAAAGCCGCCGCTTTTTCCGGACATCTTGGTCACCAGGTATTTCGCGTTTATCTTTTTCAGCTGCTCAAGGTTTTCCTCATATGAAAACGGGCCCTGGGCGGCAATGATATGCTCGTCGTCAAATCCCGCTTCTCTGCAGGCTTCGAGCGAGGAGTCAAGCGGCAGCACCCTTGCCCAGATTCTTGAAAGATCAAGGCCCGCATAAACGGAGAGTTCCTTTGAACCCGTGGTCAGGAGTACATTGCCGTCTGTTTTTTCTATAAAGTTTTTCGCATCTTCCGCGCTGTCGACACAGACCGCATCGCTTATCGTCTTATAGTCTTCACGCAGAATTCTCATGACGGGAACGGATGCGGCTTCCTTTATGTTCTCAGTCACTTCCACGGCGTAGGGGTGTGTCGCATCGATGATGAGCTCAAATCCTTCACTTTCGAAGAATGCTCTCATATCATCTGCGCTCATCCTGCCGGTATGGACCGTGATGCCGTCCAGGAGTTCTTCGCCGTATTCCGTCGCGACGCAGACGGTGAGGTCGACAGCGTCCTTCAGAAGGTTTGCAATGACCCGGCCTTCGGTCGTTCCCGCAAACAGGCAGACCTTACTTTTCATATACATATCCTCTGGGGGTCACCATTTTTCCGTCGACAATTTTCGTTTTGGAATTGCCGATAAAGACGGTCGTAAACATGTCCGCTGAATAGTCCTTGAGTTCTGCGAGAGTCATGAGTTTCATCTCTTCGCCTTCGCGTCCGATGTTCTTTACAATACCGCATACGGTATCGGGAGAACGGTGCTTTAATACCATGTCACAGGTATGTGAGAGGTAGTCGGCTCGTTTCTTGCTGGACGGGTTGTAGAGGACGATGCAGAGGTCACCGGATGAAGCGCCCTCAAGTCTCTGCTCAATGACCTCCATCGGAGTCAGCAGGTCGGAGAGGCTTATAACTGCGAAGTCGCAGGTGAGGGGAGAGCCTAAAACGGCTGAGCCCGAAACTGCTGCGGTTACGCCGGGGACGACCTCAATCTCGACGCCGTATTCACCGGCGAGTTCGATTATCGGGGATGCCATGCCGTAGATGCCTGCATCGCCGGAACATACCATGGCTATTGTCTTTCCTTCCGCGGCTTTCTCAAGGGCCAGGCGGCAGCGCTCGACCTCCTGCATCATCGGGGTGGAAAAGAACTCCTTGTCGGGGAAGTGAGGCTTCAGCAGATCACAGTAGACAGTGTAGCCGACGATTACGTCAGCTGCTTCAATTGTTTTTATTGCCTGAAGGGTCATGCCTTCATATCTTCCGGGGCCTATGCCCACTACGCTCAGTTTTTTCAAAACTCAATCCTCCGGTCCTTTACGGATACGGCGACCGTTATGCCGCCTTTTGCGGTCTTGCCGACAATCAGTCTGCCGCCCTGCGCAACTGCAGCGCGTTCACAGACGTTGCCGACACCCGTCATCTCTTTTACGAAGTCGGATTCGTCAAACTCACCCTGTATGTCGTTTAAGACTTCGGCGCTGTAGAACGCAGTCGGTACACCGAAATAATCGGCGCAGGCGAGCAGACCTTCTTCGTCTTTTTTTATGTCTATTGAAGCGATATGGTAAATCGCTTTTTCATCGATTTCATTGTCTTTCAGAACTTCTTTCACAGCATCAATGAGCCTCTGCGCCTCTGTGCCGCGCTTGCAGCCTATGCCTACGGTTACGACAGAAGGAACAAGCCGGAGCGTCTCCCTGTACGGCTCAGCAGTCTTTATGCCTATGTAGATGCCGAGGTCACCGGAGTCGCCCTTTACAAGACCGTTCGGCAGACATCCCGGCAACTCGTATTCCGAAGATACCGGAATGTCCTTTTCGAGTATTGCGGCGGAGATTTTCTTCGCCGTCTCCATTGATGAGATTGAGCAGCCGTGTGTCGCTGCCCATGCGTCACATGAGAATTTTCCGGCTCCGTCGGTTGCGGTGGTGATGACCGCTTCCGCGCCTATCCTGCCGGCAATCTCTTTTGTGAGGGCGTTGGCGCCGCCGATATGGCCCGAGAGCAGGGAGATTACGTGCCGTCCCTGATCGTCTATGACGAGGACGGCAGGGTCAGTGGTCTTGCTCTCGAGGTACGGTGCCACGAGACGGACGGCAATGCCGGCAGCGCATATGAAGATGAGGGCATCACTTTCTTTGAAGAGTGTACCCAGGTCGTCGTGTTCCTTGAACCTGACGGTCGTCTCACCGTCCAGGCTTTTTGCCAGTCCTTCGGCCAGCTTCAGGCCGTTTTCGGAAAAGCAGAGGATGGCTGTTTTCATTACTTTACCTCGCGGAATTCTGTGGGGAAGGTGGGGTCATAGAGCTTTGAGCGGTCAAAGTCATCGCCCAGGAAACCGCCCACGGTTATGAGGGCGAGTTTTGTTATATTGTTCTCTTTCGCAGTCTGTTCAAGAGTGCCGACCGTGCAGCGGAAGACCTTCTCGTCCGGCCAAGATGCCTTGTAGACAATCGCAGCGGGGGAATCGGGGCTGTAGCCGCCGTCTATGAGTTCCTCGGTCACTTTTCCGAGGAGACCTGTGCTGAGGTAGAGAACTATCGTTGAGTTGTGCTTTGCAAGCTCGGAGAGTTTCTCGCTGTCGGGGACATCCGTCCTGCCTGCAACACGTGTGATGATAACTGTCTGTGAGACATTCGGCAGGGTGTACTCCGCTTTAAGGGCGGCTGCGGCGCCTGAAAAGGCGCTCACACCGGGCGTTATGTCATATTCAAAACCAAGTCTGTCAAACTCGGTCATCTGCTCTCTTATCGCGCCGTAGAGTGAGGGGTCGCCGGTGTGAAGGCGTACGGTCGTCTTGCCGTCCGCCTCCGCAGCCGTTATTTTTTCAATGACTTCCTCGAGTGTCATAGCGGCACTGTCGTATTTCTCGGCTCCGGGCTTTGCGAAGTCAAGCAGTTCCCTGTTGACCAGGGAGCCTGCATAGATAATCACATCCGCCTCCTCGAGGTATTTCTTACCGCGGAGAGTTATGAGGTCTGTTGCGCCGCATCCGGCACCCACAATATGAATCATACTTTGTATTCCTCCCTGATGGCTCTCAGCAGACTCTCTGCGTCCGCTGTGGCGAGGAGCTTACCGCTCTTGTTCGAAAAGGCGATTGCTCCGGTTGTCATCTTTTCCGTCTTTATGTTTTCACCGATCTTTTCGGCGATGGTATTCAGTGTTTTCTCTTTGATTCCTTTTTGTTCTGCTATGTCGAGCATGTCGTCCGTCATGACGGAGGAGAGAAGGGCTTTTGTGGTCTCTTCATCCGCACCGGCACATTCGGCAAAGATCTCTGCTCTCCGGTCTCCGTATTTTGAGTGTGTGTTTTTCACGCCTCCGGCGAGCTTTATCAGTTTTCCGATATGGCCTATGAGAAGGGCGGAGTCAAAGCCCATTTCAGCGGCGAGGTCAAATGCGTCGCCGATGAAGTTTGAGGTCATGACCGCAATTTCGGGATCGATTCCGAGCTCATCCCTGATGAAGTCGGCACCGTAGTTGCCGGGGACGAACAGAATGTTTCGTCTGCCTTCGGCACGCCTGACAGAGAGCTCGGTCCTTATGGTCTCAACGACGGCCTCATCGCTCATGGGCTCAACAATTCCGGTGGTGCCGAGTATTGAGATGCCGCCTTCAATTCCGAGGCGCCCGTTGAATGTCTTCTTTGCGATCTCGGTGCCTTCCGGAACGGATATGGTTACTATGAATCCGTCGGTATTGCCGTGTTTTTTCGCAATCTCAGCAACGGCTTCGGCTATCATTCTGCGCGGTGTTGAATTTATGGCGGCGGCGCCGACGGGCTGGTCAAGGCCCGGTCGTGTCACACGGCCCACACCTTCACCGCCGTCGATTTCAATGCCCGATACGGCTTTCTCGACGGAGGCATATACTTTTATGCCGTTTGTGACATCCGGGTCGTCGCCGCTGTCTTTGACAACCGCGCAGGAGACCCTGTCATCACTTATCAGGATGTCGGTGATATCGAGGTCGAGACCTGTGCCTTTCGGGGTCACAAGCCTGACTGTGTTTATCTCTTTTTCACCGAGCAGCATGGCTGTTGCGGCCTTCGCGGCGGCTGCCGCGCAGGAGCCCGTTGTAAAGCCGCGGCGAAGCTGCTTTCCGTCCTTTGTGATGAAACTTTTCATGGCCTCGTTATCTGATACATCAGTGCGTTCACTATCGCCGCGGCGACATTTGAGCCGCCTTTGCGGCCCTTTGCCACGATGAACGGCACATCGGTTTCCATTATTGCTTCCTTCGATTCAATTATATTTACAAATCCCACGGGAACTCCTATTACGAGTTTCGGTGAGACTTCACCGGAATCAATCATTTCTTTGATTTTCAGCAGGGCAGTGGGGGCATTGCCGATTACGAATATTGTCGGTCTGTTTAAGGCCGCCGCTCTCTCCATGGAGACGACAGCGCGCGTACAGCCGCGCTTTTTGGCTTCCTGCGCGACATCCGGGTCGCTCATGAAACAGAAGATTTCACAGCCCAGGGCAGAGGCGGCGGCCTTATTTATGCCGGACTTCGCCATCTGTGTGTCAGTGACTATTGCGCATCCGCTCTTTAAGGCATCGAGAGCTGACTCCACGGCTCCGTCCGAGAAACAGAGGTTCTCCTCATAGTCAAAATCGGCGGTGCAGTGAATGACTCTCTTTACTATCGGCTTGTGTGAATCCGGGATGTCTGTCTTGAGCTCGCTTTCGATTATCTCCATGCTGCGGGCTTCAATATCCATGGGGGCGTTGATTATCATTTCCTTGACTCCTTATACCCGAGGCACTTGTCGTAGAAGGCCCCGGCGGCATCGATGTTCTGATAAAGGAAGAGGTGCGGGTAGCCCGCATACATTGTATCGGTCAGTACGCCGCTCTTCCAGATTCTTCCGTTGGGCTTCAGACACGAGAAGCCGTCACCGCAGTCAGTGCTGTCCCAGTAGTGGAACTCGTGACCCTTGAGCATTGTGCCCTTCTCACCGAAGAGACTGTCTTTCTGTGATGAGAGGGTGACATATCCGAATCTGACGAGTCTGTCGGTTTTATTGCTTTCATGGGGGAGAACACCGCACATCTCTCTGCCGTCGAGTTTTTGTCCGAGGTACTGAAAACCTCCGCACTCGGCTATTGTCGGCATGCCGCCCTCGACAGCGGCCTTCACTGACTCTTTGGAAACGGTGTTGCGCTCAAGCTTATCCGCGTGCAGTTCCGGATAGCCGCCCGGAAGCAGGAGACCGTCAGCTTCAGAGGGGATGGGTTCGTTCTTCAGGGGTGAGAACGGCAGGAGGGTGGCCCCCATCTTCTCAAAGAGACGGAGAGTGTCGGTATAATAAAAACAGAATGCCTCGTCCTTTGCATATGCGAGGTTTATCGGGGCTTTCTGCGGTATTATGGGAGAGCTGTCTTCAAGTTCGTCCGCTTTGCCGGCGAGCTCGAGAATCATATCCAGGTCTATTGTCATCTCACAGAGATCGGCTATGTCGTTCTGCTTTTTCGAGATGTCGTCAATCTCGCCGGCAGTTACCAGACCGAGATGACGGGATGGTATGCGAAGCTCTTTGCCGAACTTCGGAATATATCCGAGCGGCACAATATCGCTGCTCAGCTGCTGCTTTATTGTCTCATATGTGCTGCGCGTAATACCGTTGAAGATAACACCTCTGATATTGCTGTCAGCCCGGTAGTTCCTGAAACCTTCAATTACGGCCAGCAGCGAAGTTGAGGCACCGCTTGCGTTGACAACCAGGATTACGGGTGTGTCAGTGAGTCTCGCGACGGAGTAGGTGCTGTTGTCCGTACCGTCGCGGCCTGTGCCGTCGTAGTAACCCATAACGCCTTCTATGACTGTTATGTCACTTCCCGCATTCTGCAGGAGAAGGTGACGGAGCAGCTTTGAATCACAGAAGAACGGATCGAGATTTGTGCAGGGGATACCGAGCGCTTTCTCATGGAACATCGGGTCGATGTAGTCCGGACCGCACTTGAGCGCACGCACATTAAGGCCTCTGCGCCTGATGAGAGTCAGTATTGTACTGACGGCAGTGGTTTTGCCGCTGCCGCTGTTTGTGCCTGCAATAAGAATTCTCGGTGCGTTCATTTTATTACCTCCGAGAGTTTGTCCTTTGAGTATTTCCTGAGTTCTTCGACATATCCGTTGAATTCACCGACGGGAGGCTTTGCGTCGAGGACATAGTCCGCCGAATCGATGAGCTTCTTTGCTGCCGCCAGCTGCTCGTCTGAAACGGATTCATAGGCCTCCGTTGTTATGACGTTTTCGGACAGGGCGGCGGCGACGGGATAGTCGAGGTCGTTTTTCGGGATTATGCCGGCGGCAAAAGGCGTATCCGTCTTTTGCAGGGCCCTGTAAAACGGTGTTCCGAGGCCCGCGCCGCCGATTACAAAGACCTTCGGTGCGCCTGTCGGACGTGACAGCTCAACGCTTCCGAAGAGGGCGCTGTAGGAGCCGTGCTCAATACCGTAGAGTTCTGCTATCTTGTCGTCTGTGAATATTTCATCCGGTGTGCCGTAGGCGGCAATCCGGTCGCCTTTGATGCACACGATTTTATCTGAGATTTTCTGGGCAAGGTCAATCTCGTGGAGACTCATGACAACCGTTATGTTGTCCTTCTTGGCCATACCGCGGAGTATCTCGAGAAGTTCTATCTTATGCTTTACGTCAAGGAAGGAGGTGGGCTCGTCGAGGACGATTATCTCCGGTTCCTGACAGATTGCGCGGGCGAGGAGAATGCGCTGGCGCTGGCCGTCGCTTATCTCCGTGACGTCGCGGTCGGCGATGTCCTTGGCATGCACTGCTTTCAGGGCGCGGTCAACGACTTCGTTGTCGTGCGTGGTGAGCATGCCGAAACTGCCCGTGTACGGGTATCTGCCCGCCGCGACGAGTTCACGGCAGGTCATGAGCTCCGGTTTTATACGGTCCGTCAGGACGACGGCGAGCTTCGTTGCCACCTCTTTGCCGGAAAGCATCTTCATGTTTTCATTGTCAATGAAAACAGTGCCCGCGATTGTCGCGAGGTGGCCGGTTATGCTCTTCAGAATAGTCGTCTTGCCGGCTCCGTTGGGACCAATGAGGGTCAGAATCTCACCGGGCTGGAGTGAGAGAGTTATGTCTGAAATGAGTGCATTTCCGCCGTAACCTACGGCAAGCTTGTCCAGGGAGAGCTTAGAATTGTCAGCTTTCATTCTTCGACCTCCTTGAGACCATGAGTTTTATTACAATCGGTGCGCCTATTGCACTTGTGACGGTGCTGATTGACAGTTCCACGGGCGCGAACATGGTGCGGGCCAGAAGGTCGCAAAGCATACAGAATACAGCGCCGGTAAGCACACAGGCGGGGACCATTATTATCGGCTTTGAAGTTTTGAACATTATGCGTACGATATGTGGCACGGCTATACCGACGAATGAGATGGGACCGGCAAAAGCCGTGACGCACGCCGAGAGAATGCTGGAGAGTATAATCAGCATCACCCTGAAAAGTTTTACGTTTACACCCAGGCTCTGCGCGTAGCCCTCACCGAGAGAGTAGGCGGAGATGGGTTTTGAGAGACAGAAGATTACGATGAATGTCGGTATGACAATCAGGGCGGATATGCCAACCTCGGCCCAGGACGCGGCTGAGAAACTGCCGTGAGACCAGTGCGTGAGGTTTACGATGTCTGCGTCGTTTGCAAAGTTTATGAGGAAGTCCGTCACTGCGGAACAGATATAGCTTATCATGATGCCGATGACAAGCAGCATCGACATGTTTTTAATCTTTCCCGAGAACAGGAGAACAAGGAGCATTGAGAGCATCGAACCGATGAATGATGCAAGTATCGTGACAGTCACTGGTATGTTGGTAAAGAAGCCCGCGAGGGCAATTGTGACTATCGCGAGGAACATCTTGGCACCGGACGATATACCCAGTACGAACGGACCGGCAATCGGATTTCTGAAGAATGTCTGGAGCAGAAAGCCGGACAGACTTAAAGCGCCGCCTAAGATGGCAGCCAGCATAAGTCTGGGAAGTCTGATCTTCCATATGATTCCGTAGGCGGTCGTGTCGCTCGCATTTCTGCCGAAGATTATGCTCAGGATTTTCGGAATCGGAATATGCACGGAACCCGTGTTGATGTTCCAGATCACCGCAAAGAAAAAGAGCAGTATCAGCACGGTGAAGACCGCGGAATATCTGAGATTGTTCTTTGACTCACTTAGCATTGCTTTGTCCTCATTTCAGGCGATAGAAGAAGGGCACCTCATCGAGTTTTCCTTCATCATCAGTGAAAATGCTGTGGAAACTTTTAATCATTTCACCGAGCTGTGTTGTCTCCTGATACATGTTGCGCTCGGTGCACCATACATTGCCCGTCTTCACCGCTTTGAAATCGGAGAGCAGGGGGCTCTTTGCGAGGAGTTCGTCCAGGGTGCCCAGCTCATCGGCAATGGTGGCGTTGTATATGAGAATATCCGCGTCCTTGGCGGCATCGAAGAAGGCCTCCATCTCAAGCGAGACAGTGGTTTTCTTTGAGTCCGGGTCGCCGAGGTCTTTGAAGATGTAGGTTCCGCCGGCAAGATCGATCATCTTGCTGACGTAGTCTCCGCTTCGCCTGGCGTTGACGCGGCCTGTAGTCGTGAAATAGAAAAATGCAACGGTTTTGTCGGTGCGGTCTGCGGTCTGCACCTCTTTCAGTATTTCAGCCTGCTTGCTGAAGATGGCATCGGCTTTTTCCTCCTCATCGAGGAGAGCTCCGTAGAGTTTTATCCACTCGGCGCGGCCGAGTGGATGGGTCTCGTTGCTCGACTGGTCGATGAGTACGGCAATTCCGAGCCGCTCAAGCTGGTTCTTGATTTCAACCGCGTGTCCTATCATCTGGGACTCGACGGCGAGGGTTGTACCCTCGGCGAGCATGAGCTCGTAATCGGGTTCGCTGTACTTGCCCGCGTAGAGTATGCGGCCGTCTTTCATGGCCTCTTTTGCGCCGTCAATATACCAGCCGGACTCCTTTGTGCCTGAGAGGCGGATGGCGTCCAGGCGGTCGAGCGCATCAAAGAGGCACATTGCCGATGTGGCCGCAAGGTAGATGTTCTTTATCGGCATGTACAGCGGGGTGATGTCGCCTAAGCCCTCGGGAGCAGTCTTTCCCTCGGGAACCAAAAGAAAGCGGCTCTCATCACCGAGGGTGATGAGTTTATAGCCGCCTTCCAGGTAGTCAACTGAAAATTGCTCAGCAAACTCCGGATCCATGTGGGAGACCACATGGATCTGATCGAAGTTTGCAGTATGTTGTTTTTTTGCGCATCCCGAGAAAAACGGGAGCAACATGCATGGGATCAGAGCCCATGCCAACAACCGCTTCAGTCTCATTTTGCTTTAAGTGTGCTGCCATCGAAGTGAAGCACATAGTCGATGAGATGAGGCTCGCTCATAGCTGTTGTGAGAGCGCTTATTTCCATATCCGCATCCGGTGTTATGGGAATGAGGAATGTTGAGTTGCCCTCAGTGTTTATCGGATCATACTGTGCTTCGCCTATGGTCATGTACTCATAGTGCGAGCTGCTCCACTCAACTTCCGCATAATAGTTGTTGTTTTTTACAACTATCTTCGCAGGGGAAGTTACTGAAGCTTTTCCCGAACCGCCGGTGAGAGTGACATCCATTGTGTATTCGCCGTCTTCTGCAGCCTTTACGGGGTTGGCAACGGATACTTTATGGTCGTACCACTTGCCTTTCTTGCCGATGAGGGCGCAGTCGAAATCGTCGTCAAGATAGGGGACGGTGACATCGAATCCGTTTGCTTCGTCAGTCGTACCGTCATCGTAGTTTACGGTGTCAACGGTATGATCGATGAGAGCGGCGCCTTCCTTCTGTGCGTCTTCGGCAGTGCCGATGAACAGCTTCTGGATGGAAGTGGAGGCAAGAGTGATGTGGATGGTCATCTTACCGTCCTTGACAGTGAGAACACCTTTTCCGCCGTATGTATCATTGACATGGAACATATTGCTGTCAGTGATGAAATCTGCGAAATATGTTCCATCTTCAAGCGCTGCGGTGTTCTGCGGTTCTGTGGCAGTCTCTGTAGGCTCTTCGGGCTTCGCAGGTGCCTTAGTGCATCCGGCAAATACAAAGCAGAGAGTGAGTACTGCCAATATAAGGGAAATTAGTTTGCGCATTTTCATAATAAGGAACTCCGATAGTAAAATTATTTAAGGGTATCTATGGCAGCCTGGGCATGTGCGACGTAGATGTCCTGAACAGCGGCGATTCTGCCGAGACCGGAAATCTGAGTGTCGATTGTCTTGAAACTGCCGTCAGATTTGAACATTGAAAGCCAGGAATCATCGTCAGGACCTGCCATATCGTTGTTGGCGTGGTCACCGGCAACTACCATGAGGGGACGAAGAATTACGTTTTTGTAACCTGCATCCTTAACGGCCTTGATGATGTTCTCGCAGGATGTCTCTTCGGGCTCACCTTCAACGGTGCCTACGAAGACATTCTTGTAGCCGAGCTTGTTCATCTGGGTCTGCATCTGTGAGTATGTTACCTTAGCGTTATGGGATGTGCCGTGACCCATGAATACGAAAGCTGTATTTGCAGTGTCGAGAGCCTCGATGCTGTCAGCTTTTGCTTCGGCAACTGCCTCGGCAACGAGAGCCTTTGCTACTGCTTCCTTGTCGGCATTGATGACTGTGGCATCTTTGCCTACCTCACCAAGGAGCGGTTCAGCGATGACAATCGTGTCAATCTTGCCTTTGTAAGCGTCTGCTGCTGCCTTGAGCTCATCGTACTCAGCGCCGTGCATAAGGTGAGTGGGCTGGATTACGAGAGTCTTGACACCGTTCTTTACGGCGCGCTCAAGAGCCTGGTCCATGTTGTCGATCTTCTCGCCGTCACGGGCCTGAATGTGGTTGATGATGATCTGGGCTGTGAAAGCTCTTCTTACTGACCAGTCGGGGAAAGCCTTTGCAAGAGCATCTTCAATGCCTTTGATGTCAGCTGCACGGCTGTCATTGAAAGAAGTGCCGAAAGAAACTACAAGGAGTTCCTTCTCGCCGATGTCGTCAGCATTGAGGGGATCGTCTTTGGAGGCGTCGCCCGTGTCTCTGCCGAAGTAGTCGGGATCGGCATTTTCGCCTTCAACGAGTTCTTTCTGGGCGTCTGTAAGAGCATCCCAGGCGGCCTTTGCTGCTGCGCACTGCTCATCTGTCTTGTCTGTTCTTTCCTGAACATAGATGGCATCAATGAGTGCCGCAACTTCATCAGCTGCTTCCTTGTCGGTCTTGGTGGCCGGCTTTGACGGAGTGTCGCCGCCCTTTCCTGCACATGCTGCAAGGCAGAAAACCATACAGAGTGCCATAAGTACGGCAATGACTTTTCTTGAGTGTTTCATCTGAAATCCTCCTGAAAAATTCTCCTCTTTGGGAGTTTTTTGCAATAAAAAAAAGAACACAACCAAATGGTTGTATTCCTCACACCAAAGAATAACAACTGGACGCGACCGATTCCTGACTTATGAAACAACCGGCTGAAACGACGGCGTTTCAAATACAGTAATGGTGGTTGTTCCGGAGTCGAACCGGATAATCAAATACTCAGCTGTACAATTTGCAAAACAGTATTAAAAGCCGCGTCTTATTGATGTATTCTGTTTTTATTAACAGTAACTATGATACCGCGCGCGTTTTATTATGTCAAGAAAGCGCTTGAATTTTGGCGGATTGGGTGTTATTATATGTGAGCGTTATCAAATGCTGATATGGCACAGGAGGCAGCGCACTTCCTTGGTAAGGAAGAGGTCGCCGGTTCGAATCCGGCTATCAGCTCCAAAACTCCCGGGTTATTGCCCGGGAGTTTTTATTTTTGTATAATGTAGGCGGTGATTGTTATGCCGAATATAATGAAATCTAAATTTTATGATGATGTAGGGGACAAGCCTCTGCAGGAATACCCGAGGCCGCAGCTCGTCCGTTCGAGTTATCTTAACCTGAACGGGCTCTGGCAGTATGCCATAAGGCCTGCGGACGAGGAGTTTGCCGGAAACTATGACGGCGAAATACTGGTTCCTTTCTCGCCTGAGACGCTGCTGTCACGCGTGCAGAAGTCGGTGGGTCCCTCGGACATCCTCTACTATAATCTCGAGTTTGAAATCCCTGAGGGCTTTCTCTTTGAGAAGACTCTGCTTCATTTCACTGCGGTCGATTACGCCTGCAACGTAATCGTAAACGGACGGGTCGTTATGACGCATAAGGGCGGATTCTTCCCGTTCGTGATTGACGTCACGGACGATGTACGTGAGGGCACGAACGTCCTTCAGGTCGAGGTTGCAGACCCGTCCGGCGAGGGCGTGCAGGCGAGAGGAAAGCAGAGCGACAATCCGAATACAATCTGGTATACGCCGCAGTCGGGTATCTGGGGCACGGTATGGATGGAATCAGTCTGCGACGAATATGTCGCAGACCTGAAAATCGTGCCCGACATTGACCGCGGCTGCGTCACGATAAGCGCCGAAACGAAGGCTCACGAGATAAGCGTTTCTGTCTGTGACGGGGAGAAATACATCGCACATGCAAGCGGCAGTTCTCCGCTCGAAATCCCCATGAGTGACTACGAGTGCTGGACACCTGAAAACCCGAAACTCTATGACCTGAAGATTACGGCCGGACGCGATGAAATCACTTCGTATTTCGGCATGCGCAAATTCTCGGTCAGACCCGATGAGAAGGGCATAAGCAGGCTGTTTTTAAACAATGAGCCGTATTTCCACAACGGAGTTCTTGACCAGGGCTACTGGTCTGACGGCATGCTGACTGCTCCGACTGACGAGGCACTGATTTACGATATCTCAATGCTTAAAGACATGGGCTTCAATATGATAAGGAAGCACATTAAAATAGAGCCGCTTCGCTGGTACTGGCACTGCGACAGACTGGGCATGCTTGTCTGGCAGGATATGGTAAACGGCGGTGGCGAGTACAACTTCCTCTGCATTGGCCTTGTGCCGTTTTTCAACATCAACTTTGATGACACGAAGCACAGAAAGTTCTTTGCCCGCGAATCCGAAGAGGGCAGGCAGGAATATATGACTGACCTCGACCGCACACTGTCGCTTCTGAAGAACACGGTTTCACTTGCCATGTGGGTACCTTTCAACGAGGGCTGGGGACAGTTTGACTCGAAGGCGGTCACGGAGCATATCCGCTCCGTCGACCCGACGAGAACCATTGACTCCACATCCGGATGGCACGATCAGGGCGGAGGTGACTTCGTCTCGAAACACATCTATTTTTATCCGATTTACGTGCCGAAAGATCCGCGCTGCTACCTGCTTTCCGAGTTCGGCGGGTACAGTAAACCGACGCCCGGACACATGTATACGGGCAAGGCGTTCGGCTACCACATGTACCCGACTAAGAGGTGGCTGCAACGCAGCTTCAGAAAGCTCTTTGAGAGGCGGATAATCCGCAATATTCCGCGCGGTCTGTCCGCGACCGTTTACACTCAGGTCTCTGATGTTGAAGGAGAGGTAAACGGTCTCGTTACCTACGACCGCCGCGTTGAAAAATTTGACAGAAAATTCCTTCGGGAAATCAACGGAAAGGTGCATCTCTGATGCACCTTTAATTTATGCTTGACTTTAGCATATTATCGTGCTAGTATGTTAGCATAGTAAAGCGATAAAGTGAGGCGTTTAAATGGATATTTTTAAAGGCGAAAACGAAAAATTGCTTGTCTCCGCGATAATGTCACTGAAGAACGAAAAGGAGTGCAGGGCATTCCTTGAAGATGTCATGACGACTAAGGAGATAATCGACATAAGTCAGAGGATGGGCGTTGTGAAGATGCTTGATGAGAAGCAGCCTTACGGCGCCATCTCAAAGGCCACCGGCGCCAGCACAACCACGATCAGCCGCGTAAACCGCTGCTATCAGTACGGCTCCGGCGGCTATCGCACTGTCCTTGGGAGGATGAAGAAATGAAATATGAGGAACTGAATCTCAGGGAAAACGAAAAGATACTCTTTTCTCTCCGAGCTCTTTTTGAGAAGTACGGCTACAGCCAGTACAAGGTCTCAAAGTTTGAGGAATACGACTTCTATATGAAGAACAAGAGCTTTCTCGTCAGTGAGAATGTCCTGACATTCACAGACACTACGGGAAAACTCATGGCTTTAAAGCCGGATGTCACATTGTCAATTGTGAAGAACACCGATGTCGCCAAAGGTGAACTCTCCAAGGTCTACTACAGTGAGAATGTCTACCGCACGACACCGGGCTCGCAGGGCTTTAAGGAGATCATGCAGACAGGTCTCGAGTGTATCGGCAATGTCGATACTGATGCCGTCTGCGAGGTCCTTGAAATTGCCGCAAAGAGCCTTGAGACCGTAAGTGATGATTATACCCTTGATATCTCACACGCGGCTTTTCTCTCAGAACTTCTCAGCAATTTCCCTGCTCCTGTCGAAGTGCTTGAACTTATCTCATCAAAGAACGCCGCAGCTGTCAGGCAGTACGCCGAAGATGCCGGTGTCAATCCGCAGGTGGTCTTGGCACTCGAGACTCTCACGGGTCTTTACATGCCGCTCGGCGAGGGAATAGAGCGTCTCTTCTCAATCGCTTATGTTGAAGAACTTGAATATCCGATAAACGAACTCAAGGAAATATATTTCAAACTCAGCGAAAAAGGAATTGCCGATAAGGTATATCTCGACATGACAATGTTCTACGATATGAGATATTACAACGGCGTGTTCTTCAAGGGATTTATAAACGGTATCCCGGATGAGGTCCTCTCCGGAGGCCGCTATGACAATCTCCTCGCCAAGATGGGCAAAAAGGCCGGTGCCATAGGCTTTGCGGTCTATACCGACAGGCTTGAGAGACTGGAGGTTGCGGCCGACGAGACAGAGAAGGAACCCTGGCTGAACATAGCTCTGCCGAAGGGCAGGCTGGGTGAGGCGGCCTATGAAATCTTTGAGAAGGCAGGCTTCTCCTGTCCGGCAATCAGAGAGAAGGGCAGAAAGCTCACATTTGAGAATCCCGAAAAGAGAGTCAGATATTTCTGGGTCAAACCGTCAGATGTCGCAATCTATGTTGAGCGCGGAGCAGCCGATCTCGGCGTAGCCGGCAAGGACATTCTTCTGGAGTATGAACCCGATGTCTATGAGCTCTC
>JAFSPP010000052.1 GCA_017451425.1 Clostridia bacterium | reverse complement strand
GATGATTCTTCCGAAAGCCTCATAGTCGATCGAGCCGTCTTCAAGCATCGGAGTTATGAGAGCGGTTGCTACGCCCTCAAAGATGGTGTTTTTCATGGTATGTGCCTCCCGTGAAAATAATAAAAAAGACAGCACAATGCGGCTGTCCTGAATAAAATACAAATTAAGTATTAATCCGGATAGCTCTCCGCATTGCTGCGACAACACCGTGGGTATTTCCCACGCTGCCAGCTAAGCACGCGCCACTGTGCTCACTTCGGCACCATCGCCTTTCCCGTGCGGCTTCGGCAGCCGTTTTGCCACGGTACTATTCTTTGGTGCGCCTCTATCTACGTGCGATATATTAACACATTAAAGTGCCGATGTCAACAAAGACATCGGCACTTCATGATTTTAAGCCTTATTCACATTCGCAGATTGCTCTTCTGGTCGCGAGAATCGATGACGGTGTAACCGAGAACTCATCAAGTCCCCACTCCACGAGCTTCGGAATAAGGTTCTCGTCGGCTGCGGCCTCGCCGCACATGCCGACCATTATTCCGGCTGCTTTTGCGTTTTTGATTGTCATCTCGATGGCACGAAGAACTGCCGGCTGGAAGGTGTCATACAGGTGGCTGACATTTGCATTGCCCCTGTCGACGGCCATTGTGTAACCGGTCAGGTCGTTTGTACCGATTGAGAAGAACTCAACCTCTTTTGCGAGAAGGTCGGAGATGATTGCCGCCGAAGGTGTCTCTATCATGACACCGAGAGGCGCTCTCTTGTAAGGGGTGCCCTCTGCTTCAAGCTCTGCAACACATTCTTCAATAAGGTCCTTCACGCCCTTTACCTCGTCAAGCGAGGTGACAAGAGGAATCATGATCTTTACATCGCCGTAGTATGCGGCACGAAGCAAAGCACGGAGCTGCTTCTTGTAAAGGTCCTTGTTCTTCAGGCAGTATCTGACAGCCCTGAAACCGAGGAACGGATTTTCCTCACGTTCAATCTTCAGATAATCTATGGCCTTGTCTCCGCCAATATCGAGCGTGCGGATGATGACCTCTTTGCCGTCCATCGCCTTCGCGACGGTCGAGTAGGCCTCGAATTGCTCCTCTTCGGTCGGCTCGCGGTCACGGTCCATGAACAGAAACTCCGTTCTGAAGAGACCTATACCCTCGCCGCCGTTTTGAATCACGTTCTGCGCGTCCTCGGCCTTGCCGATATTGCCGTAAACTTTCTTTACGACACCGCTCTTTGTGACGGAGGGCTTGCCGAAGTAAACCTTGAGTCCCTCTTTGTCTTCAAGGTAAGCCTTCTGCTTTGCAGTGAACTCCGCAACCTCGTCATCCGAGGGCGATGTATATACCTTACCCTTGAAGCCGTCAACTATAAGTGAATCACCGTCAGAAATAACCGATGTAGCGTTCAAGACAGAGAGCGCGGCGGGAATGCCCATGGCACGCGCGAGTATCGCGCTGTGGCTTGTGACACCGCCTACCTCAGTGACGATAGCGACAACATTTTCCTTGTTTATCTGGCTCGTCATTGACGGTGTGAAGTCCTTCGCAATAAGTACGGAGCCCTTTGGCACAGCAGAGATGTCGATGTTGTTAAGACCCAGGAGCAGTCGCAGAAGACTGTCCTTTATGTCCTTTATGTCAGAGGCTCTCTGACGCATCATCTCATCATCGACACCGGCGAACATCTCATAGAACATCGTACAGACGGTGTCTGCCGATGCCTCGGCCGTCATGCCGGCGTCGATGTTATCACTCATCTGCGACTGCATGAACGGGTCCTCGAGCATCGTGAGATGGCCTTCGAGTATGGCCGCCTCTTTTTCACCGGCGCTGGACTTCAGTTTCTCGACCATAACCCTGGTCTCGACTGTGAAATCCTCCATCGCCTTCTGAAGGCGGGCCTTCTCCTCTTCGGCCGAAGTATACTTGACTGCCGAATAATCAAGGCTCAAATCTTCTATGATTACGGCCTTACCTATGCCGTAGCCCTGTGAAGCACCTATGCCCTGTAACATAGTGTTCCTCCTTTGATTATTCCTCGCCGAAGCCGTTTTCAATCATCTCGGCCGCTTCAGCAAGCATAGCCTCTTCATCGTCACCGGAGCACTCTACGGTAATCTCAGCGCCGCACTTCATGCAGGCTGCCATAATGTTCATTATGCTCTTACCGTTGTTGTCTTTTCCGTTGAACTTGATGTTGATGTCAGATGAATACTTTGACATGGCCTTTACGAAATCCTGTGCGGGACGCATGTGAAAGCCCATCTTGTTTTTAAGTACAAAATCTTGTGAAACCATATGTTTAATCTCCTAACAGGCCCTTAAGCCTTCTTTTCAGCCTTTGCCTGATTCTTCTTTAAAATCGCAAGCATGAGAGCACCTGCTACCGAGCCCGCAACGAGCGAGATAAGGTAACCGAGCGGATGCTCAACAACAGCGAAGGTGAAGATACCGCCGTGCGGTGCAGGGCATGCGCAGTTGAAGAGAGCGCAGACGGCACCGGCAACACCTGAGCCGACCATGCAGGAAGGGATTACGCGAAGCGGGTCAGAAGCGGCGTAAGGAATGGCACCTTCAGTGATGAAGCAGAGACCCATGAGATAGTTTACGGGACCGCTCTTAAGTTCCTGTGCATTCCACTTTGCCTTGTTGAATGTTGTTGAAAGTGCGATAGCAATCGGAGGTACCATACCGCCGATCATAACGGCCGCCATAATCCATGTGTTGCCGTCAGCAATAGCAGCTGTACCGAATACATATGCCGCCTTGTTGAACGGGCCGCCCATGTCTGTAGCCATCATAGCTGCAAGCACGATTGAAAGAAGGAGTTTGCTCGAGCTTCCGAGGTTTGTGAGGAAGTTTGAAAGGCCGAGGTTCAGTACGCCTACAACAGGGTTGATGAGGAGCATGAACAGACCTATGAGCAATGTACCGAAGAGCGGATAAAGGAATACGGGTTTAATACCGTCCATGGCCTTCGGCATGAAATTGAATGCCTTCTTTAAGAAGTTGACTATAATACCTGCTATAAAACCTGCGAGCAGTGCACCGAGGAAGCCGGATACGGCTGCATCGTTGCCTGTAGGCATGGTGAGTGTAGCACCTGTCGTCGCCAGGTAACCGCCGACAATACCCGGAAGAAGACCCGGTCTGTCTGCGATGGACATGGAGATGTAGCCTGCGAGAATCGGAAGCATGAACGCAAACGCAGCTTTACCGATCCAGAATATAACCGCTGCAATCGGGTTGGTGAAACCGAAGGTTCCGCCTACGTCTGCATTGCCCGCGATTGTGTCGATAAGGAAGCCGAGTGCGATAAGCACACCGCCGCCTACGACGAACGGAAGCATGTGAGATACACCGTTCATGAGGTGCTTGTAGAGTTTACGGCCGAAGTTCTCGTCGTCTCCGCCTGCCTCTTCTGCAGCCTCTTCACCTGTGCTGTGGTAAACGGGTGCTTCCTTATTGAGAATCTTGTTTATGAGTTCCTCGGGTTTGTTGATACCGTTGGAAACAGCTGTCTTGTAGACGGGTTTGCCGTCAAAACGTGCCATTTCGATATTTCTGTCAACCGCACAGATAATACCGTCACAGGCTGCGATTTCCTCTTTTGTGAGGACGTTCTTTGATCCGCCTGAACCTGCGGTCTCAACCTTGATTGTAACACCCATCTTCTCAGCTGCCTTTTCGAGAGCCTCAGCTGCCATATAGGTGTGAGCAATGCCCGTCGGGCACGCAGTTACGGCAAGAATCTGATAACCTTCCTTCGGAGCCTCAGCAACTACGGGCTCTTCCGGATACTTCTCTGCCTCAAAAGCATCGATTATTTCAAGATACTCTTTCGGGCTCTTTGCCTTGCGGAGTCTGTCACAGAAATCCGCATCCATGAGCATTACCATGAGACGTGAGAGAATCTCCAGATGGAGGTCTCCGTCAAGCGGTGCCGCAATCATGAAGAGGATGTCGGACGGTTTACCGTCTGGTGCGTCGTAATCCACGCCGCCCGGCACCGTAATAGACGAAAGTCCGGGTGTCTTTACGCTGTCGCTCTTTGCGTGAGGTACGGCAATACCCTCGCCGATTGCTGTGGAGCTCTGCTCTTCTCTGGCGAGAATCGCTTCCTTGTAGGCATCGGCATCGTTCAGATTGCCTACTGCCTTGTGGAGGGCGACCATCTTGTCGATGGCTTCAGCTTTTGATGAAACAGAAGCATTAAGTTCTATTGCATCAGCTTTAAGCAGGTCAATAATTCTCATAAATTTCCTCCTTTTATTAAACTTTCGTTACACCCAATGTTCCGTAAACCCGATCAATCTCGGATCTGACGGCCAATCCCTCAGAAAATGCGGTTGCGTTACCGCATGCCGCGCCAAGGTGCAGAGCCTCTTCGTAGTCGCCTGATTTTAAATAACCGGCGACGAATCCGGCGACCATGCTGTCACCGCAACCGACGCTGTTGACCAGTTTACCCTCCGCGTTGCCGATTTTGCTGACGTTTCCGTTCTCGTCAACGAGCAACGCTCCGTCCTTTGCCCTGGAAACAAGCACATTTCTCGCTCCCAGTTCCTGGAGTTTTCTTGCATATTCCTCTATTTCGGAATCCGTCTTCGTCGTAACTCCGAAAAAGTCACCAAGCTCGTGGTGATTGGGTTTTACGAGGAACGGTTTAAACCTTAAAACCATCTTTAAGAGGTCACCCGTGGCATCCACTACGAAATTTACTCCGCGTCCCTCAAGGGTCGCAAGAATTCTCTCATAGATATCATCAGGCAGAGTCTTCGGAATCGAACCGGCCAGGATGATGTAGTCTCCGCTCTTTAAAGCCGAGAGCTTTTCAATCAGCTTTGCGACATCCTCTTCACTGATTGCGGGACCGTCAGCATTGATATCAAGTTCAGTCTCAGCCTTTACCTTGACATTGATTCTGGTCATACCTGATGACAGTTTGTTAAAGTCACAGGCAATTCCGTCCTCTTCAAGAATCCGCTGAAGTTCGTCTCCGGTAAAACCGGCAACGAATCCCAGCGCCTTGTTCTCAACACCGAGTTCCGTCAGGACATACGACACATTGATACCCTTTCCTCCGCCGTAGAGGGTCTCCTCATTCGAACGATTAATATCGTCGTAGCGCAGTTTGCCGACCTTCATAACATAGTCGAGCGCAGGGTTCAGCGTCACCGTGTATACCATAGGTAATCACCTCTTTCACCTCAATATACCTTAATTATAACAAATACCATTAAAATTACGCAACAAACAAAAATATGACAAACCAAGCATTAAATTTATGATAAAATTATGATAAAATTTTATCAGTTATTGAGACAAAATAGTAAAGGAGACATTAAAGTGCTTAATATCAGACCGATTTCAGATTTGCGAAACAAGTACACTGAAATCGAAGAGCAGCTGGCTTCAACCGGCGAACCGATTATCCTCACAAAAAACGGATACGGTTCCATGGTGGTTTTAACCATCGAGCAGTACTCAAAGCTGATTGAAGACTTTGAACTCAAACTGGACGAAGCAGACAAAGAAGCAAAAGGAACTAAAGAGAGGCTAAGTGGGGGCGAAGCCTTTGCGAAAGCGAGGACCCACTTAAATGGATAAAACCTATACATCGTCGTTAGAAACTATATTGTCTTTTATGTGGCATAGGCAATATAATGGAAGTCCGACGAATTATGTACAACAGAAGAAACATAAGTGAACAGATATAAAAAAGAGGCAGCCCAATAAAATGGACTGCCTCTTTTATTCTCGGTTTCTGCCGGTCAAACGTAGCGCGTTTATGCGTAACATCGCAAAACGCTGTAGCTGCATCGCCTATTCAATAACTTCATCAAAAATGAAAGTATCTGTTCCTATAAGCAAGAAGCTTTCATCTTCTCCAAGGGTTACAATAACGCTCTTCTTTGCATGACCGTTAAAATCATCATCGCCTGCAGTTAACATGTAAGGATCCCCAACATACTGGAAGTTTTCAGGATAATTACTTTCGACATCTTCGATAATTACTTCGTCCTTAACTACTGAAAACTGCGCTGCTTTATCGGTAGTTGTCGTAACAATATATTTACCTGCTGGAAGTTTATAAATGTACTTATCAACCGGCATGTCTGAATCTTCATTTAAGGTCACTTTTTTACCATATTGACCAAGTTCCTCTCCGACCAAAGTATATGATTTACCGGTAGTGGGAGTCGCCTCACCTGCATCCGATGTATCAGCAGCAGATGAACCTCCGCCAAGTATACCTATCAAAAGATATACAACCCAGGCCAGTGCTATAAGACCGTATTTAAGTGCCGGTTTCATATCCTTCTTTTTGAGAAGAATAAGAGTCAGTGGAAGCGGGAAAATAAAAATCCATCCAAGGACCCAAAGCCATGTCTTTTTCTTCTGTACAGGAGTATCCGTTGTCCAGGTATAACCGCAATCCTTGCATACGCCAACAGTGCGATGTACAACTGTTTTAACGTTTTTACCTCTGACCTCACCTTGATTCTCACGAGTAAATGTTACATTTGTGCTGCCGCATTTTGGACATCCGGCCTTGTTGAGTATTTCCTGCTCTCTGAGCATTTTTGTATCAATGCTGGCCCCACAATGTTCACAAACTCTTCCGCTTGTTATTTCTGCACCACATGATGGACATTTCATTTTCTTCATACCTCCTACTTAGTGCTACCCCAATTATATCTGTATTACAGATAAATATCAATATCTGTCTAACAGATACATCATAATGGCAAAAAAGGAGTTGCTGTTATGAAGTACAATAATTTAAGAAATATCAGAGAAGACAACGATATCAAGCAAAAAGAACTGGCCGCATTACTGCATGTTTCCCAAAACACATATTCCCAATACGAAACCGGAACAATATCACTGACAGCCGAAGTTTTGATTAAACTAGCCGACTATTACAACTGCAGTGTTGATTATTTGCTGGATAGAACAAACAATCCTGTTTTTAAGAAAGAATTGTAATAGTCATAATTGATTTCTCATACCCTAAACCCATATACAATAAAACCAACTTCTTACAACCTGTAAGAAGTTAAAAAGTAAGCATCAATTATTGTGCACTTTACCATAGCCGGTTTAGTTCAATAATTTACAAATGACGTAGATGCGCGATTTATGCGTTCGACCATTTTTCTTTATAAAAAAGAAAAAGCAACTTCTTACAGAGTGTAAGAAGTTGCTTTTTTGGCAATTAGGGAATCAGATGAATTTCTTAGCGAAAGCGGAAGCCTCTTCAAGCTGAGCTGCTGACGGCTTGCTTCTGACATAGAATGTCTCTGCCTCAACAGCGATTCCGCGGGCCTCGAGCTCACCCTTGATGAGATCGATAGCATGCTTTGAAACCCAGGATGAAGAGAAAACGACTGCCTTCTTAACGCATGATGCGTCAAGGCTCTGAAGATATGCCTTAAGGGCATCATCAATGCCGTATGCGTAGAGCGCACCGCCTACAAACAACGTATCTACAGGCTCTGCAAGAGCAGCTGCAGCGTCTGTTACGGAGACTGCCTCTGTGCAAGTTGCCTTGGCAATTGCCTCTGCTATAGCCTTAACATTACCTGATCTTGAAAAATATCTTACTGCTATCATAATGGACTCCTTTCAATTGGCAAATATATTTTATGCAATATAATTATACACAATTCAAAATAAATGTCAACAAAAAAAGAGCAGCTTTTGCTGCTCTTTCTGGCGCCCCAAACAGGACTCGAACCTGTGACACCGCGGTTAACAGCCGCGTGCTCTACCGACTGAGCTATTAGGGCATAGAAGTTGGCATCGTCCTATCTTCCCGGGAGGCTGCCCTCCAAGTATTTTCGGCGATAATGAGCTTAACTACCGTGTTCGGGATGGGAACGGGTGGACCCTCATCTCTATAGACACCAACTATGGTGACCCG
>JAFSPP010000051.1 GCA_017451425.1 Clostridia bacterium | reverse complement strand
GAATTACTTTTGTGATTTTAACACCTTGTAAATCGAGCAATATTTCGCTAAAATCATTAAAGGACATATGTGACACCTCTTTCGAATGTTTTGTAGCAATTACATTCTAGCGGATTTCGTCATATATGTCCTGTTTTTTTTGCAAAATTAGGCTCTATGACTTATGTTGTACCCCAACATAAATTATAGAGCCAAAAAAAAAAAAACGGGGCAGAGTTTTCTGCCCCGTTTTTTATTCTGATTATGAATTTCCGTTTGAGAAGGATATTCCCACGGTGTATTTGTAATTGCCCTGAATGAATGTTATTGAGTCCGTGTAGTTCTGTCCGTTGAGGTTTACCGAGCCTCCGAGCTGAACATCCTTTGCGTCAGCGGGAATGCCGAAAGCGGATCTCATGACGGCTTCATTTGCCACCGTGCCGATTCTTGAGCAGTCATAGGAAGCGGGCGCGAGCATGCTGCTCAGCGTTGCGTAGTTTGAGTATGACTGTCTGCCCAGCAGGAAGTAGCGCGCAAAGATTATGCCTGCGGAATCCTGGTCATCCCAGGTGGCATCCACGGCATACCAGGAGCCGTTCAACTGGACCAGGTTGAAGATGTGGTTGTCCGTTGCGAAGGCCTTGCACGGTACACCGAGCAGGCTCATGCAAATCTGGAAGGCGGCGGTGTATCCGTCGCAGTCGCAACGGCCGTTGAAAAGACAGTTGTAGGCGCCGTCGACATTCAGGGTGTAAGCCGTCTGTGAGCATATATAGTCGTGGACGGCGCGTATGCGGTCAACCGTGTTGGTGTAGGATTTTGTCACGCCTGAAACTATGGTTGCCGCCCTGTTTTTGCAGGATGCGTACTGGTCGGCATTGATGTAGTAGTTCCAGTCCACTTCGAGGTAGACATATTTGCCTGTCGGGTCGTATCCGTATCTGGCCGAAAGGCCGTTGCAGTTTGTCGCGAAGAAACTGTCCTTAACCGGCAGGGACACGTAGTTTAAGTACTGATTAAGCCTTGAGGCCTCAATCATGACCTTGTCCTTTACGATGAAGTTTGACCAGCAGTTTAAGATATGTGACTCAAACTGTTCCGGTGCCACATAGGGAAACTCAGCCGTGCTTACGGGCTGGGTGGTGACCGTCTGGATGGTAACTTCCGTGTCGTAGGAGCTGCCGGCGGCGGTGGCCGGGTCCACATCCTTGAGGTCTTCCGCGGAGGTCGCGTTGCTGACTGCTGACGGCTTGCCCAGGCCCGAACTCGGCGGAGCCGTGGGCGCGGGCTGCGCCTGCGCCTGCGTGGTGGCCGGGCTCTGCGGAGCGGCCGGGGCCGAAGCATTGCCGCCGCCGGTCTCACTTTCCGGCTCGTCCTCTGCGACGGGGACTGTCGTAGTCTCAGAGAGCGCGACAGTTGCCGGAGGAGATGTCGTGGCTATGGGTTCTTCCTTCTCCTTCTTGCTGCAGGCGACGAGAGTAAAAGAGATCACTGCGGCTAAAACAGCCGCAATAAACCGGTTCTTTTTCATCTGCGCCACCTCGGTTTTCGGGAATATTCTGTAATTTTAAGATACCATTTTGCAGGGGCTATTTCAATCTTGTCTTTACACGACTTGGCATTTAAGGTAAAATATTATTTGTTAAATCTATTTCTATATTACAGTACTGAAATGAGGAATTGTTATGGCACCGAAATACGGGCGTATTCTTTTGAAACTCTCCGGAGAAGTACTTGCAGGGGAGAAGGGCCACGGCTTTGACTTTGACGTTATAACCGATATCTGCAAGGCCGTAAAGACAATCTCAGAGGCCGGTGTTGAAGTCGGCATAGTCATAGGCGGAGGCAATTTCTGGAGGGGCCGCTCGAGCGGTTCCATGGACAGGGTCCGTGCTGACTCCATAGGCATGCTCGGCACCGTCATGAACTCCATCGCTCTCGCCGATACACTTGAACAGCTCGGCTGCAAGACAAAGGTATACTCCTCAATCAAGATGGAGCCCATAGCAATATTCTTTGACTCTCATGATGCGAGAAAAGAGATGAAGAAGGGTAAGATAGCCATCTTCGGCGGAGGCACCGGAAGCCCCTTCTTCTCAACGGACACCACGGCTGCTTTAAGGGCAGCTGAAATCGAGGCCGAAGTCATATTCAAAGCCACGAACGTGGACGGCGTATATGACAAGGACCCCAACAAGTTTGCCGACGCCGTCAAGTTTGACATGCTGACACAGACGGACCTCCTGAACAAGGGACTCACCGTCATGGACGCGGCAGCTGCATCGCTCTGCAGGGACAACGGCATAGACATTTTCGTATTCAACCTCACCGACCCGCAGAACATCGTTCGCGCGGTGAACGGGGAGAATATAGGAACACTTGTTTCAAGTAAATAATTTCAGACGAGGTGAATTTATGGATACAGTAATCGCTAAAACAGAAGAAAGAATGGGTAAGGCAGTTGCCTCAATGGAGCACGACTACGCGCAGATCCGCGCGGGACGCGCAAACCCGGGAGTTCTTGATAAGGTCATGATAGACTACTACGGTGTACCCACACCCATCCAGCAGGTTGCCGCAATCTCGATAGCCGAGGCGCGTATACTTGTAATTCAGCCCTGGGACAAGCAGATGATCCAGCCCATTGAAAAAGCCATCCAGGCTTCAGACATAGGAATCAATCCTCAGAATGACGGCAATGTAATCCGTCTCATGTTCCCGGCCCTGACCGAAGACAGACGCCGCGAGATAGCAAAGGATATCTCAAAGCGGGCTGAGGAGGCCAAGGTGGCCGTCAGAAATATTCGCCGCGACGGCATGGAGGACATAAAGAAACTTAAGAAAGACAATGCCATTACCGAGGACGATCAGAAGGACGGCGAAGAGAGAATCCAGAAGATCACGGACAAGAAGATTAAAGAAATCGATGAAATAGCTTCCGCAAAAGAGAAGGAAGTAATGTCTGTTTAAAAATTCGGAGGGCGCAAGCCCTCCGCAATTGTTTCGGGTGATTTTATGAGTAACTTACCTCCTGAGGAATTCAGGCCCAGACATATAGGAATAATCATGGACGGCAACGGCCGATGGGCGACGGAGCGCGGACTGCCGCGTTCCGAAGGACATATAGCCGGTGCCAAGGTATTCCGGAAGATAGTTGACTACAGTCATGATATCGGCATAGAGGTCGTGACCTTCTATGCTTTCTCCACTGAGAACTGGAAGCGTCCGCCCTCAGAGGTGGCTGCGCTGATGAAGCTTTTCAAGGAGTATCTGACTGAGGCCGACGAGACGAAGTATGACCGTCGTGAGCGCGGTTATATTCTCCGCATAATCGGTGATACCGGAAGAATTCCCAAGGAGCTTCAGAAACTCGTTGACAGGACACAGCTCGATGCCACACAGGAGAATACTACGACGATAAACATCGCGCTCAACTACGGCGGTAGACAGGAGATTCTTCACTCCGTAAAACTCATAGCGGAGCGCGTGCAGAAGGGTGAACTCAAGCCCTCGAAGATAACGGAGGACGATATTTCCGCAGGTCTGTACACGGCAGGCATGCCCGACCCCGACCTCATCATCCGTCCGAGCGGTGAACTCCGTTTGTCCAATTTTCTGACCTGGCAGTCGGCTTATTCCGAACTTTATTTTGCAAATGTATTATGGCCGGACTTTACGACAGATGACCTCGACGCGGCCATAATGGACTACGCGAAACGCGACAGACGTTTCGGTGGTGTATAAGGGAGACTTGTATGAAAGAAAGAGTAATATCCGGCGTAACGATAGCCGTCATACTTATTGTGATATGGCTGTTCTTCTTTAAGAGCATAGTATTTGACCTGTTCTTCGCAATCCTCGCGGCAATGGCATGTTTTGAACTTACGAGGTGCATAGGTCTTAAGAATAAGTACGTTCAGGTTGTGGCGATAGCTTTTGCTTTCGCATGGGTGCTCGGCATTGCCTACCCCTCACGCATACCCATGAGCGCGCTTGTCATTTTATTTGTAATCTTCGTCTGCCTGATGGCAGTAACGAACTATCCTGAAATAGAATTCCAGCATATGGCGGGAACCATCTATGCGGCAGTGGTTGTCCCCACGGCATTTGCCATGGGCCCGGTCATAGGCGACCTCTACAAGACATATGAGTTTCTCGATCTTCGGGAATGCCAGTTCTTCGTCTGGTATGTTGTGGCTTCATCGCTCTTTACCGATGTATTTGCCCAGCTCTCCGGCATGGCATTCGGCAAGCATAAGGTCACACCCAAGCTCTCCGAGAAAAAGACTCTTGAGGGCTGTATCGGCGGAGTGGTTGTTGTATTCTTCCTCAACCTTCTCTGGTACTTCCTCTATGTTCACTTCTTTGCGACAAAACCCTTCGGTGTACCGCTCTGGTTCTGCTGCCTGATGTCACCGTTCATGTCCGTGGCATCCATGTTCGGAGATCTCACGGCTTCCCTCATCAAGAGGAACTATAACATAAAGGACTATTCAAAACTCATTCCGGGACACGGCGGAATAATGGACCGCTTTGACAGCGTCATAATGGTTCTGCCCATGTTCTATGCGTTTATCGCAATTTTCGGATCGGTTGGTGTTTAAATGACTGACAAACTCTCTGTTTTAGGCTCTACCGGCTCTATAGGTACGCAGGCACTCGATGTCGCGCGGGCGCGCGGCATTACCGTGACTGCGCTCACGGCAAATTCAAACGTCGGCCTCATCGAGGAGCAGGCGCGCGAGTTCTCCCCGAAAATGGTGGCTCTGCTCGACGAGAGCGCCGCGAACGATCTTCGGGTCCGCCTTGCCGACACGGACATTAAAGTCCTCTCAGGCATAGGCGGTATCTGCGAGTGCGCCCGTGAGGAGTCCGCGGATACGGTTTTAAATTCAATCGTCGGCATGGCGGGTCTCGTCCCGACACTCGACGCAATAGACGAGGGCAAGAATCTCGCCCTCGCGAACAAGGAGACACTCGTCGCCGGAGGCAGGCTTGTAATGAGCGCCGCAAAGGCGAAGGGCGTCAACATCTATCCGGTTGACAGCGAGCATTCCGCAATATTCCAGTGCCTTCGCGGCGCCCCGAAGAGCAGGGCTTTAAAGCGCATCCTGCTCACCGCTTCGGGCGGGCCGTTCTTCGGCATGACACGTGAGGAGCTTGCGAATGTCACAGCCGAGCAGGCGCTTAAGCATCCCAACTGGGATATGGGCGCAAAAATAACCATAGACTCGGCTACAATGATGAATAAGGGACTTGAGGTCATCGAGGCCTGCTGGCTCTTCGACGTCCCTCAGGACAAGATAAAGGTTGTCGTACACCGCGAGAGCATAATTCACAGCGCGGTCGAGTTTGACGACAATGCGGTCATAGCGCAGCTGGGACTTCCCGACATGAAGATTCCCATCCAGTACGCCCTGACCTATCCGGAGAGGTACGAGTCGCCGACAGGCGAACTGGACCTCGCGGCCCTCGGCACGCTTACATTTGCCGAGCCCGACTACGACACATTTGACTGCCTCTCGGTCTGCCGCGAGGCCATAAAGCGCGGCGGCCTTTATCCCGCCGCGGCAAACGGCGCGAACGAGCAGGCAAACTTCCTCTTCAGAAACGGCCGCATAGGCTTCCTCGACATAGGCGAACTTGTCGGCGAGGCGATGGAGGCCTGTGAGAGTGTGGAAGAATATACGCTTATGGATGTTATGACGGCTGACAGGCTCGCCCGTGAATTTGTCAGCAGAAAGGCAGGATCCCTTTAATGCTCTCGAGCATCTGGTCCACGGTATGGCCGATCCTTGTCGCCATACTCTTCTTCGGCATTATTATAATGAGCCATGAACTCGGCCATTTTACTTTTGCCAGAATTTTCAAAGTTAAGATAAATGAGTTTTCCATCGGTATGGGACCTGCGCTCTTCAAAAGACGAAAAGGGGATACCGACTATTCGCTGCGCCTTCTGCCGATAGGCGGATACGTTGCGATGGAGGGTGAGGACTCCGAGAGCCCGGACGAGAATGCCTTCAATGCAAAGCCCTGGGCGCAACGCGCAATTATCATAATTGCGGGCGCAACGGTGAATATCCTGACCGGCATTATCATAATGGCGGTAATACTCAGCACATCCGACCTTATAGGAACTCCTGCCATAGCGAAGTTCTCCGATAATGCGGCGAGTCAGGCGGGCGGCCTTCGTGAAGGCGACAGAATCATCGCCATAGGAAACGATAAAATCCACACCGAGTACGACCTCTCATTCTATATGATGAGGGACGAGGATGCAGTCTTTGACTTCCTTGTTGAGCGCGACGGCGAGGAGCAGATGATCCGCTCCGTAAAGTTTGATACGGCCGAGGTCGAAGGAGTAAAGACCGTGGTCTATGACTTCGCCATAGTCGGCATTGAACCGACATTCGGATCTGTGCTGAAGTACTCACTGCTCGACTCTCTGTCAATTGCCCGTATAGTGTGGACAAGTCTTTACGACATCGCCACATTAAACTTCGATCTTAAAAATCTCTCCGGCCCCATAGGCACGGTGGACATAATAGCAGACACAACCACTGACGCGGTCAACACGATGGACTTTTCGAGGCTGCTTACGATTATGGCCTTCATCGCCATTAACATAGGCGTCTTCAACCTCATCCCGTTTCCGGCACTCGACGGAGGACGCTTCCTACTGATTATCTTTGAGGGGCTGACGGGAAAGAAGATGCCGCTTCGTATCGAGGCCGCAATAAACAACGCGGGCCTGGCCCTTCTGCTCGGCCTCATGGTTGTGGTTACAATCAGTGACATATCCAAGTTCTTTTAGGGAGGTACTGCTGTGGAATTCGTAAAACCCAGAAGAAATTCAAGACAGGTGGACGTCGGCGGAATAAAAATCGGCGGCGGTGCCCCCATAGTCATTCAGTCCATGCTCAATGTCATCTCGAGCGATGTAGCGGGCAATGTTCAGCAGGCCCGTGATCTTGAGTCCGCAGGCTGTCAGCTTATACGCCTCGCAGTCTCCAGCATGGAGGACATTGAACTCATTCACGCTCTGAAAGAGGCTGTCAGGACACCTCTTGTCGCCGACATTCAGTTTGACTACCGCATTGCCCTGGCCTCCATTGAGGCAGGCATCGACAAGGTACGTATAAATCCCGGCCACATAGGTGCCCGTGAAAATGTTGAGCAGGTTGTCGAGGCCTGCAGGGCGAAGGGAATACCCATCCGCATAGGTGTAAACTCCGGCTCCGTTGAGAAGGAACTTCTCGAGAAGTATGACGGACCCACACCGAGAGCCATGGCGGAGAGCGCGCTGAACCATGCGAAGATTCTTGAGTCATGCAATTTCTATGACACGGTAATCTCCATAAAATCATCCGATGTCAGAAATACCATGAATGCATACAGAATAGTCGCCGAAGAATGTGACTATCCGCTCCACCTCGGTGTCACCGAGGCGGGCACGGCCTATAATGGACTTATCAAGTCCTCAATAGGCATAGGTTCTCTTCTCGCCGACGGCATAGGCGATACCATTCGCGTATCGCTCACCGCGGACCCGGTTGAAGAGATAAAGGCGGCCCATGACATACTCATGTGTCTGGACCTCATAGAAAACGAAGCGCAGCTTATCTCCTGCCCGACCTGCGGCAGGACGCAGATTGACCTCATCGCCATAGCGAATGAGGTTGAGGAGCGCCTGCGCTCCGTCCACAAGCCCATCAGAGTTGCCGTCATGGGCTGCCCGGTAAACGGTCCGGGTGAAGCGAAGAACGCCGATATAGGCATCGCCGGCGGCAAGGGATGCGGCCTCATCTTTAAAAAGGGCGAAATAATAAAGAAAGTTCCCGAAGAGCAGCTTATTGATGAGCTCTTCGCCGAGATAGAGAGGTTATAAAGTGCCGCAGTTTCAGAAGAAGAGGATAGACGATTTATTTGCATCGGTTATGAATGAAACATACCCGGAGAGTTTCAGGTATGCCGAGATAACCGACATGAAAATAAACAGACAGACGAGAGAGATGCGTCTGTCTGCAGTCTGTGCTGCCCATTTTGAAAAGGCGGATACGCTTGTTTCGGTTTTCTCCGATTCAGTCAAGGAGAGTCTGAATCTCGAAAAAGTCACGGTTAATCTGAGCGTTCCCGAGAAGGCTGAACCGGACAGGGATGAGATCCTCGACAAGCTCAAGGAGATGCAGGATGCTGCCGACATAAGAGCCGCCGAGGAGCGGGAGAGGCGCGTCCGCGAAGAGGAGGAGTCAAAACCCCATCACATTGAGCCCGGAATACCGCTTTATCTTGAGACCGCAAAGGTAATCTACGGAAACAAAATCGGCAGGAAGCCGAAGAAGATATCTGAAATCGAATGGGATGACGGCACTGTTGTCGTCTGGGGCGATATATTCAGCCTCAACATAAGGGACACCAAGGACGGCAGAAGCAAAATCATCACCTTTAACATAAAGGATGACACGGGTGCCTATCCCGTGAAGATAATAAAGCAGGTGCAGGAAGTCGCTTCCCTCTGCAAGCGCCTCAAAGACGATCTCACCGTAATTGTACGCGGTGCAATTGTATCTGACAGGTACAAGGGTGAGTTTGTCATAGAGGCTGCAGCCATTGCCGAGGTAAAAAAGATTGTCAGAATGGACGACGCGCCGGAGAAGCGCGTTGAACTTCACATGCACAGCAATATGTCGGCCATGGATGCCATGAAGGATGCCGGCGCCCTCGTTGCGCGCGCGGCGGACTGGGGCCACAGGGCCGTCGCCATAACCGACCACGGCGTACTTCAGGGCTATCCTTCAGCCTTTGCCATGGCCGAGAAGAAGGGCATAAAGGTCATCTACGGCGTGGAGTCATATGTCTATGATGACGTGCGCGAAGGCGCGCCTCAGGGCTGGGATGCCATCCAGGCAATGCTTAAGGAAAAGGATATCGGAGATTCCTCGGATGTCCATCGTCACACCTACCATCAGATTATTCTGGCCACCAACAACACAGGTCTTAAGAATCTCTATAAACTCGTCTCAAAGGCTCATACGGAGCACTTCTTCTACAGACCGGTAACATTGAAGTCCGACCTCATAGAGCATAGGGAAGGCCTCATTCTCGGTACTGCCTGTGAAGCCGGTGAACTTTATAAGGCGATTGAAAACGGCGAGTCAGAGGAACGTATCAAAGAGCTCGTTGACTTCTATGATTATCTGGAAATCCAGCCCATAGGAAACAACGCCTTCAAACTCCGTCCGACCTATGAGAAGGATAAGACCACGAAGCAGCTTGTCATGATTCCGCCGAAGTATGATTCGGAGGAACAGCTGCGCGAAATGAACAGGAAGATCGTGAAACTGGCGGAGGACGCCGGGAAGTTATGTGTCGCCACGGGCGACGCCCATTTCCTCGACCCGGGCGACTCCAAGTACAGAGCGGTCCTCATGTACGGCCAGGAGTTCCGCGACGCGGACATGCAGGCACCGCTCTACTTCAAAACCACGGGCGAGATGCTTGAGGAGTTCTCCTACCTGGGCGAGGAAACGGCCCGCAGGGTAGTTATTGAGAACCCGAATAAGATAGCCGACATGGTGGAGAGTATAAGACCCGTCCCTGCGGGTAACTTCCCGCCGTCAATCGAGGGAGCCGAGCAGGAACTTGAGGAACTCTGCTATACGAAGGCGAAGCAGCTCTACGGAGATCCGCTTCCCGAATATGTCTCTGAGCGCCTCGACAAAGAGCTCACTTCAATAATAAAACACGGCTTTGCCGTACTCTATATTATCGCCCAGAAACTCGTCAAGGATTCCGAGGATCACGGCTATCATGTAGGTTCGCGTGGTTCCGTAGGTTCGAGTTTCGTTGCGACGGCGGCAGGTATTTCAGAGGTCAACCCGCTTGCGCCTCACTACCGCTGCCCCAAGTGTAAGCACACGGAGTTCTTCTTAAACGGCGAAGTGGGTTCGGGTTATGACCTGCCGCCGAAGGACTGCCCTGAATGCGGCACTCTGCTTATCCGTGACGGACATGACATTCCCTTCGAGACCTTCCTCGGTTTCAAGGGTGATAAATCGCCCGATATCGACCTGAACTTCTCAGGCGAATATCAGGCGGAGGCACACAGGTATACGATAGAACTCTTCGGCGAGGACCACGTATTCAAAGCCGGAACAGTCGCGACAATCGCCGACAAGACGGCCTTCGGCTTCGCGAAGAAGTACTATCAGGACAAGGGCATTGTCGCGAACTCAGCCGAGATACAGCGAATTGTTGACGGCTGTATGGGCGTCAAGCGCACCACCGGTCAGCATCCGGGCGGCATGGTTGTCGTACCCGACAACTACGACGTCTATGACTTCACCGCCGTCCAGTATCCCGCCGACGACAAGGGCAAGGGAATGATGACGACTCACTTCGACTTCCATTTCCTGCACGACACAATCCTGAAACTCGACAACCTCGGTCACGATGTTCCGACCATGTACAAGTATCTCGAGGACATGACCGGAATCGCCATAGACGATGTAGATGTCTGCGACCCGAAACTGTACGAGCTCTTCACGAGCCCCGAGCCTCTCGGCATAATGCCTGAGGACATAGACGGCTGTGAGACCGGAACCCTCTCGATTCCGGAGATGGGTACATCTTTCGTACGCGGCATGCTCATGGAGTGTAAGCCGAAGAATTTCTCCGACCTGCTCCAGATTTCAGGCCTCTCACACGGCACTAACGTATGGCTCGGAAATGCGCAGGAACTCATTCACAACGGTATCTGCACCATCTCAGAGGTTATCGGTACACGAGACAACATAATGGTCGGTCTCATGCACTACGGTCTTGACCCGAACATGGCCTTCAAGATTATGGAAATCGTCAGGAAGGGCAAGGCCGCCGAGAAGATGACAGACGAGCATATCAAGGCCATGAAGGATCACGATGTTCCGCAGTGGTATATCGATTCATGCTTTAAGATAAAGTATATGTTCCCGAAGGCTCACGCCGCGGCCTATGTCATGGCGGCGCTGCGTCTCGCGTGGTTCAAACTTTACCGCCCGCTCGAGTATTACGCGACTTTCCTGACCGTCCGCGGCGACGACGTGACCGCCTTTGACATTATGGCGGACCCTCAGTCAAATGTCGCGAGAATACATGAACTCAATGCCAAGGATGACTTCAACAAGAAGGATGAGGACACTGTTATGTGTCTTCAGGTTCTGCTTGAGATGAAGGCCCGCGGCGTGGAATTCCTCACTGTCGATCTCTACAAGTCGAGAGCGACAGTATACACGATTGAGGACGGCAAGATCCGTCTTGCCTTTAAATCAATAAAAGGTCTCGGTGATTCCGCCGCGGCCGCACTCGAAAAAGCAAAGGATGACGGAGACGGACCTTATACCTCCGTCGAAGACATCCAGAACAGATCCGGTATTTCCTCTGCGGTTGTCACCGGACTTAAAGAACTGGGCGCGCTTGTCGGCATACCCGACAGCAGCCAGATGAGCCTGTTCGGCTAAGCGAAAGGAGTAAACAGCATGATAGGTCTCGGAAAATGGAAACTCAATGTATCAGTGCCTTTCCTCAAGGCTGACCCGATTCTCACTATAGCTGAGAAGAACGGAAGATACGAATTCACGATTGATGCGCAGGGCTTCGGCATAACACCGGCGCTCAACCTTGTTGACGTACGCGAGGAAAACGGCGACACACTCAGAGTCAAGGCACAGGTACCGATGCTCAATATAGGCGATCTCTCGGGAGTTCTTACCTTTGAGGGTGCTTTTTGCAAGGGCGATATTGAAGTTCCCATGATGGGTAAGATCGCCGTCAAAGGAGAAAGAGTAGGCTAATATGGAAGGACTCAGCACTTTTAAGGCTTTCCTTGACGAGAACTATCCTCGTCTTGACAGTAAGATAGATATTTTCAACAAAGCCCTGCTCGCGGAATCTCCGCAGGGCTTTACCCAGTCGATATCCTATTTCACGCATTTGAACTCAGGCGGTAAGATGCTTCGCGGTGTCCTTGCCGACATGGGTTACTACATCATGCACGGTGAGTACGGCATTGAGTATGCTGACCAGCTTGCGCTGACACTTGAAATCTTCCAGTCTTCAATACTCATTCACGACGACCTTCTGGATCACGGCAACACGAGGCGCGGCAAAGAGACCGCTCATGTGCGTATCTTCAAGGAGTTCAACATCTCCAATGCCAAGGTCCTGGAGGAGAGCCCGGACGTCATGAAGGACTTCGTCTCCGGTGTCTCGGTAGCATTGGGTTATGTGGGTCTTTATCTCGCGTATGAGAAACTTCTCGAGGAGTATGAGGACAACCCCAATATCTACCGCCTGCTCAAGCAGTACAATCAGATGGTCATAAAGACCGTTGAAGGCGGAATAATGGATGTAGTCGTACCCTTCTCCGAGCGTTACAAGGATCAGATTCCGGTACAGAGTCCGATTCCGACAGACCCCTTCGTGGTTATAGAAAACCTCGCAACACTCAAGACCGCTTACTATACGACCATGGGCCCCATAGTGCTCGGTATGATTCTCGCAGGTGCCACGGAAGAGCAGACCTCGGCCGTATCCGACGTCATGCTCGATGCCGGCCTTGCCTTCCAGATTCAGGACGACCTTCTCGGCATCTATGCCGACTGGGACGACCTCGGCAAGGACGTAGGCGCCGATGTTGCGGAGTACAAGCAGACCTTCCTTTACGCCTATGTCAAGGCAAACGATGAGGACGCCCTGACGGAACTCAACAAGTTTTACGGCGACAACACCATAGACATTGACGGCGTAAAGGCCGTTCAGGAAATCTTTAACAGGACCGGCGCCTACAAATTCGCCCACGACAAGATGGAATTCCACTACTCGAGGGCAAAGGAACGCCTCTCGAAAATCGACTTCCTCGACGATGAGGGCAAGGCCCTTATTCTCGGCTTTATCGAGTATCTTGAACAGCGTAAAAAATAACTGAAATTTTTCTTGTATGAGACTGCCATTGATAGTATAATATTGCCAAATTGTCTACGGCGCGTATGCGCTATCGGAGGTTAATATTATGCTTGGCAAGTTTGTCAGGGTAAAGGTAACGACTCCGATTGGTACAGCAGATTCAGCAGGACTCATTTACAAACTGAACTACGGAGATATCGATCTCGTTACCTCAAGCGGACGCAGAAAGCTTCATGCGTTCGTACTAGGCATTGACCACCCCGTCACAACCTTTGACGGCAGAATCAACGCCACCTGTGAAAAGAATGGAGAAACTTACTATCTCGTCGCTCCGAAGAGCAGGAGATACATCGTACATGACATTTCGGAGGCCCTTGCCTTCTTTGAACCGGAGAACATAACCTGTCTCTATGAGCGCTCCTGCGGCGCCATCGTTTTCAGAAAGATAAACGACGAGTACCGCTATCTTGTAATCAAGAACAAGCGCAGCGTGCACTGGAGCTTCCCCAAGGGTCATGTCGAACAGGGTGAGACGGACGAGGACACCGCTCTGCGTGAGGTCCTCGAGGAGTCCGGTCTTCACATAGAGATTATTCCCGGCTTCAAGACCACATCCCAGTACCAGATTCAGGGCAGAGTCGAGAAGACCGTAAACATCTATGTCGCAAGGACCGACGACACCAATACCATCATCCAGGAGAGTGAGATTGAGGACTACTCATGGCTCACCTACGAAGCGGCGCTTAAACGCCTCCGCTTCGACAACGATAAAAAAATACTCACCGAGGCCCGTGATTTCCTTATCAGCAAAGGCCTGGTTGAGTAAGAGGAGAAATATATGGCTGAAACTCTCGCCAACACGATTGTAAATTTCTTCGGAACGGACGGCAGTGTGGTCAGGGACTACTTCATAGTCTTCTTCATTTCGCTGCTTCCGATTCTTGAACTTCGAGGCGGACTTATCGCGGCGTATATTCTGGGCCTTCCGCTCATACCGTCGATGATTGTCTGTTACATAGGCAACATGATTCCGATCCCGTTCCTTCTCATGTTCGTAAAACGCTTTTTGAACTGGCTCGGAAAGTTCAACCTCTTCAAGGGATTTGTAAACTGGATTCAGAATCGAGGTCAGAAGAAGGCCGACGAGATGAAAGCGAAACAGTCCAGATGGGAAGAGTGGGGCCTCATGGCCTTCGTAGCCATTCCGCTTCCGGGAACGGGCGGATGGACGGGCTCGCTTGTGGCGGCCCTTCTGAACATCGACAACAAGAAGGCCTTCAAGGTCATTGCCGTAGGTGTTGCGATAGCCGGTATCATTGTAGCGGCTATCTCATACGGACTTGTAGATGTCATAAGAAACCTTTTCTGAGAAAAGTAAAAGCCCATCGCTTATGCGATGGGCTTGTTTTTTGTTTAGCCGGGAAGGGAGGCATTTCTGTCGAACATGTCTTCCATATAGTCGAAGAACTGTTCGTGAGGGATGTGTGCCCCGTTCCAGGAGAGGTGGCATTGATGAGCCGTAGGCATGTTGTACCAGATACCGGGTTTCAGCTCCTTGCCTTTTTCAAACTCCTCCTGAGGAGCGTTGAACGGGGCGCGCTGTCCGATGACGTTTACAAAACCGTCGTTCGGGAGCCATTCCTTCTTGTCGGCATGGTCAGGGTAAACCCTTGCCATATCAGGCGACCAGGCAGAACCGGTGAGCCAGCCCGCGCCCCACGGGACGAAGTTCATGTCCTTGAAGATGGGCTTGTAGTTGCCGTTCTTCTTGGGCTTGGAGGCCTCGCCGACATAGGCGAAGTAGTAGGTGTTGGGATTGGGCTTGCGGTTCTTATTGGCCTCTGCCATGAACTCGAGAGTCATCTCCCAGCCTACGTTGTCCTCCTTGCAGTTTGAATAGGCCTCTGCGCCTGCGGCATATTCTGCCTTCTTGCCGAAGTGGTTTATGCCGGGCATGTTTGCGGGATCGCCTGAGATGCCCCACTGGTCAAGTCTCTGGTCCCAGAAGCGCATGACAAATCCGTTTCTGCCGATGAAGCCTACGCCTGTGCAGACAGCCTTCATTATCTTTTTGTATCCCTGGCCCTCCATGAGTTTGGAAGCCATTGTCGTGCCGTTGTTTACACCGGCGAGTGTTGTTACGGTATGGAGAAGGTCGCCGTTGCCGCCTTTGAAGAGGGGCGAGAGCTCTGCTTCAGGTGTGGCCGCGCGCTCTTCGGCCGAACCGTTCATAAGCATGTCCGAAAAGGCGATTACGAATGAGCCGCCGAGGCTGTGGCCGATGATGTTGATCTTCTCGTGGTTGCCGGGCTTGCCCCAGTCCTTGAGGACACCCGGATATGTGCGGCCGAAACGCGCGTGGCCGTACTTCTTTGAGTGAGCCTCGCCGTAGTCAACCGTACCGCCCATGAGATATGCCCAGAGAAGGCAGCAGCGGTCCCATGCAGAGTTCCAGGGGCCGAGGGGCGGGTTGTAGATTTCATAGCCCTTTTTCTTGAGGTAAGGGAGGACCTTGTTCTTCTGATTCCACGGGAATTTGAAACCCCAGTAGTAGAGGAGATAGTCGTTAATCCAGTCTCCTTCACCGAAGCCCATAAAACCGTGGAGTATTACGGTAGGGTATTTGTTTGCCATAATAATTCTCCTTGATTTAAGTTTCCGTAATAAGTGCATTTATTATTATAATATTACATATTGAAAAAGTAAATTGCTTGACTATATATATGTTAAATGATAAAATTCTTTTGTTTAGGTGTGAAATGAAGGAGTGAAGGGCTTGAACGAGCGCGGAAAACTTCAGTTTAAAGACAATTCCGACATCGAGAATAATGAACAGCTCAAGGAAATCAGGGAGCACTGGCAGTCTTTTGCAGACACTGAGACTGACGAGAGAGAAAGATATCTCCGTGAGCTGGAAATTAAGTTCAGTATGAATTCTTTTGTGGCTGATGAAGGTACGGAAGCCGCAAAGGGCAGGATGGCTTCGTACGTAGCTCGCAAAAAAGCACAGCTTCCTTCACGCAAAAACAAGAAAAACTAAGCAAATCACTGCCGAGTTATCCCGGCAGTTTAATTTTACAAAGGAGGAATTACCATGGCTGAGAAAGGTAAGTACTACATTACCACTGCCATAGCTTACACATCACGTAAGCCGCACATAGGCAACACCTATGAAATCGTTTTAACCGACGCACTTGCGAGGTATAAGCGAATGCAGGGCTACGATGTATTCTTCCTCACGGGAACAGACGAACACGGTCAGAAGATTGAGGAATACGCAAAGGCAGCCGGCGTGTCTCCGAAGGAGTACGTCGACAAGGTCGCCGGCGAGATCCGCGAGATCTGTGACCTTCTCAATACAACATACGACAAGTTCATCCGCACGACTGATGATTACCACGAGAGAGCAGTACAGAAGATTTTCAAGAAGCTCTACGACCAGGGTGATATCTACAAGAGCGAATACGAAGGTCTCTACTGCACACCGTGCGAGTCCTTCTGGACAGAGTCACAGCTTGTTGACGGCAAGTGCCCCGACTGCGGCCGTGAGGTAAAGCCGGCCAAGGAGGAGGCATACTTCCTCAGACTCTCCAAGTACCAGAAGCAGCTCGAAGAGTACATCGAGAATAACGAAAACTTCATATACCCCGAGCCCCGCAAGAAAGAGATGCTCAACAACTTCATAAAGCCGGGCCTTCAGGACCTCTGTGTCTCAAGGACCAGCTTCAAGTGGGGTATACCCGTAACATTTGACGACAAGCACGTCATCTATGTCTGGATTGACGCGCTCTCAAACTATATCACCGCCATAGGCTACGACCCTGACGGCTCGTCAGACCTCTACAAGAAGCTCTGGCCGGCCGACGTGCACATAATCGGCAAGGACATAGTCCGTTTCCACACCATCTACTGGCCGATTATGCTCATGGCACTCGGCGAGCCCCTTCCGAAGCAGGTCTTCGGCCACCCGTGGCTTCTCTTCGGTGAGGACAAGATGAGCAAATCAAAGGGCAACATCATCTATGCTGATGACCTCGTCGATCTCTTCGGTGTTGACGCAGTCCGCTACTATCTTCTCTCTGAGATGCCCCATGCGAACGACGGCTCAATCACCTATGAGACAATGATAGAGCGTTACAATTCCGACCTTGCCAACACAATAGGCAATCTCGTAAACCGCACCGTCTCGATGACCAACCAGTACTTCGGCGGTGTAATCCAGGCTCCGACAGTAAAGGATGCCCTTGATGATGACCTCGCAAAGACCTGCACGGACGCCGTGGCAAAGGTTGAGGAACTCATCTCGACATATCGTATAGCAGATGCGCTTGATACGATACTCGGTATCGCAAAACGCGCAAACAAGTATATTGATGAGACAACACCCTGGGTACTCGCGAAGGACGAGGCTTCAAAGGCCCGTCTCGGAACCGTGCTCTACAACCTCCTTGAGGCTATCCGCTTCCTTGCGGTGCTCTTAAAGCCGTTTACGCCCGACACGTCTGACAAGATCTTTGCCCAGACCAATATGAACGCAAACGACTATGACGCACTCTCGGCATTCGGTGCCCTTGAGGCAGGCATTAAGGTAGGCGGGGCGTCTCCTCTCTTTGCACGTGTTGACAAGGAGAAGATGTACAAGACCATTGCCGAGCGCCAGGCCAAAGCCGCTGAGGCTGAAAAGGCAAACAATGCCAAGGTAGGTATTGAGGGCGTGGCACAGATAGGCATAGAGGACTTCGCGAAGGTTGAACTCCGCGTTGCCGAAATCAAGGCCTGCGAGCCCGTGCCGAAGGCAGACAAGCTTTTAAAACTCACGCTTGATGACGGACAGGGCGAGCGTACCGTGGCTTCGGGAATCGCGAAGTGGTACAAGCCCGAGGACCTTGTCGGTCACAAGATTGTACTTGTGGCAAACTTAAAGCCCGCAGTGCTCCGCGGTGTTGAGAGTCAGGGCATGATTATTGCCGCTGACACCGCTGACGGCGCAGCAAAGGTACTTTTCGTTGATGATTTTGAAACGGGAGCAAAGTTCAGATAATGCTTAATATCTTCGACACTCATGCACACTATGATGACGAAGCCTTTAACGAAGACCGGGAAGTTCTTCTCGGTCTTCTTCCTAAAGAGGGTGTAAGTCATGTCATGACCTGTGGTACGAATCTCGTGACTTCGTACCGCAGTCTTCAGCTTGCGAAAAAGTATGACTATATTTACTGTGCTCTCGGCTTTCATCCCGAAGAGGCGCATGAGGAGCGCAAAGGTGATCTGGACACAATAGTCGAGCTCTTAAAGACTGAGGAGAAGGCCAAAGCCGTAGGCGAGATAGGTCTTGACTACTATTGGGAGGAAAACGCTCCCCGTGACGTGCAGATTGACCTTTTCAGGAGACAGATAGAGATTGCAAAGGAACTGGACCTTCCCGTCATAGTTCATGACAGGGAGGCCCATGAGGATACATTTAATATCTTAAGCGAGATGAGGCCCAAAGGCGTGCTCCACTGTTACTCGGGCTCAAAAGAACAGGCCCTGCAGTACACTGAAATGGGATTCTACATCGGACTCGGCGGCGTTGTGACTTTTAAAAACGCCAGGAAGGCCGTGGAAGTGGCAGAAGCCATACCGCTCGACAAACTCCTCCTTGAGACTGATTGCCCGTATATGGCTCCCGTACCGCACAGGGGGGAGCGCAACGACTCAAGACTCATTTCACTCGTTGCGGAAAAAATCGGTGAAATCCGGGGTATGGACCCGCAGGAGATTTTAGATATAACTAATAGTAACGCTGAAGAATTCTTTGGCATTTGACGCAAACTCTACCTTCGCCCTTTGGGAGAAGGTGCCCCGAAGGGGCGGATGAGGGAGACGAGACAGCATCAATGAATATCGGAACTGTAAAAATTGAAGGCAAAGCCCTGCTGGCCCCGATGGCCGGCGTGGCCGACCGCGCCTTCCGTGAGCTTTGCGTCTCCTACGGTGCAGCCGGCGTGACATCTGAGATGGTCAGCGCCAAGGGCTTCACCATGGGTGACAGAAAGAGCAAAGCTCTCCTCATGCTCTCCGACAAAGAGAGGCCGGCCGCCGTCCAGATTTTCGGGGACAGCCCCGAGATTCTCGCGAAGGCCGCAGAGGACGCACTCGCATATGCTCCCGACTGGATAGACATAAACATGGGCTGTCCCGCACCGAAGATTGCCGGAAACGGCGGCGGAGCGAGTCTCATGAAAAAACCGCAGCTTGCACAGGATATTGCTAAAGCCGTTGTAAATGCGGTTGATATACCCGTGACCGTAAAGTTTCGTACGGGCTGGGACTCTGAGTACATAAACTGTGTTGAATTCGCGAAGCGCATGGAGGATGTCGGCGTCGCCGCCGTCACCGTGCACGGACGCACCAAGGAGCAGATGTATGCTCCCGGTATAAATTATGACGCCATTGCCGAGGTCAAGAGGTCGGTGAAGATACCGGTCATCGGCAACGGCGATGTCATTGACGGACCCACGGCCTCCGTCATGCTTGAGCGCACCGGCTGTGACGCTGTCGCTGTCGGACGCGGCGCGCAGGGCAGGCCCTGGGTGTTCCATCAGATAAACGCATATCTCTCACCCGAACTGCGTATCATCCCCGAACCGCCGATTTCCGAAATCATGCGTGTCATGATAAGCCATGTACAGAAAATATGCGAGTACAAAGGCGAGAGCATAGGCATGAAAGAGGCCCGCAAGCATGCCGCCTGGTATATTAAAGGTTTCCGCGGAGCCGCGCAGTATCGGGCCGACATAGGAAAACTCAGTTCCCTTGACGAACTTTCAGAACTGGCCTATAAAATTATGCAGGCTTGCTGACATACTATATTAAAAGAGACCGAGGCGCCGAAACCGGCACCTCGGTTTTTCGTGAAAAAGTGTTGACAAATGAAATATATTTGATAAAATATAGTTGTACGAAACATAAACCAAAGGAGAATATCATGGACTACGATTACAAAGAGGCAATGAAGCTTGATAACCAGATCTGCTTTCCGCTCTATGCGGCTGCGCGTCAGGTGGTAAACCTGTATACGCCGGTCCTGAAACCTCTGGGACTGACCTACACACAGTACCTTGTTTTTCTTGTGCTGTGGGAGAAGGACGGAATACCGGTCGGTGAAATCTGCGAAAGGCTTATGCTGGATAACGGTACATTGTCACCGCTGCTCAAAAAGATGCAAACCGCAGGCTTTGTTGAAAAGAAGCGCAGCGAAAAGGACGATCGTGTCGTGGTGATAACTCTCACGAAAGAAGGCAGGGAACTTCAGGAAAAGGCCAAGGACGTACCGCTTCGGGTCATCAGCTGTGTTGACCTTCCGAAGGAAAAGGCACATCAGCTTTACGCACTTCTCCATGAACTCCTTGATGCTCAGAAGAAACAGGAGGTATAAAAATGAGCGTATACGATTTTACAGTAAAAGACAGACAGGGTAACGATGTAAGCCTTAAGGAATATGAGGGCAAGGTTTTACTCATAGTAAACACCGCCACGGGCTGCGGCTTCACGCCGCACTACGAGCCCCTTGAGGCTATGTATAAAGAGTATAAGGACAAGGGCTTCGAGATTCTCGACTTCCCCTGCAACCAGTTTGCGAACCAGGCGCCGGGTGATGAGGAAGAGATTCACACCTTCTGCACAATGAAGTTCGGAACGGACTTCCCGCAGTTTGCAAAGATCGATGTCAACGGTGAGACAGCAGATCCGCTCTTCGCATATCTTGCAACCGAGAAACCGTTTGCAAGCAAGGGCATCAAGAACATCGCTCTCTCAAAGTTCTCAAAGGCAAACAATAAGAAGTTCGGCGACAAGACATATATCAACTGGAACTTCACAAAGTTTCTTGTTGACAGACAGGGCAATGTAATTGCCCGCTTCGAGCCCACAGACGATATGAAAGACGTAAAGAAAGCAGTAGCTGCTGCGCTTTAAGAGGTGACAAAAATGGCTGTAACACTTAACAAAGACGAAGAAGTCGTAAAGATGATTAAGGAAGGCCTTGCGGCCAAGGACGGTTACTGTCCCTGCAGACTTGAAAAGATACCCGAGAACAAGTGCATTTGCCAGGAGTTCCGCGATCAGATAGCGGATCCCGAGTTTGAAGGTTACTGCCACTGCAGGCTTTACTACAAGTCAAAAGACTGAGAAAAGGAGAAACAATATGGCTGAGCTTACAATCACAAAAGATAATTTTAAGCAGGAAGTTTTAAATTCCGATATACCCGTACTCATTGACTTCTGGGCAACATGGTGCAGCCCCTGCAAGATGCTTTCACCCGTTATCGAAGAGATAGCCAATGAACTTGAGGGTAAGGTAAAGGTCGGCAAGATCAACGTTGACGAGAACCCCGAACTTGCAGCTGAATTCGGCGTAACCGGCATTCCGTTCGTCATCGCTTTCAAAAACGGCGAGCCCAGGGCAACTTCAATGGGCGTTGTCGCAAAAGAGGACATTCTTGCTCTTCTTGACAAATAAAGAAATCAAAAAGGACTGAAGGTTTCCCTTCAGTCCTTTTGATTTACTCAAATGAGGGATGATGTTAAGGATGTCTATTAAGAAAGTTATAAACGTTTCAGTAAGTCTGTTGTTGTTTGCGGGTCTTTGATCAGAGAGATGGCAAAACATTTTTTGCCGGCATCTTTAAGGGACGCTCCGATGTGATAAGTTGTTTTGCCGTCCAGAATGATAAAGCGATCATGGAAAGCGCTGGTTTTCGTTATCTGCAATGTGGGGTATTGTGCATTGAAGGTTGCGATGTCTGCATCGCTTAATTTTGTGTTGGAGCGGGTATAGAGTTTTACGGTTGTCTTAGGTGACTTTTTGGCCAGAAGATTGAGGGTCGCTACATCGCAGTAATTATCAATAAGTATTATTTCTTTTTTAGCTTTTTGTATGAGCGATGTAATCAGACTGAAAGCATCATATATCTGTCCTTGAAAGAATACTTTTTGTTCTGTTTCGGCATGGTCTTCAATGTATTGAAACACTTTGTTGAATCGTTCGTCTGTGTTATTTTGATATTCAAGCTGTTTCAGTTCTATGTCACGGACCTTTTCAAAGAGCAGGGCGTTGTTAGTTATGAAGTGTCGCATTTCTACAAAAGCTCGCATAATGTTAACACTTGCCTGAACAGCAATTTCAGTATGTAAGACGCTTGCCAACATAGCTATTCCTTGTTCAGTGTATGCGTAAGGATAATACCGTCTGCCACCATGTTCACTTTTGTTTTCACTTGAGGTTCCAATTTGGAACCTCAAGTTTTCGTATTCTTCTTTCGTTAATCTAAAACGAAAATCTTCCGGAAATCGTTCGATATTGCGATTTGCCGCTTTGTTCAGATTTTTTGTTTCTACATTGTAGAGATTTGCGAGATCGCTGTCCAACATAACTTGTTTGTTGCGTAAATAATAAATGCTGTTTTTAATGATTACGGTATTGGTTGTTAATGCAGTTTCCATATAGACCTCCTGTTTTTGTTGAGGTCATTATAGCGAATAGTTTTATGAAAATCCCGATTTAGGTATGAACGGCAGAATTTGCTGTATGAATGGTATGCAATGCAGTTTTTTTGTGTTAAAATGTTTTTGTTTTTTTTAAGGAGAACTGTTATGAAATTTGTAATTCAGAGAGTGACTTCAGCCTTAGTTGAAGTTGAAGGCGAGACGATAGGCGCCATCGACAAGGGTTTTCTTGTCCTCGTCGGCGTCACGGACACGGACACAAAAGAGATTGCTGATAAGATGATTCACAAACTCGTCGGCCTTCGTATCTTTGACGACGCCGAAGGCAAGACCAACCTGTCGCTTGATCAGGTCGGTGGTGCCCTTTTACTCGTCTCACAGTTTACGCTTTATGCAAACTGCAAAAAAGGTTTCAGGCCGTCCTTTATAGAGGCCGGCAACCCGCAGTTTGCCGAGGAGATGTACGAGTATATAATCTCCGAGTGCAAGAAGTTTGTCCCGGAGGTTCAGTGCGGAAGTTTTGGTGCAGATATGAAGGTCTCTCTTTTAAATGACGGACCTTTCACGATTATTCTTGACAGCAGGGAGCTTTAAAATGAGAGAGATAAAAATCCACGGTGTCTACAGACACTTCAAGGGCAACTGCTACCTCGTTGAGGAACTGGCTAAGGATTCCGAGACAGAGGAAACGGTTGTCGTCTACAGAAAACTCTATGGTGACGGGGCACTCTGGGTCAGGCCCCTTTCAATGTTCTTAAGCGAGGTTGACCACGAGAAATATCCCGATGTAAATCAGAAATACAGATTCGAACTTGTCTCTGAGTGATTTGCAACCGCCGGTTGACAAATTGCAAGGCGGACTTTATGGTCTGCAACCGGCATTTTCCGTAGAATTGTCATTGAAAGGAGGCGGTACCATGATACTCGCCGATAAAATAATCAATGAGAGAAAGAAACTGGGATGGTCCCAGGAGGAACTTGCAGAAAAACTGGATGTCTCCAGACAGTCGGTTTCAAAATGGGAGAGCGCACAGTCTATTCCCGATCTTACAAAAATACTCCAGCTTGCCGAGGTGTTCGGTGTCTCAACGGATTATCTTCTGAAGGACGAACTCGAGCCCACGGACAACAATATAGTATATGAGACAGGTGAATCTTCCGAGAAAGTAACCATGGTCTCAATGGAACAGGCAAACGAGTTCATGGAAGGTGAGAGAAAGAGGGCACCGAGGATTGCACTCGGTACAACCCTCTGTATCTTAAGCCCCGTAACCCTTATTGTTCTTGCGGGCCTTCAGGATACGGGAATACTCCCGATCACGGAGGGTGCAGCTGCCGGTATCGGTCTGGCTCTTCTCTTTATACTTGTTGCCGCAGCCGTGTTTATTTTCATCACCGCAGGCGGCAGGAAAGAAAAATATAACTTCATAGAAACAGACAACTTCGAGACAGCCTACGGTGTATCCGGAATAGTCAAGGCAAAGAAGGAAGAGTTCCATGACAAAAAGACCAGGTACAACGCAATAGGTGTCGTAATGTGTATACTTGCCGTACTTCCTCTGATAATCGGCGGAATCATGGAGGTTTCGGATTCAATCCTCATTTTGCTCGTCGGATTGATGCTTGTTCTCATTGCAGCGGCAGTCTATATGTTTATAAACATAAACATGATTGAGGACAGTTACAACATGCTTCTTCAGGAGTCCGACTATACGAAGGAGAACAAGATGGCAAACAGCAAGCTCGTTACTTTCAACGCGACTTACTGGAGTCTTGCGGTGGTAATATTCTTTTTAATCATGTACTTCAACAACCGTTTTGACGCGTGGCCCGTATTCCTTGTGGCCGGTGTGATGTACAGCCCCGCAAGAATGATAGTCAGGAATTTCATAAAGTAAATTGACTGAAAAAGGCCGGAGTTTTCTCCGGTCTTTTTTTCTTTGGTCTATGTTTTCTTTACCAATGTTGCAAGAGAGGTTGCCATGTTATAGAATTGTAATGGTTTAAAAAAGTGAACCATAGTCCGGAGGTGATTTTATGGATGAAAAGATGCTGTTTTCCG